>NZ_JBEOVL010000067.1:0-25319 GCF_040295485.1 Streptomyces sp. NPDC002793 | reverse complement strand
CCCTGCGAATGACCCACCACCGCAGCCGGAACCACACCCACCGAACCCCACAACTCCGCCAACGACACCATCACCGCCCACAGAACCGGCTGAACGACATCAGGACGCTCAGCGATGACCCCATCGGCACGAAGCAATTCACTCAACGGCCGGTCAAGAAAAGGAGCCAGAGCAACCGCACACTCCGCGAACCGATCCGCGAACACCGGCGAAACCCGCAGAAGATCATCCGCCATGCCGGCCCACTGGGAC
This sequence comes from Streptomyces sp. NPDC002793, assembly GCF_040295485.1. Lineage (NCBI taxonomy): Bacteria > Bacillati > Actinomycetota > Actinomycetes > Kitasatosporales > Streptomycetaceae > Streptomyces > Streptomyces sp. NPDC002793. The sequence continues at coordinate 25,067 of NZ_JBEOVL010000067.1, read as the reverse complement.
CCCTGACCGGGAAACACGAACACCGTGCCGCCCCGCACCACGCTCCCCCGCACCACATCCGGGTGCGGTATGTCCTGCGCCAGCGCCGCGAGGGCGGCGGCGCGATCGGGGCCGAGCACCACGGCACGGTGTTCCAGCGGCGCCCGCCCTGTGGCGAGCCGCCAGGCCGCGTCGGCGGGGTCCGCCTCGTCCGCGACGGCGGCGAGCCCGGCCGCGGTCTCCCGGAGTGCGGCCGCGGTCTTGCCGGAGAGCGTCCAGGGGGCCGTCGCGGACCCGCGGGGGGCTGCGGGCTTCGGCGCCCGGTGTTCCTCCAGCACCACGTGCGCGTTGGTGCCGCTGACGCCGAACGAGGAGACGGCGGCCCGTCGGAGTTCCTCCAGCGCGGGCCACTCGCGCGCCTCGGTCAGCAGCTCCACGGCTCCGGAGGTCCAGTCCACGTGTGTGGTCGGTTCGTCGACGTGCAGGGTGCGGGGCATCACGCCGTGCCGCATCGCCTGCACCGTCTTGATGATGCCGCCGACGCCTGCGGCGGCCTGGGTGTGCCCGATGTTGGACTTGAGCGAGCCGAGCCACAGCGGCCGGTCCTCAGGACGGTCCTGCCCGTACGTGGCCAACAGTGCCTGTGCCTCGATCGGATCGCCCAGTGAGGTGCCCGTGCCGTGCGCCTCGACCACGTCGATGTCGGACGTCCGCAGGCCGGCGTTGGCCACTGCCTGCCGGATGACGCGTTCCTGGGAGGGGCCGTGGGGTGCGGTCAGGCCGTTGGACGCACCGTCCTGGTTGACGGCTGATCCGCGTACCACTGCCAGTACCTCGTGGCCGTTGCGGACGGCGTCCGAGAGCCGTTCGACGAGCAGGACGCCGATGCCCTCGGACCAGCCGGTGCCGTCGGCGTCGGCGGAGAAGGACCGGCAACGGCCGTCGGAGGCCAGGCCGCGCTGCCTGCTGAAGTCGATGAACACGGCCGGGGTGGACAGCACCGTGACGCCGCCCGCGAGCGCCATGTCGCACTCGCCCGTGCGCAGCGCCTGACAGGCCAGGTGCAGGGCGACCAGGGACGACGAGCAGGCTGTGTCCACCGTCATCGCCGGTCCTTCGAGGCCGAAGGTGTACGAGACCCGGCCGGCCAGCACACTGCCGGAGGTGCCGGTTCCGAGGTATCCCTCGACGCCTTCGGGCAGCACGGTCATGGTGGTGGCGTAGTCGTGGTACATGAGTCCGGCGAACACACCGGTACGGGTGCCGCGTTGTGCCGTCGGGTCGAGCCCGGCCCGTTCGAAGACCTCCCAGGAGGCCTCCAGCATCATGCGCTGCTGCGGGTCCATGGCGAGGGCCTCGCGCGGCGAGATGCCGAAGGGCTCGGGGTCGAAGCGGTCCGCGTCGTGGACGAAGCCGCCCTGGAGCACGTACGACTTGCCTGCCGCGTCGGGGTCGGGGTCGTAGAGCGCCTCGGTGTCCCAGCCCCGGTTGTCCGGGAACGGGCCGATGGCGTCGGTGCCCTGGGACACCAGCCGCCACAGGTCTTCGGGGCTGTTGACGCCGCCGGGGTAGCGGCAGCTCATCGCGACGATGGCGATGGGCTCGTCCGTCTGCGCGGCCCGGACGGCCCGAACGGGGGCGGCGGTGTCCGTCCCGGTCAGGGTCGGCAGAAGGTGTGCCACCAGGGCCTGCGGGGTGGGGTGGTCGAAGACCAGCGTGGCGGGCAGCCGCAGGCCGGTCACCGCGCCCAGCCGATTGCGCAGTTCGACCGAGGTCAGGGAGTCGAAGCCCAGGTCCTTGAACGGTTTGTGGTCCTCGACGAGATCGGCGGCGGCGTGCCCGAGCACACCGGCGACTTCGGTCCGTATCAGGTCGGCGAGGAATTCGGCGCGTTCGGACTCGCCGAGGGCGGCGAGGCGTTCGGCCAGCGGGGTCGCGGCGTCGGGCAGGGCCCGTGCCGCGCCGGGGCGGACCCGGCGGGTGACGAGGCCGCGCAGGAGCGGGGGCACGGTCGCGGCGGGATCACGGTCGAGTGCCTCCCGGAGTTCGGGGAGGTTCAGGCGGAGGGCGACCAGGTGCGGGGTGTCGCCCGTACGGACGATGTCCAGAACGGCCAGGGCCTCGTCCGTGGCGAGGGCCGCACCCGCACGGGTGATCCTGGCCCGGTCGGTGCCGTCCAGTCCGGCACTGATGCCGGACGTCTCGGCCCACAGGCCCCAGCCGACGGAGACGGCTCCCGGCCTGCGGTGTGCGACGGCGTCCAGGACCGCGTTCGCGGCCGCGTACCCGGCCTGGCCGGCCGAGCCGAAGGTCGCCGAGGCGGAGGAGAACAGCACGAAGAGGGGTACGTCGCCGACGAGGGCGTCCAGGTGCAGTGCGGAGGCCGCCTTGGCGTCCAGTACCGCGTCGAGCCGCTGGGGGGTCAGGGCGGTGACGACGCCGTCGTCGACGATTCCCGCGGCGTGCACCACACCGGTCAGGGGCCGGTCGGCGGGTACGGCCGCCAGCAGGGCGGCCAGCGCGTCGCGGTCGGCCACGTCGCAGGCCACGGCTCGGGCGTGGGCTCCCGACTCGGCCAGTTCGGTGACCAGTTCGCTCGCGCCGGGCGCATCGGGTCCGCTGCGGCTCACCAACAGCAGGTCACGGGCTCCGTGTTCGGTGACGAGGTGCCGGGCGACGAGGCCGCCGAGGACGCCGGTTCCTCCGGTGACGAGGACCGTGCCGTGGTCCACCGGGGCAGGGCCGGGAGTCTCTGCGGGTGCCATCGCCCGGGTGAGCCGGGGGGCGTACCAGCGTCCGTCGCGGAGGGCGAGTTGGGGTTCGTCGGCGCCGGTGGGGAACCCGGCGGGGACGGCGAGGGGCGAGTCGGCGGCGGGGTCCAGGTCGCACAGGACGAAACGGTGGGGGTGTTCGGTCTGGGCGCTGCGGACGAGGCCCCACACCACGGCGGCAGCCGGGTCGACCGGGGTGTCTCCGGCCGGTACCGCGCCCCTGGTGAGCAGGAGGAGCGGGGAGCCGGCGAAGCTCTCGTCGGCGAGCCACCTCTGGACGCATTCGAGGGCGCGGTGTGCGGCTCGGCGGGCCCTGGTCGGCTCGTCGAGGGCGGAGGATGAGGTGGGATCCGTGGTGAGGTCGACGGCCACCAGGGTGGGGGCCTCCGGCGGGGACGGCAGGTCGGCCGGATCCGCGACGAGCGTCCAGGGGACGGTGCCGTCCGTTGCGGGCAGTGCGGTCCAGTCGACGCGGAACAGCATGTCGGGGCGCACCCCGGCGGTGTCCGTGGTCGCTGCGGGGCGCAGCGTCAGGGAGTTGACGGTGGCGACGGGTCGTCCCGCCGGGTCGGTGAGTTCCACCGACACGGCGTCGGTTCCCGTCGGGGTCAGCCGGACGCGCAGGGCGGTGGCGCCCGTGGCGTGCAGGGTGACGCCGGACCAGCTGAACGGGAGCCGAACGTCCGAACCGCTCCGCTCCCGGCCCGTCAGGGCCGCAGCGTGCAGGGCGGCGTCGAAGAGGGCGGGGTGCAGCCCGAAGCCGCCGGCGGCCGGGGGGTCCGTGCCGTCGATCGGGGCGGGCAGCGCCACCTCGGCGTAGACCGTGCCGTCCGGGCCGAGCCAGGCGGTGTGCAGGCCCTGGAAGAGGGGGCCGTAGTCGAGACCGGCGGTGGCGAGGGCGGCGTAGAAGTCGTCCAGGGCGGCGGGCTCGGCGTCCGGGGCAGGCCACTCGGTGAGCGGGGCGGCCGGCTGCGTGAGGCGGGCCGGGGCCAGGACCCCCGTCGCGTGGCGGGTCCAGCCCGCATCCGGAGCCGGTGCCCCGTGGGGCTCGTCGGGACACGAGTACAGAGCGATGTCCCGGGAACCGTCGGGGAGCGGTGCGCCGACCTCCACCTGGACCCGGACACCGCCCCGCTCGGGCAGGACCAGCGGGGTTCCCAGGGTCAGTTCGTCGACGACGGTGCAGCCGGCCTGGTCGCCCGCGTGCAGGGCGAGGTCCACGAGGGCGGTGCCGGGGACGAGTACCGTGCCGCGTACCCGGTGTTCGGCGAGCCAGGGGTGGGTGGCGCGGGCGAGGCGGCCGGTGAGGACGAGGCCGCCGTCCCCGGCGACCTGGACGGCCGCCCCCAGAAGCGGGTGCCCGGCGCCGCGCAGACCCACCGCGCCGAGTTCCGCCGGGCCGCCGAGGGCGGGCCAGTACCGCTGCCGTTGGAAGGCGTAGGTGGGGAGTTCCGTGCGGCGGGGGCCCCACGGTTCCAGGACGGCCGCCCAGTCGGGGTCGAGTCCGGCCGCGTGCAGGCGGGCCGCCGCCCGCAGCAGGGTGTCGGTCTGGTCTCGTCCGGCACGCTGCAGCGGAATGGTGGCCGCAGCACCGTCCATCTCGGCGACCAGTGCGCACAGGACTCCGTCGGGGCCCGTCTCGGCGTACCGGGTGACGCCCAGCCGGGCCAGTTCCGCCGCCGCGTCGGCGAAGCGGACGGTCGAGCGGATCTGTCGGACCCAGTACTCCCAGGTCGTTGGATCTCCGTCGAGGGCGACGGTGGAGACCAGAGGGATCGTCGGCGGATGGTAGGTGAGGTCGCGGACCACCTCGGTGAACCCTTCGAGCATGGGTTCCATCAGGTGGGAGTGGAAGGCGTGCGAGACGGCGAGCCGCTTGACCTTGCGGCCCTGGGCGCGGAGACGCTCCTCCAGTGCGTGGATCGCTTCGGCGGGCCCTGCGAGAGTGAGCGCCGAGGGGCTGTTGACGGCCGCGAGCGCGATGTCGTCGGGCAGGTCCAGTTCGTCCTCGGCCGCTTCGACGGCGAGCATCGCGCCGCCCTCGGGCAGCGCGTCCATCAGCCTGGCGCGGGCGGAGACCAGGCGGCAGGCGTCGTCCAGCGAGAGGATCCCCGCGACGTGGGCCGCCGCCACCTCGCCGATCGAGTGGCCCGCCACCACGTCGGGGCGCAGGTCCCACGACTCCGCCAGGCGGTAGAGCGCGACCTCGACGGCGAAGAGCGCCGGTTGGGTGTGGACGGTGCGGTCCAGCGCCGTTCCGTCCTCGAAGACGATCTCCTTCAGCGGCCGGTCGCCGACGGCCTTTTCGCAGACGGCGTCGAAGGCAGCGGCGAACACCGGGAAGGTGTCGTACAAGTCGCGTGCCATGCCCGCGTACTGCGCGCCCTGGCCGGGGAACAGGAAAGCGGTCAGGCCGGGACGCACGGTGCCGGTGAGCACGTCGGGCCCGGTCAGGCCCGCTTCGAGGGCGCGCAGGCCGGTCAGGGCGGCGGCCGGGTCGGAGGCGAGGACGACACCGCGGTGCTCGTGGGACTGGCGGGTCGCGCCGAGGGAGTAGCCGAGGTCGACGAGGTCGGCGGGGAACGCGGATGCCTCTCCCGGGGCGGAGTGCGCGCGGGCGTCGCCTCCGGCGGGATCCCCGGAGCCGGCTTCTCCGCCGAGGAAGGCGCGCAGTCGCTCCGCCTGCGCGGTCAGGGCCTGTGCGGTCCGGCCGGAGACCGGCAGGGGGACCACGCCGGGGGCGGGCCTGCGTACGGACTGCCGCGTGGCGGGGTCGGCGGGCGGCGCCTCCTCCAGGATGACGTGGGCGTTGGTGCCGCTGATGCCGAAGGAGGAGACGGCTGCCCGGCGGGGCCGCTCGCCGGGTTCCCACGGCCGCTGGCGGGTGAGGAGTTCGATGGGGCCCGCGGACCAGTCCACGTGCGGGGTGGGGTCGTCGGCGTGCAGGGTGCGGGGCAGTACGCCGTGTTGCAGCGCCAGCACCATCTTGATGACGCCGGCGACACCGGCGGCTGACTGGGTGTGTCCGACGTTGGACTTCAGCGAGCCGAGCCACAGGGGCCGGTCCCGGTCGCGGCCGTAGGTGGAGAGCAGTGCCCGTGCCTCGATGGGGTCGCCGAGGACCGTTCCGGTGCCGTGTGCCTCGATCGCGTCAATCTGGTCGGGGGTCAGCCGGGCGCCGGCGAGGGCGGCGCGGATGACGCGTTCCTGTGCGGGGCCGCTGGGGGCGGTGAGGCCGTTGGAGGCGCCGTCCTGGTTGACTGCGGAGCCGCGTACCACCGCGAGGACCGGGTGCCCGGCCGCCTGGGCGTCGGCGAGCCGCTCCACCAGGACCATCACCACGCCCTCGGCCATGCCCATGCCGTCGGCGTCGGCGGAGAACGCCTTGCAGCGGCCGTCGGAGGCCAGGCCGCTCTGGCGGTTGAACTCGTGGAAGCCCACCGGGTGCGGCATGACGGTGACGCCGCCGACGAAGGCCATGGAGCAGTCGCCCGCCCTGATCGCCCGGGAGGCCAGGTGCAGGGCGGTCAGCGACGAGGAGCAGGCGGTGTCCACGCTGACCGCGGGCCCCTCCAGGCCCATGGTGTAGGCGATGCGGCCGGAGAGCACGGAGGTGGCGGCGCCCGTGAGCTGGTAGCCCTCGGTGCCGGCCAGGCCCGCCTGCATACCGGTCCCGTAGCCCTGGCCGTTGGTGCCGACGAACACGCCGGTACGGGTGCCGCGCAGGTCCTTGGGGTGGATCCCGGCCCGTTCCATCGCCTCCCAGGCCGCTTCCAGGACGAGCCGCTGCTGCGGGTCCATGGCCAGTGCCTCGCGCGGGTTGATGCCGAAGAACGCGGGGTCGAAGAGGGCCGCCTCGTGCAGGAAGCCGCCCTGGGAGGCGGCGGGTGCCGCGAGCCCGTCGGCGCCCGCGAGCGGGCCGTCGTCCCAGCCCCGGTCGTCGGGGAAGGGGGTGACGGCGTCCGCGCCGTCGGCGAGGAGCCGCCAGAGGTCCTCGGGTGACCGGACACCGCCGGGCAGGGTGCACGCCATCGACACGACGGCCATGGGTTCCGGCTCCTGCGACTCCGCCTCGCTCAGCCGCCTGCGGGTGACGTGCAGTTCGGCGACCACCCGTCCCAGGTAGTCGCGAAGCTTGCGCTCGGTGGGGCTCTTGCTCTCTTCGGCGGTCATCGGGTTCTCCAGCAGGTCCGGGTCATGGGGGTCTTGGGGGCGGCGGCGGTCACTTGAGTCCCAGATCCCTTTCCACCAGGTCGAACAGTTCGTCGTCGGTGGCGTCCCCGAGCCGGTCGGCCAGGGTGTCGCCGTCGGCGGAGGCGGATCCGTTCGCGTTCCGCGCCCCCGCGAGCAGCGACTCCAGGCGCATCACGATGCGGACCCGGTCGAGGTCGTCGTCGGCGCGGCGGGCGAGCGCCGCCTCCAGCCGGTCGAGTTCGTCGGTCGACGGCAGACGGTCGTCGACGTCGTCCGGCACCAGCCGGCTCGCCAGGTGCTGTGCCAGCGCGACGGGTGTCGGCCGGTCGAAGACGAGCGTGGCGGGCAGGGTCAGGCCGGTCGCGGTGGCCAGTCGGTTGCGCAGTGCCACGGCGGTGAGCGAGTCGACGCCGAGGTCGCGGAAGGCGCGTTCCGGTTCGATCTGTTCGGCTCCCGCGTGACCGAGCTCGACCGCCGCGTGGATACGGACCAGATCCAGCACCGCGCGGTCGCGCTCGCCCGGAGAGAGCGCCGCCAGCTTCGCGCGGAGCCCGTCGTCGGTCTCGGCGGGCACGTCGTGGCCCGCCTCGGTCCCGGTCGGCCGAAGGGCCCGTACCTCGGGCAGTCCGGACAGCAGGGGCGCGGGGCGCAGCGCGCTGAAGGAGGGGGCGAAGCGCGCCCAGTCGATGTCCGCGGCGACGGCGGACGGTGCCCCCGCGTCGAGGGCCTGACGCAGCGCGACCATGGCGGGGCCGGGCTGGATGAGCGGCACCCCTCGGCGTAGCAGGGCGTCGGCGGCGGCGCCGTCGACCATGCCGCCCCCGTCCCACGGCCCCCAGGCGACGGACACCATGGGGGCACCTTCGTGGCCGCGGCGTTCGGCGAGTGCGTCGACGTAGGCGTTGGCGGCGGCGTACCCGCCGTGCCGGCCCACGCCCCACACCGCGGAGATGGAGGAGAAATGGACGACGGCGTCGAGCCGGGCGGGGTCGAGCAGCTCGTCGAGGTGGCGTGCGCCGGCGATCTTGCCGCCTGTCACGAGGGCGAGGTCGGCGAGGGTGGTGTCCGCGAGCGGGGCGAGGACGCCGACTCCCGCGATGTGCAGGACGGCCCGTACGGTGACGCCGTCGGCGGCCAGGGTGTCGAGTGTCCGGCGGACGTCGTCGCGGTCCTCGAGGTCGCAGGCGACGACGGTGACGCGGCTGCCGTGGACGGTGAGTTCCTCGGTGAGTTCCCGGGCGCCGGGGGCGTCGGGGCCCCGTCGGCTCAGCAGCACGAGGTGCTCGGCCCCCTCGGCGGCCAGCCAGCGGGCGACATGTCCGCCGATGGCTCCGGTGCCGCCGGTGACGAGCACGGTGCCGTGCGGCCGCCATCCGGTGCCGGCGCCGGGGGGTACGGGGTCGGTGTGGCACAGCCGCCGGCCCAGGGTGGCCCGTGCGCGTACCGCCATCTGGTCCTCGTCGTCGGTACGGGTGAGGGCGGCGGCGAGCCGGGTGAACGACCGGGGGTCGCGGGCGGAGGCGTCGGCCGGCAGATCGATCAAGCCGCCCCAGTGGCGCGGGTGTTCCAGTGCGGCGACGCGGCCCAGGCCCCAGACGGCGGCCTGCTCCGGGCTGGTGGGCGTCTCACCGGCGGCCGCGCCGACGGCTCCCGTGGTGACGGTCCACAGCGGGCCCGGGTCGGTGTCGAGGGCGGCCTGCAGCAGGTTCAGGGTACCGGCGAGGCCCGCGGTGACCGAGGGGTGACCGGGGTGCGGTGTCTCGTCCTGGGCGAGCAGGGACACCACGCCTCGCAGTTGTTCGCCGGGCGCCACGTAGTCGCGCAGGAGGTCCGCGAGGTCCGCCGCGTCGGTGTCGGAGGGGTTGACGACGAGCACGTCGACCTCGCCGTGCCCGTCGGTGAGCGCGGCACGGCAGGCGTCGGCCGTCGCGGTGGCTGTGGGGGGTGCGACCAGCAGCCAGCGTCCCTCGCAGGATGTCGCGGGGGTCGGCTCCGCCAGGGGGGTCCAGGCGATCTCGTACCGCCAGGAGGCGACGGCCTCCTGTTCGCGGGCGTCCCGGTGCCATGCCGAGAGGGCGGGCAGCAGGGGTTCCAGCGCCGCCGCGTCGAGTCCGGCGGTGGTGGCCAGGGCCTCGGTGTCGCCCTCGTCGACGGCCGTCCAGAAGCGGAGTTCCGCCGGGGACGCGGCGGCGGGTGCCGCCGCAGGTGCTTCGGCCGGCCGGGGGGTGGGCCAGTAGCGGGTGCGTCGGAAGGCGTAGGTGGGCAGGTCGACGAGGTGGGCGCCGGGGAAGGGTTCGAGAGCGGGACGCCAGTCGACGGGTGCGCCGAGGACGTGGGCCTCGGCCAGGCCGGCCAGCAGCCGGTCGCGGCCGCCCTCGCCGCGGCGCAGGGTGCCGACTGCGGCGACGGAGCGGTTCTCCTGGGCGGCGGTCTCCTGCACGGCGGCGAGGAGCACCGGGTGGGGGGAGATCTCGACGAGCAGGGTGTGCCCGTCGCGGAGCACCGCCGCGGTGGCCAGGTCGAACCGGACGGTCTCGCGGAAGTTGCGGTACCAGTAGCCGGCGTCGGCGCCCGCGGTGTCGAAGCGGTCGCCGGTGAGCGAGGAGTAGAACGGTACGTCGGAGGTGCGGGGGGTCGGGTTCGCGGCGGTCAGGGCGGCGGTGACGGTGGAGCGTACGGCTTCCATGTGTTCGGAGTGCGCTGCGTAGTCGAAGGGCAGCCACTGGGTGCGGACGCCGTCGGCGGCGAGTGCGGCGGCCACTTCCTCCAGCGCCTCGGTGTCGCCGGAGACCACGGTCGCGCCGGGGCCGTTGACGACGGCGACACAGACCCGCCCGGTGTGCCCGGCGATCGCCTCCTCGGTACGTGCGACGGGCAGCGCCACAGCCAACATGCCTCCCCGGCCCGCGACTTGGGTGAGCTCTCGGGCACGCAGCGCGACGACGGCGGCACCGTCGGCCAGGGTCAGCGCCCCGGCGACGCAGGCGGCGGCGATCTCGCCCTGGCTGTGGCCGACGACCGCGGACGGGTTGACGCCGTGCGAGCGCCACACCTCGGCGAGCGAGACCATCACCGCCCACAGCAGCGGCTGGACGACATCGACCCGGTCGACGGTGGCTGCGCCGGGCAGTTGCCTCAGTACGTCGGCGGGCACGAAGTCGATGTGCGGGGCGAGTGCGTGCGCGCACTGGGCGAAGCGGGTCGCGAACACCGGTGATTCGTCGAGGAGCCGGGCCGCCATTCCGGCCCACTGGGTGCCCTGGCCGGGGAAGAGGAAGGCCACCTTGGGGGTCGTGTCCCGGCCGGTGACGACGGCCGGGTGGGGGCGGTCCTCGGCGAGCGCGGTGAGCGCGGCGAGGAGCCCGGGGCGGTCCGTGCCGGTCACCACGGCTCGGTGTTCGAGGGCCGAGCGGGCGGTGACCAGGGTGTGCGCGATGTCGGCGAGTCCGGCCTCGGGGTCGCCCGCCGTCCGGGTTCCGGAGGATTCCAGGTGAATGCGCAGAGCGTCGGCCTGGGCGCGCAGGGCCTTGCCGTCGCACGCGGAGAGCACGAGCGGCAGGGTGGCTCCGGTGGCGGGTGCGGGTGGGGCGTCGAGGCGGGTGTCCTCGGGGTCGGGGGCTTCCAGGACGAGGTGCGCGTTGGTGCCGCTGACGCCGAAGGAGGAGATGCCGGCACGGCGCGGCCTGCCGGTCTCGGGCCAGGGACGGGCCTCGGTGAGGAGGGCGACGTCCCCGGCGGACCAGTCCACCCGGGTCGTGGGCCGGTCGATGTGCAGGGTGCCCGGCAGGATCCCGTGGCGCATCGCCTGAACCATCTTGACGATCCCGGCGACGCCGGAGGCGGCCTGGGTGTGGCTGATGTTGGACTTGACGCTCCCGGTCCACAGGGGGTGCGTACGGTCCTGGCCGTACACGGCGAGGAGTGCCTCCGCCTCGATCGGGTCGCCGAGCGGGGTGCCGGTGCCGTGTGCCTCCACGGCGTCGACCTCGGCGGGGGCGAGGCCGGCGTCCGCGAGCGCGGCGCGGATCACGCGCTGCTGTGCCGGGCCGCTGGGGGCGGTGAGCCCGTTGGACGCCCCGTCCTGGTTGACGGCGCTGCCGCGCAGGATGCCGAGCACCGGGTGCCCGTTGCGGCGTGCGTCGGAGAGGCGTTCCAGGAGCAGCATGCCGACGCCCTCGCTCCATCCGGTGCCGTCGGCGCCGTCGGCGAACGGCTTGCAGCGGCCGTCGGCGGCCAGCCCGCCGAGAGTGCCGAACTCGACGAACGCGCCCGGTGTGGTCATCACCGACACCCCGCCGGCCAGTGCCAGGGAGCACTCGCCGGTGCGGAGGGCGCGCAGGGCGAGATGTGTGGCGACGAGGCCGGACGAACATGCGGTGTCGACCGTGACGGCGGGGCCTTGAAGGCCGAGGGTGTAGGAGAGCCGTCCGGACAGGACCGCTCCGGTGGCACCCGCTGTGAGGCGCCCGTCGACGTTTTCGCCGGAGCCGATCAGCAGGTAGCCGTAGTCCTGGCCGTTGCTGCCGACGAAGACGCCGGTGTCGCTGCCGCGCAGGGAGTCGGGAGCGACCCCGGCCCGTTCGGCGGCCTCCCAGGCGGTCTCCAGCAGCAGCCGCTGCTGGGGGTCCATGGAGAGGGCCTCGCGGGGCGAGATGCCGAACATGCCCGCGTCGAACCCGGCGATGTCGTCGAGGAACCCTCCGAGGCCGACCACGGAGGCACCGCCGCCTTCCGTCCCGTCGAGGAGCCCCGCGAGGTCCCAGCCCCGGTCCGCCGGGAAGGGGGTGACGGCGTCCTCCCCCTGGGACACCAGCCGCCAGAGGTCTTCGGGCGTACTGATGCCGCCCGGGAAGCGGCAGCCGATGCCGATGACGGCGACGGGGTCGTCGGAAACCGGCTCCGTACGTGCGTCGGGGGCCGTGGGCGTCAGGCCGCCGTCCCCGAGCCTGGCGGCGAGGTGTTCTCCCAGCACGGCGGGCCGGGAGTGGTCGAAGACCAGACCGGCGGGGAGGGTGAGTCCGGTGCGGGCGGCGAGCCGGTCGCGCAGCTCGACGGCGGTGAGCGAGTCGACACCGAGGTCCCGGAACGGGGTCCGGGCACCGACGGGGTCCGTGGAAGCGTGGCCGAGCACGGCCGCGGTCTCCTCCCGTACGAGTTCGGTGAGCGGTCCGGGACGGTCCTGGGCGGGCAGCGCGGCGAGGCGCCGGGCCCACCCGGTGCGCACCTCTCCCAGGTCTGCGCTGTCGGAGGGCGCCGCGTCTGCGGCCTCCGGGATCTCGTGGAAGAGCCGGGTGGGGCGGGAGACCTGGAAGGCGGCCGCGAAGCGCGCCCAGTCGACGTCCGCGACGACGGGCGTCGTCTCGTCACCGTCGAGGACGGCGGCGAGCGCGGCGGTGGCAACGGCCGGCGGCATGGGGCGGAGCCCTCGGCGGGAGAGGTGTTCGCGGGCGCCGTCGCGGACGGCCATGCCCGTCCCGTCCCAGGGGCCCCAGGCGACCGAGGTCGCGTGCAGGCCGCGGGCGCGGCGGTGATGGGCCAGTGCGTCGAGGTGGGCGTTGGCGGCGGCGTAGGCGCTCTGACCGCCGCTGCCCCAGACTCCGGCGACGGAGGAGAACAGGACGAACCGTTCGACGCGGGTGGCATCGGAGAGCAGCGCGTCGAGCACCTCCGCGCCGCGGACCTTGGCGTCGAGGACGTCGGCGAAGGCGTCGAGTCCGGTGCTCTCCAGTGCTTCGACGCCGTCCGTACCGGCGGCGTGCACCACGGAGCGGATGTCGTGCGCCTCGATCAGGGCGGCCATGGCCTCGCGGTCGGTGACGTCGCCGGCCACCACGGTGACCCGGGTGGGCGCGAGTTCGGCGACGAGTTCGGCCACACCGGGGGCGTCGGGGCCGCGACGTCCGGTCAGCACGACGTGCGCGGCGCCGCGCGCGGCGAGCAGGCGGGCGGTACGGGCGCCGAGCGCGCCGGTGCCCCCGGTGACGAGCACCGTGCCGTCCGGTCGCCAGGCGGGGGCGGGGGCGGCGGGTGTCGCACGGACGATCCGTCGGGCGAACGCCCCTGACCGTCGTACGGCGACCTGGTCCTCGCCGGTTCCGCCGGTGAGGACTGTGGCCAGGACGGGCGCCGTACGGTCGTCGAGGGTCGCGGGGAGGTCGATCAGACCGCCCCAGCGCCCGGGGTGTTCCAGTGCGGCGACCCGTCCGAGGCCCCACAGCGCCGACTGCCGGGGGGCGTCGACCCGCTCCGAGGGGCCCACGGCCACGGCTCCGCAGGTCAGCACCCACAGCGGGGCGTCGAGCCCGGCGTCGCCCCCGGCCTGGATGAGCAGGACGGCCCCGGCCAGCCCGGCGGACAGCGCGGGACGTCCGGCGGTGGGTGTGTCGTCGAGACCGAGCAGGGAAACGACGCCTGTGAACGGACCGGCGGCGTCGGCGGACGCGCTCAACCGCGCGGCGAGTCCCGCGCGTTCGGCCTCGGCCGGGTCGACGAGCAGTTCGGTGACGGCGGCCCCCGCGTCGCGCAGGGTCTTCAACGTGGCGGTGACCAGGGGTGCCTCGGCGCGGTCGGCGGGCAGCACGGCCAGCCAGGTACCGCCGAGCGCTGTCGCGGGTACGCCGGTGAGCGGCCGCCAGGTCACCCGGTGGTGCAGGGCGTCGGCACGGGCCCGGTCGTTGCTGCTCCGGCGCCAGCGTGCGAGGGCCGGGAGCAGCGGCTCGACGGCGGCCGGGCCGGGCAGGCCCAGGGTGTCGGCGAGCGTGTCGGCGTCGGCCTTGTCGACGGCGTCCCAGAACCGGGCTTCGGATCGGTCGGCCGGGCCTCGCGCCGGCTCCGCCGGGGCGGCGGTGCCGGCTTCGACCCAGTAGCGGTCGCGCTGGAACGCGTACGTGGGCAGGGGCACCCGGTGTCCGCCCCATGTGTCGAAGACGGCGGTCCAGTCCACGGCGGCGCCCGCCGTGTGGGCGGCGGCGAGAGCGGTCAGCAGTGCTTCGGGCTCGGGGCGTCCCGGCCGGAGGACGGCCGCCACCGTCGCCCCGGCGGTGGGGAGGACTTCGCGTACGGCGGCGGCGAGGGTCCCGCCGGGGCCCAGTTCGACGAAGGTGTTCGTGCCGTGGCCGTGCAGCCAGGACACGGCGTCGGCGAAGCGGACCGTCTCGCGTACCTGGCGGACCCAGTACTGCGGGCTGCACAGGGTGTCCGCGTCGACGGGCCCCCCGGTCAGGGTGGAGGCCAGGGGCAGGGACGGCGCGCGGTAGGTGAGGCTCTCGGCCACCGTGGCGAACTCGGCGAGCATCGGCTCCATCAGGCGGGAGTGGAAGGCGTGCGAGACGGTGAGCCGCTTGACTCGGTGTCCGTCCGCCCCCAGTCGGGTCTCGAACCCGGCGACGGAGTCGGCGTCGCCGGAGACCGTCAGGGAGGTGGGCCCGTTGACGGCGGCGAGGTCCACGCCCTCCGGCAGCTCCAGCTCGTGCTCGGCCACCTCGACGGCGAGCATCGCGCCGTCGGCGGGCAGTTCCTGCATCAGCCGTCCGCGTGCTGCGACGAGCCGGCAGGCGTCGTCGAGGGAGAGCACTCCGGAGACGTGGGCGGCCGCGATCTCGCCCACGGAGTGGCCGATCACGTGGTCGGGGATCAGGCCCCAGGTCTCCAGCAGCCGGAACAGTGCCACTTCGAGCGCGAACAGTCCGGCCTGGGCGTGAACGGTACGGTCGAGTGCGCTTCCGCCGTCGAAGACGATCTGCCGCAGGGACCGGCCCGGTCCGGCGGCCAGTCGTGCGCAGACGGCGTCGAAGGCTTCGGCGAACACCGGGAACGCCGCGTACAGTTCGCGGCCCATCCCGGCCCGCTGGGATCCCTGGCCGGTGAACAGGAACGCCGTCCGGGCGTCGCCGGCCTCGCCGCGCAGCACGCCCGCCGGGGTGCGGCCCGTGGCGAGCGCGGTCAGTCCGGCGGCGAGGCCGTCCCGGTCGCCGGCCAGGACGACGGCGCGGTGTTCGAGCGGGGAGCGGCTGGTGGCCAGGGTGCGGCCGACGTCCAGCGGGTGAAGGTTCGGCCGTGCGTCGAGGGCGGCGGCCAGCCGGTCCGCCTGCGCGGCGAGCGCGTCGGCGGTGCGGCCCGAGACCAGGCAGGGCACGACGGCGGGGGCGACGGCGGGCCGGACCGGTTCGGGTGCGGTGGCAGGGTCCGGGAGCCGGGGGTCGGGGTCCGGCGCCTCGCTGAGGATGACGTGGGCGTTGGTGCCGCTCAGCCCGAACGAGGAGATGCCCGCCCGGCGCGGCCGGTCGGACCGGGGCCAGGGGCGTTCCTCAGCCAGTAGTCGTACGGCACCCGCGGACCAGTCGATGTCCGGGGACGGTTCCTCGGCGTGCAGGGTGCGCGGCAGCACGCCGTGGCGCAGCGCCTCCACCATCTTGATCAGCCCGGCCATGCCGGCGGCGGCCTGGGCGTGGCCTATGTTCGACTTCACCGAGCCGAGCCAGAGCGGCTCCTCGCGGTTCTGGCCGTAGGTGTCGAGGAGGGCCTGGGCCTCGATGGGGTCGCCGAGGCGGGTACCGGTGCCGTGTGCCTCGACGGCGTCGATCTCGGAGGGGATCAGCCGGGCGGCGGCGAGGGCGGTACGGATCACGGCGCGCTGGGCGCGGCCGTTGGGGGCGGTGAGGCCGTTGGACGCGCCGTCGGAGTTGGAGGCCGATCCGCTGACGACGGCGAGCACCTGGTGGCCGTTGGCCCGGGCGTCGGACAGTCGTTCCAGCAGGACCACGCCCGCGCCCTCGGACCAGCCGGTGCCGTCGGCACCCGCGCCGAACGACTTGCAGCGTCCGTCGGGGGCGAGCCCTCCGTGCTTCCCGAACTCGCCGAACATACCGAGGTCCGCGAGGACGGCGACGCCCGCGGCGACGGCCATGTCGCACTCGCCGCCGTGCAGGGAGCGTGCCGCCTGGTGCACGGCGACCAGCGAGGAGGAGCAGGCGGTGTCGACGGTGAAGGTGGGTCCCTCCAGTCCGAAGGTGTACGCGATCCGGCCGGACAGGACACTGCCCGCCATGCCGGTCATGAGGTGGCCTTCGGAGCCCTCCGGTGGCCGGGCCCCCGCGCCGTAGCCGGAGGATCCCGCGCCGACGAACACGCCGGTCCGGGTGGAGCGCAGGGACATCGGGGGGATGCCGGCACGTTCCAGCGCCTCCCACACCGTTTCCAGCAGCAAGCGCTGCTGGGGGTCCATGGTGAGCGCCTCGCGCGGGCTGATCCCGAACAGGGCGGCGTCGAAGCGGTCCGCGTCGTCGACGAAGCCGCCCTTGAGGGCGGGCACCGCGTCGGGTCCGCCGGGGACGCCCCAGCCGCGTGCGGCGGGCAGGTCGCCGATGGCGTCCCGGCCCGCGCGGACGAGCTGCCACAGGCCGTCGGGGGTGTTGACCCCGCCGGGGTAGCGGCAGGCGGTGCCGATGACCGCGAGGGGTTCGAAGTCCCGTTCCTGTGCCTCGTGGAGCCGTTCCTTGGTCTCGGCGAGATCTGCGGTGACGCGCTTGAGGTACTGGAGCAGCTTCTCCTCGTTGGACATGCCCGTTCCCTCACCAGGACTGTCGGGGCCGGAGGCTGTGCGGGGGGTGTTCACGACAGTCCCAGCTCCTTGTCGATGAAGTCGAAGACGTCGCCTGCGGAGGCGTCCTCGAGGCGGTCGGCAACGGCGGCGGCCTGGCCGCCCGCGGTGTTCCGCTCGCTCTCGGTGACCCGGGCGAGCAGGGCGCGGAGTCGGCCGGCGACGGCGGCGTCCTCCACGCCGGGTCCGGTGAGCCGTCCGACGGCAGCTTCCAGGCGGTCCAGTTCGGTGAGTACGGCGGCGGTGCGGGCCTGCTCCGGGTCCGTGGACCTGACCAGTTCGGACCAGAGGTGTTCGGCGAGCACGGCCGGTGTGGGGTGCTCGAAGACGAGGCTCGCGGTGAGCCGCAGCGTGGTCGCCGCGGTGAGCCGGTTGCGCAGTTCGACGCCGGTCAGCGAGTCGAACCCGAGCTTGGTGAAGGCCAGGTCCGCGGCGATGGCGTCGGGGCCCTCGTAACCGAGAACGGTGGCGGCGTGGGCGCGCACCAGGTCCAGGACGGTGCGCCTCTGCTCGGGCTCCGGGAGCCGGGCCAGGTCGGCGGCGAGGTCTCGGGGGGTTGCCGCGCCGGAGCGTGCGCGCTCGGCGGGGGCGCGCACCAGGCCCCGCAACAGGGCGGGTACCGGGTGGTGTTTCGCCTGTTCCCGCAGTTGTGTGAGGTCGAGGGCGACGGGGACCAGGTGGGCGTGGGGGAGGCCGATGGCCGCGTCGAACAGGGCCATGCCGTGTTCCTCGCCGATCACTCCGGCCGTCGCCGCCCGGTCGCGTTCCCGGCGGCCGAGGCCGCCCGCCATGCCGCTCTCGGTCTCCCACAGGCCCCAGGACAGGGACTGGCCGGCCGTGCCACGTACCCGGCGGCGGTGTGCCACCGCGTCGAGCACGGCGTTGGCGGCGGAGTAGCTCCCCTGTCCGGCGGAGCCGAAGGTGGCGGCGACCGAGGAGAACAGGACGAACATCGCCAAGTCTTGACGCTCCGTCAGTTCATCGAGGTGCACGGCCGCATCGGCCTTGGGGCGCAGCACGCGGTCGGCCCGTTCCGGTGTGAGTGACCCGATGACGCCGTCGTCGAGGATGCCCGCAGCGTGGACGACGCCGGTCAGCGGGTGGTGCAGGTCCGTGAGCAGCGCGGCGAGGGCGTCCCGGTCGGAGACGTCGCAGGCTTCGATCCGTACGGTGGCACCCGCCTCGGTCAGTTCGGCGGCGAGCCGGTCGGCGCCGGGGGCCGCGGGGCCGCTGCGACCGGCCAGCAGCAGGTGGCGTACGCCGTGTTCGGCGACGAGGTGCCGGGCGAGCAATCCGGCGAGAGCTCCGGTGCCACCGGTGATCAGGACCGTGCCGTCGGGGTCGAGGGCGGCCGGCAGGGTGAGGACGTTCTTTCCGATGTGGCGGCCCCGGCCCATGAACCGGAACGCCTCGGCGGCGTCCCGCAGGTCCCAGGCGGTGATCGGCAGGAGTTCCAGGGCTCCCTGGTCGAAGAGGGCGATGATCTCGGTGAAGATCTCCGCGATCCGGCCCCGGTCGGTGCTCATCAGGTCGAACACGCCGTAGCGGACGCCGGGTCGGCCGGCGGCGACCTGGAGCGGGTCTCGGATGTCGGTCTTGCCCATCTCGACGAACCGGCCGCCGGGGGCGAGCAGGCGCAACGAGGCGTCGATGAAGGGGCCTTCGAGCGAGTTCAGTACGACGTCGACGCCACGTCCGCCGGTGGCGTCGGTGACCCGGGCCTCGAAGTCCAGGGTCCGCGAGGAGGAGAGCCGCCCGTCAGGGAGGCCGGTGTCGCGCCACTTTCCGGGGCTCGCCGTTCCGTGGATCTCCAGGCCGAGGTGGCGGGCGAGTTGCACGGCGGCCATGCCCACGCCGCCGGCCGCCGCGTGGATGAGGACGGATTCACCCGCGGTGACGCCGGCGACGTCGACGAGGCCGTAGTAGGCGGTGAGGAACGGGGTGGGTACGGAGGCGGCCTCGGCGAAGGTCCACTCGGGCCGCATCCGCGCCAGCACCCGCCGGTCGGTGACGGCGACGGGGCCGAACGCTCCGGCGAACAGGCCGAAGACCCGGTCACCGGGGGCGAGGTCGGTGACGTCGGCGCCGGTCTCAAGGACCACTCCGGCCCCTTCGGTGCCCATGCCGCTCTGGCCGGGGACCATCCCGAGGGCCATCACCACGTCACGGAAGTTGACGCCGGCGGCGCGCATCGCGACCCGTACCTGGGTGGGGCCGAGGTCGGCCAGCGCCTCGGGAGCGGGTACGAACTCCAGGTTCTCCAGAGTTCCCTCGCCGACGATGTCGAGCCGGGTGCCGGGCAGCGGCACCCCTTCCGTCGTCCGGCCGGGTCCGCGGGCCAGCCGGGGAGCCAGCAGCGCACCGGTGCGGACTGCGGTGCGGGGTTCGGCGGAGCCGAGCGCGGAGGGCAGGGCGGCTGCCGAGTCGGGGTGGCCGTCCACGTCGATGAGGGCGAAACGGTCCGGGTTCTCGCTCTGCGCGGAACGCAGCAGGCCGTGCACGGCGGCGCCCGCGAGGTCGGGGACGCCCTCGCCCGCGCCGACGGCGACCGCTCGAACGGTCAGCACGGCGAGCCGTGTTCCCGCGAAACGTCCGTCCGTGAGCCAGGTCTGGGTGACCGCGAGCGCCTCGTGGACGGCGGCGTGAACCTCCTCGGTGGTGTCGCCTCCGATCCGGGAGCCGCACCACAGGACGGTCCCGGGCAGGTGCTCGCCCGCGTCGACGGCCGTGGCGAGGGCGGCCAGGTCGGCGTGCCGGGTCGCCTGCGCCGTCCCGAGCGCGTCGGGGACCGGGCCGACGAGGACGACCGGGAGCGGGGGGGCTTCGGCGGCGGGCACCCAGTCCAGGCGGTACAGGGCGTCGAGTGCCGTGCCGCGGGAGGCCCGGCGCAGCGCGTCGGGTCCGATGGGGCGCAAGGTGAGCGAGTCGACCTCGGCGACCGGTGCGCCGAAGGCGTCGGCGGCGACGAGCGAGACCGCGTCCCGGCCCACGAGGGAGAGCCGTACGCGCAGGGTGTCGGCACCGGCGGCGTGGAGCCGTACGCCTTCCCAGGCGAACGGGAGCAGCCCCGTACGGCCGAGCAGTCCGCCCGCTCCTGCCGCGTGCAGTGCCGCGTCGAAGAGCGCCGGGTGCAGCCCGAAGCGTGCGGCGCCGTCGCGGGCCTGCGCGGGGAGGGCGACTTCGGCGTACACGTCGCTCTCGGTCCGCCAGAGGGCCTTCAGGCCCTGGAAGACGGGCCCGTAGGCGTAGCCGCTGTCGGCGAGGGCCTCGTAGCAGCCGTCGACGGCCACAGGTTCGGCTCCGGTGGGCGGCCACGCGGACAGCTCACCGGGCTCCCGGGCTTCCGCCGTGAGACCGGTGAGGTCGGTGAGGAAACCGGTGGCGTGGGTGGACCAGTCCGCCGCGGGGCGTCCGAGGTGGTCCGCGCCGTCCGTCGGCTCGGGGCGGGAGGAGACGGTGACGGGCCGGCGGCCGTCCGCGGCGGCCTCGCCGACGAGCATCTGGAGCGTCACTCCCCCGCTGTCGGGCATCACCAGGGGCGCCTGGAGGGTGAGCTCGTCGAGCCCGTCGGCTCCGGCGTGCAGGGCCAGTTCGACGAACGCGGTGCCGGGCAGCAGCACGACGTCTCCGACGCGGTGGTCGGCGAGCCAGGGGTGGGTGGTGAGCGACAGCCTGCCGGTCCACAGTGTGCCGCCGCCGGCCAGCGGAGCGGCGGCACCCAGCAGGGGGTGGCCCGCGGCGGCGAGCCCGGCGCCGGTGACGTCGGCGGTGGGGCGGGTGTCGGGCCAGTACCGCCGTTGCTGGAAGGGGTAGGTGGGCAGGTCGATGATGCTGCGGTCGGCCGGACCGCCGAGGACGGGGAGCCAGTCGACGTCGATGCCCGCGCAGTGCGCCTCGGCGAGCGCCAGCAGCCAGCGGTGGGAGTCGTTCTCGCCACGGCGCAGGGTGGCGAGAACGCCGCCCGGGGAGTCGGCGTCGTCGAGGGTCTCCTGGATGCCCGGGGTGAGCACCGGGTGCGGGCTGATCTCCAGGAAGGTGGTGTGGCCGTCGGCCATGGCCGCCCGAACGGCCCGGTCCATGCGGACGGTGTTGCGGAGGTTGTCGTACCAGTAGTCGTTGTCCAGGCCAGCGGTGTCCAGGGCCGCCCCGGTGACCGTCGAGTAGAACGTCACGTCGCCGGTACGGGCGGGGGTGACGGGGAGTTCCTCGAAGACGGGGCGGAGCGGTTCGACGAGGGCGGTGTGGGAGGCGTAGTCGATGCCGACGCGTCGGGCGCGCACGCCATGCCGTTCGCACGCGGCGGTCAGCTCGGCCAGTTCGGCCTCGGCTCCGCCTACGACGGTGGAGCGGGCGCCGTTCAGTGCGGCGATCCACAGTCGTCCCGCCCACGGCGCGAGGAACTCCTCGGCCTCGGATTCCGTCATCGGCAGCGACACCAGTCCGCTGCGGCCGGACAGTCGCTCGGCGATCGCGCGGCTGCGGGCCGCGACGATCCGGGCCGCGTCGTCCAGGCTCACGGCTCCCGCCACCACGGCGGCGGCCAGCTCTCCCTGGGAAGCGCCGATCACCGCAGGGGGTACGACGCCCGCCGCACGCCACAGCTCGGACAGGGACACCATCACCGCCCACAGCAACGGCTGCACGACATCGGCGCGGTCCGTACCGGTGTGCACGGGGTCCTCACCGCGGACCACCGCGATCAGGGAGAAGTCGAGGTACGGGGCGAGTGCGCGCTCGCACTCTTCGAGGCGGGCTCGGAACACCGGCTGGGTGTCGAGCAGTCCGGCGGCCATGCCCGTCCACTGGGAGCCCTGTCCGGGGAAGACGAACACGGGGGCGCCTGCCGGGCGGGCCGTGCCTCGGCGCAGTCCCGGCGACTCGCCGTCCTCGGCGAGAGCGGCCAGCGCGTCGGGACCGAGGACGACAGCGCGTTCGGTGAGGGTGGCGCGGCCGGTGGCCAGTGTCCAGGCCACGTCCATCGGGTCGGCGGCGGACGGGTTCGCCGCGGCGAGCCTGCGAGCCTGGTCGCGCAGTCCGGCGGGGGTGTCGGCGGAGAGCAGCCAGGGCGCGGGAGCCGGGCGGGAGCCTGACGCGGCGGGGACCGGCGGGCTCTCCTCGGCAGGTGCCTGTTCGAGGACCACGTGGGCGTTGGTGCCGCTCATGCCGAAGGAGGAGACGCCGGCACGGCGCGGCCGGCCGTGGTCGGGCCACTCCCGATCCTCGTCGAGGAGGCGGACGTTGCCTGCGGTCCAGTCGACCTGGGTGGTGGGCCGGTCGGCGAAGAGGGTGCGCGGGAGCCGCCCGGCGTCCATGGCCATGACCATTTTGATGACGCCCGCGATGCCGGACGCGGCCTGTGTGTGGCCGATGTTGGACTTGACGGAGCCGAGCCAGAGCGGCTCCTCGCGGTCCTGACCGTAGGTGGCGAGCACGGCCTGCGCCTCGATGGGGTCACCGAGCCTGGTACCGGTGCCGTGTGCCTCCACGGCATCGACCTCGTGCGGTTCCAGGCCGGCGGCGGCCAGGGCGGCCCGGACGACCCGCTGCTGGGAGGGGCCGTTGGGTGCGGTGAGCCCGTTGGAGGCGCCGTCCTGGTTGACGGCGCTGCCGCGCACCACTCCGAGGATGCGGTGGCCGTTGCGGCGTGCGTCGGAGAGCCGCTCCACCAGGAGTACGCCGACGCCCTCGGCCCAGCCTGTGCCGTCGGCGGTGTCGGAGAAGGCCTTGCAGCGGCCGTCGGCGGCCATGGCGTCCTGCTTGCCGAACTCGGCGAACACACCGGGGGTGGACATGGTCACGACGCCGCCCGCGAGGGCGAGGGAGCATTCGTCGTTGCGCAGGGCCTGTCCGGCGAGGTGCAGGGCGACGAGGCCGGAGGAGCAGGCGGTGTCGACGGTGACGGCGGGGCCCTCGATGCCGAAGGTGTAGGAGATCCGGCCGGATAGCACGCTGGCCGAACTGCCGGTGGCCAGGTAGCCCTCGCTGCCCTCGGGGGCCTCGCCGGGCAGGGAGGTGTAGTCGTGGTTGTTGGCACCCGCGAAGACTCCGGTGCGGGAGCCGCGTAGGGACAGCGGGTCGATGCCGGCCCGCTCGAAGACCTCCCAGGCCGCTTCCAGCAGCAGTCGCTGCTGCGGGTCCATCGCGACGGCTTCGCGGGGCGAGATGTTGAACAGTCCGGCGTCGAAGGACGCGATGTCCTCCAGGAAGCCGCCCTGCAGAGGGCGGGGCCCGCTGTCGTCAGCGGCGGGTTTCAGTGGCCAGCCGCGGTCGGCAGGGCAGTCTCCCACCGCGTCGGTGCCCGCGGCGACGAGGTCCCAGAGATCCTCGGGCGACCGGACGCCTCCGGGGAAGCGGCAGCTCATGGCGATGATCGCCATGGGCTCGTCGGCGGCGACGGCGGTCACCGCCGGGGCCGCCTCGGTGGTCCTGGAGCCGTCGGCCTGGGTCGGCAGGTCCTCGGCGAGCAGCGCGGCGAGGTGGGTGGTGAGGTCCTGGGCGGTCGGGTGGTCGAAGACCAGGGTGGCGGGCAGGTCGAGACCGGTGGCCTCGGCCAGCAAGCTCCTCAGTTCCACGGCCATGAGCGAGTCGAATCCGAGATCGGAGAAGGCCCGCAGGGGAGCGACCTGTTCACTGTCGGTGTGTCCCAGGGTGGTTGCCGCCGAGTCGCGCACCAATGTCAGGAGGACGCGCTCGCGTTCACGCGACCCGAGTTCCGCCAGGCGTCGGCGGACCGTCTTCCCCTCGGCGGTGTCCCCCGTTCGGGGCTCCGGCCGGGCGTCTTCGGCAAGTTCCGCGAAGAGGGGCGCGGGCCGGGCGGCGGTGAAGCTGGCGTGGAAGCGGGGCCAGTCGACATCGGCGACGGTGACGCAGCCGAGGTCGTGGGTGACGGCCTGCTCCAGCGCGGCCACCGCCACGGCGGGGTCCAGCGCGATCAGACCGCGACGGCGCAGGTGCTCCTCCGCCTCGCCGTCGACGAGCATGCCGGCCTCTGCCCAGGGGCCCCAGGAGACGGAGGTGGCTCCGGCGCCGCGAGCGCGGCGTCGTTCCGTCAGACCGTCGAGAAACGCGTTGGCGGCCGAGTAGGCGGCCTGCCGCCCGCTGCCCCAGATTCCGGCGATGGAGGAGAACAGTACGAACAGATCGGCGTCCGGCAGCAGGGCGTCCAGGTGGGTGGCACCGAGCGTCTTGGCCCGCAGCACCTGGGCGAACTCCTCGGGGCCGGTGGCGGCCAGCGGCATCGTGGCGACCTCGCCGGCGGCGTGGACGACGCCGGTCACCCGGTGCTCGGCCAGCAGCGCGGAGAGCGCTTCGCGGTCGGCGACGTCGCACGCCGCCACGGTGACACGGCAGCCCGACGCCTCCAGGGCGGCGACGAGTTCGCTCGTACCGGGGGCCTCGGGGCCCCGCCTGCTGGTCAGCAGCAGGTGCTCGGCACCGGCTTCGGCCAGTGAGGCGGCCACCCGCGAGCCGAGGCCGCCGGTACCTCCGGTGATCAGGACGGTTCCGTCGGGCCGCCAGGCGCGGGCCTGTGCCCCGGTGGGTTCGGCGGCCCGGACGAGCCTGCGTGCGAACACACCGGAGGCGCGTACGGCTGCCTGGTCCTCGGTGCCGGCGAGCACCCGGGTGAAACGGTCCGCAGCCCTGGCGTCCAGCACTGCCGGAAGGTCCACCAGACCGCCCCAACGCTGCGGGAACTCCAACGCGGCCACCCGCCCCAGACCCCAGATCTGCGTCTGCCACGGATCCACCGGACGGTCCGACCGCCCGGTCGACACCGCACCCGACGTCACACACCACAACGGCGCCTCGATCTCCGCATCCCCCAACGCCTGCACCAACGCCAACGTCCCCGCCACCGACACCGGGAACCCTGGGGCGCCGGAACCGGTGCGCGGGTCGAGTGCGACGAGGGAGATCACGCCGTCGAACCCGTCACCGAGGGCGTCCTCGTCGGCCAGCCGGGCCGCGAGCTCCCAGCGGTCGAGTTCGTCGTCGGTCAGAGTGGCGATCAGGGGCTCGGCCCCGCTTGCGGCCAGGGCCGAAGCGTATGTACCGGTCAGGTCCTCCGGTACGCCCTCGGTACGCAGCACAAGCCAACGCCCTGAGACAGAAACAGAGTTGTTCTCAGCCGTACGCCACACGGCGCGGTAGCGCATCCCGTCCACCCGGGATCTGTCGGCCTGATCGCGACGCCAGTCGGCGAGGGCGGGCAGTACGGCGTCCAGGTCACCGGCGTCGAGACGCAGCGTCCCGGCCAGCGCCTCGGTGTCGCCGGACTCCACAGCCGACCAGAAGGCGGAGTCCGACACGTGCGCGCCAGTGATCGCAGGAGCATCGGGGACGACATGGCCAAGCCAGTAGCGTTCGCGTTGGAAGGCATAGGTCGGCAGCGGAACGAGACTTCCCCCGCCGATCACGGCCGCCCAGTCCACCTCCGTACCACGCACATACACCTCGGCCAGCGCGGACAGAACGGTCCCCGCCTCCGCACGCTCCCCCCTCAACAACGCAACCGCAACAGCATC
>NZ_JBEOVL010000066.1:0-28185 GCF_040295485.1 Streptomyces sp. NPDC002793 | reverse complement strand
GCGTCGGTGCCGTCCTTCAGCGTCTCGATACGCCGGATGTCCAGACGCACCGAGGCGTAGAACTTCAGCGCCCGGCCACCGGTCGTGGTCTCCGGGGAGCCGAACATCACACCGATCTTCTCGCGGAGCTGGTTGATGAAGATGGCGGTGGTCTTGGACTGGTTGAGCGCGCTGGTGATCTTGCGGAGCGCCTGGCTCATCAGGCGGGCCTGCAGACCGACGTGCGAGTCGCCCATCTCGCCCTCGATCTCCGCACGGGGCACCAGGGCCGCGACGGAGTCGATCACGATCAGGTCCAGCGCGCCGGAGCGGACCAGCATGTCCACGATCTCCAGCGCCTGCTCGCCGTTGTCCGGCTGCGAGAGGATGAGGTTGTCGATGTCCACGCCGAGCTTCTTGGCGTACTCGGGGTCCAGAGCGTGCTCCGCGTCGATGAACGCCACCGAGCCGCCGAGCTTCTGCGCGTTCGCCACGGCGTGCAGCGTCAGCGTCGTCTTGCCGGAGGACTCCGGTCCGTACACCTCCACCACGCGGCCGCGCGGCAGACCACCGACGCCGAGCGCGACGTCGAGCGCCGTGGATCCGGTGGGGATCACTTCGATGGGCTCGTTCGGCCGCTCACCGAGGCGCATCACGGCGCCCTTGCCGAATTGCCGTTCAATCTGTGCGAGTGCGGCGTCCAGCGCCTTCTCGCGGTCGTTTCCTGCCATGGGTTCCACCCGATTTGCTTGAGTCGATCGCTTCACGTGAAAGACGCTAACCCCTGCCACTGACAATGGGCCTCGGCGTCCTCCCGGCCTGTGGACAACTCCACGGTCGGGTCCGGCAAAACCCGGCCGGAATCCCATGAGAATGGATGTTCGATTTCAGTGTCAAGCACACCACGCCGGGCCGACACGACCGAGAGCAGCCGCGTACAACGGTCGCCGACGGGCACGTCAATCAGGTCGATGCCATCGGCTACTGGCCGAGTCGGCCGTCGCCGCCCGAGCCGCCGCCCGAGCCGCCTCCGCCCCGTACCGCGCGGCGGATCCGCTGCAGCACCGGCTCGTGCTCGCCACGCTGCCAGCGGTGGCCGCCCTGCACCCTCGGGTCGTCCATCACGTCGTAACGCTTCACGTACGCGCCCAGGAAGGCCTGGAGCGTCGCGACCGCCGGGATGGCGATGAGCGCACCGACCGCCCCCATCAGCGCGGTGCCCGCGACCACCGAACCGAAGGCGACCGCGGGATGGATGTCCACCGTCTTGGACGTGAGCTTCGGCTGCAGCACGTAGTTCTCGAACTGCTGGTAGACCACGACGAAGCCGAGCACCCACAGCGCGTACCAGGGATCGACGGTGAAGGCGATCAGCATGGGCAGCGCGCCTGCCAGGTACGTACCGATCGTGGGGATGAACTGCGAGACGAGGCCGACCCAGACCGCCAGTGCCGGTGCGTAGGGCACACCGAGGACCACCAGCAGGACGTAGTGGGCCGCGCCCGAGACGAGCGCCATCAGTCCGCGCGAATAGATGTAGCCACCGGTCTTGTCGACCGCGATCTCCCAGGCTCGCAGCACCTCGGTCTGCCTGGAGGGCGGCAGTACGGAGCACAGCGCGCGCCGCAGCCGGGGGCCGTCGGCGGCGAAGTAGAACGAGAACAGGAAGATCGTCAACAGCCGGAACAGTCCGCCGAGGACTGTGGTGGAGACGTCGAGTACGCCGGTCGCGCTGTTCTGCACGTACTTCTGGAGCCAGTCGGAGTGCAGCAGGCTGTCCTGCACCTCGACCCGGGAGAGCTCCGTGCGGAAGGTCTGGTTGACCCAGTTGATCACCGAGTCGAGGTACTCGGGGAACTCGTCGACCATCTCGACGATCTGTCCGGCGAGCATCGAGCCGAGCAGGACGACGAAACCCACACCGGCGACCAGCACGGCGAGGAAGACCAGGAAGGTGGCGAGTCCCCGGCGTATCCCCCGCCCGGCCATGCGGCTGACGGCCGGCTCGATGGCCAGCGCCAGGAAGAAGGCGATGAGGGCGTTGGTCAGCAGTCCGATGAGCTGGTAGAAGGCCCAGCTGCCCAGCTGGAAGCACCCGTAGAGCGCCAGTGCCATGACCATCGCGCGCGGCAGCCAGCCGGGCATGCGGACGGGGCCGGCACCGGACGGCGGCGGATTCGGTGGTGCGGGAGGCGGGGCTGGCGGCTGGGTCTGGGCGGTCTCGTCTGTCGGTGCCACGGGACAAGTCTCGCTCACCGCGGCGGCAACCCGCGCCCGCCCTGTCAGGACCGTCCGGGCCGGCACGGTACAGCGGTCGTGCCGGTGTGCGGGACTCGTCGCTCAGCGCCTGTCCGCGGGGACCCCGACCGCCGAGCAGACGCCGCGCCAGACGTCCTTGGCCTCCCAGCCGGCGGCCAGGGCCTCGTGGACCGTACGGCCGCCGAGCTCCGCCATGACGTGATCGCGTGCGAAGGAGTCGGCGTACGTCTCGCCGAAATGATCCGCCATCCGTTCCCAGAAAATCGTCAACCGCATGACCTCAGTATCCCGCTCCTGAGAGTGCAGCCGGGCCGGGAGGGCCCTGTCGGCGGTCTCTTCCCCTCTACGGTCGGTTCATGGCTG
Source organism: Streptomyces sp. NPDC002793 (assembly GCF_040295485.1). Taxonomy (NCBI): domain Bacteria; kingdom Bacillati; phylum Actinomycetota; class Actinomycetes; order Kitasatosporales; family Streptomycetaceae; genus Streptomyces; species Streptomyces sp. NPDC002793. The sequence goes on along the minus strand of NZ_JBEOVL010000066.1, from coordinate 25,584 downwards.
GAACCGGAGCACACTCTCTCGCCCGCGCCGAGCGGTTCATCTGGCTCACCGCACGCGTCCTCGAACAGCGGCGGTTCGCCCATCTCTTCCTGGAAGGAAGCGCGGACAGCGTCGAAACCGCGCTGGCCGCCTATCGCAACGAGGACGGCGGCTACGGTCACGCGCTCGAACCCGATCTTCGCGGCCCGGTGAGTCAGCCGCTGCACACCGCTCACGCGCTGAGCGTGCTCGACTCGATCGGGGGCTGCGGCGGTCAGCGCGTCGAGCGGATCTGTCGCTATCTGACGGACGTGTCGACGAAGGAAGGCGCGCTGCCCGCGCTCCACCCGTCCCAGCGCGGCTACCCGACAGCGCCGTTCATCCCCGTCGTCGACGACCCTCCCGCCGAACTGCTGGCGACCGGACCGGTGGTCGGGCTGCTGCACCGTAATCAGGTGTGGCATGCCTGGCTGTTCCGGGCCACCGACTTCTGCTGGGCCGCCGTCGACGCCCTGGAGCGGTCCCATCCGTACGAGATCGAGGCCGCCGTCGCCTTCCTGGACGGCGTCCCCGACCGTGCGCGTGCCGAGGCGGCAGCCGACCGGCTCGGGCAACTGGTGCGTGAGCAGCGGCTGGTGGTGCTCGATCCGCGGCGCCGCCAGGAGTACCCGCCGGCGGCCGGTTACGCCCCGGCGGAACACCACTTCCCGTACGACTACGCCCGCACGCCCGGGTCGCTCGCCCGCCGCTGGTTCAGCGACAGCGAGCTGGAGCGCTCCCTGGATCATCTGGCGGCCGAACAGCAGGAGGACGGCGGGTGGCCGGTCAACTGGCGCCGTTGGGCGCCCGGAACAGCTCTGGAAGGCCGCCCGATCGTGACGCTCACGGCTCTGCGGACCCTTCGCGCGTACGGCCGTTCACCGCGCTGATCCGGCCCGCTCCGGAGCGGTCTCTCAGGGGTGGAAGGTGACGGGCGGTACACGGCACTTCCGGGTGATCATGACCACGGTGCCGCCTCCTCCGTGCACAGTGCAGTCGGAGCACGGCGGACGCACCGGGCACGGTGCGGTTCGAGGCCGGGCAGCTCCGCGTACGGCCGGCGCCTCGCCCGTTCCTGTGTCGTGTCCACCTCCGCCATACGCGCGTTCTCGCAGGTCCGGGCCCATGGCCGACGCCCAGGAAGGTGAGCGGCACACACGTCCACCGGCCGTTGTCAGTGGCGGGGTGCACGATGGGGGGCATGGCAGGATCCGCACTCGATTCGTTCTCGCCCGCGACCCGGAGCTGGTTCACGGCCGCCTTCGACGCGCCCACCGCGGCGCAGGAGGGCGCCTGGCGGGCCATCGGTGAGGGCTCGGACGTGCTGGTCGTCGCGCCGACCGGATCGGGTAAGACGCTCGCCGCCTTCCTCGCCTCCTTGGACCGACTGGCGGCTGCCCCGCCGCCTGCCGAGGCGAAGAAGCGCTGCCGGGTGCTGTACGTGTCACCGATGAAGGCTCTCGCCGTCGACGTGGAGCGCAATCTGCGGTCGCCGCTGACCGGGATCCGTCAGGAGTCGGTGCGTCTGGGCCTGCCCGAGCCTGAGGTGCGGGTGGGGATCCGTTCCGGCGACACCCCTCCGGCCGAGCGCCGCTCGATGGCGACGAAACCGCCGGACATCCTGATCACCACTCCCGAATCGCTCTTTCTGATGCTCACCTCCTCGGCCCGGGACGCTCTGGCCGGGGTCGAGACGGTGATCGTGGACGAGGTACACGCCGTCGCGGGCACCAAACGCGGTGCCCACCTCGCTGTCTCCCTGGAGCGTCTGGACGAGCTGTTGCCACGGCCCGCGCGGCGTATCGGTCTGTCGGCGACCGTCCGCCCGGTCGACGAGGTCGCGCGGTTCCTGTCGCCGCAGCGGCGAGTGGAAATCGTCCAGCCCCCGTCCACCAAGCGGTTCGACCTCTCCGTCGTGGTTCCCGTGGAGGATCTAGGTGAGCTGAGCGGCTCCCCCGCCACGGGCGACGAGGGCGGGCAGGCGGAGAAGCCGTCCATCTGGCCCCATGTCGAGGAGCGGATCGCCGATCTGGTGCAGTCGCACCGCTCCACGATCGTCTTCGCCAATTCCCGGCGGCTGGCGGAGCGCCTGTGCAACCGGCTGAACGAGATCGCCTACGAGCGGGCGACCGGCGCCGCGTTCGAGGACGGTCCGGGGGCCGGTGGGCCCCTGCCCGAGGCCCACGCCCCCGCCGAGATCATGGCCCAGTCCGGGGCCGCTAAGGGGGCGCCGCCCCTTCTCGCCCGCGCGCACCACGGCTCGGTGTCCAAGGAGCAGCGCGCCCAGGTCGAGGAGGACCTCAAAGCGGGCCGGCTGCCCGCCGTGGTGGCGACCTCCAGCCTGGAGCTGGGGATCGACATGGGCGCGGTCGACCTGGTGATCCAGGTCGAGTCCCCACCGTCCGTGGCCTCAGGGCTGCAGCGGGTGGGGCGCGCCGGGCACCAGGTCGGTGCCGTGTCCACCGGAGTCGTCTTCCCCAAGTACCGAGGCGACCTGGTGCAGGCGGCCGTCGTCACCGAGCGGATGCGTGAGGGCGCCATCGAGGCCCTGCGGATCCCGTCCAACCCCCTGGACGTGCTCGCCCAGCAGATCGTCGCCACGGTCGCGCTCGACAGTTGGCAGGCCGACGACCTGCTCGCCCTCGCCCGGCGGGCGGCCCCGTTCGCCTCGCTCCCCGAATCGGCGTTCACCGCCGTGCTCGACATGCTCGCCGGACGCTATCCCTCCGACGCCTTCGCGGAGCTGCGTCCCCGGGTGGTGTGGGACCGCGTCACCGGGACGGTCACGGGCCGCCCCGGCGCCCAGCGGCTCGCCGTCACCTCGGGCGGCACCATTCCCGACCGCGGGCTCTTCGGCGTGTTCCTGGCCGGCGCGGACCCGAAGAAGGGCGGCGGGCGAGTCGGTGAGCTGGACGAGGAGATGGTCTACGAGTCCCGGGTCGGCGATGTCTTCACGTTGGGCACCACGTCCTGGCGGATCGAGGACATCACCAGGGACAGGGTCCTGGTCTCACCCGCCCCCGGGGTCCCGGGCCGGCTGCCGTTCTGGAAGGGCGACCAGCTGGGCCGCCCACTGGAGCTGGGCCGTGCCCTGGGCGCGTTCCTCCGGGAGCTCGGCGGGCTGTCGGCCGAGGACGCCCGGCTGCGGCTGCTCGCCGCCGGGCTCGACGCCTGGGCGGCGGACAACATCCTCTCCTACCTCGACGAGCAGCGCCGGGCCTGCGGCCACGTCCCCGACGACCGCACCGTGCTCGTGGAGAGGTTCCGGGACGAGCTGGGCGACTGGCGGGTCGTGGTGCATTCGCCGTTCGGCGCCCAGGTGCACGCCCCATGGGCACTCGCCCTGTCCGCCCGGCTCGGTGAGCGGTACGGCATGGACGCACAGGTGATGCACGCGGACGACGGCATCGTGCTGCGCCTGCCCGACGCCGACCTGATGGGCCTTGACCTCCTCGACTTCGATCCGGTCCAGACGGACCCGGGTGACGGGTCCGGCGGCGCCCCGGCGCGCGGTGGTGCCGACTCCGCGTTCCCCACCACCGGGTACGACAGCGAGCAGCCCCCCGTCGGGGCCGCCGACGTGGTGTTCGACAAGAGCGAGATCAGCCAGGTCGTCACCGAACAGGTCGGCGGGTCGGCCCTGTTCGCCTCCCGGTTCCGCGAATGCGCCGCACGTGCCCTGCTGTTGCCCCGGCGCAGCCCGGGAAAGCGCACCCCGCTGTGGCAGCAGCGTCAGCGCGCGTCCCAGCTGCTGCAGGTGGCCTCCGAGTTCGGCTCGTTCCCGATCGTCCTCGAAGCCGTCCGCGAATGTCTGCAGGACGTGTTCGACGTTCCCGGCCTCACCGAGCTGATGGGTGATCTGGAGGCACGCCGCATCCGTCTGGTCGAGGTGACCACGCCCGAGCCGTCGCCGTTCGCCCGCTCGCTCCTCTTCGGTTACGTGGCTCAGTTCCTGTACGAGGGCGATTCCCCCCTCGCCGAGCGGCGTGCGGCAGCCCTGTCTCTCGACTCCCATCTCCTGGCCGAGCTGCTCGGCCAGGCGGAGCTGCGCGAGCTGCTCGACGCCGACGTCTTGGGCGAGCTCGAACGGGAACTCCAGTGGCTGACGGACGACAGGAAGATCAAGGACGTCGAGGGGGTGGCCGACCTGCTTCGCGTCCTCGGCCCCCTCACCGACGCCGAACTGGTGGAGCGCGGCGCAGAGCCGGCATGGGCGCCGGAGCTGGCGACGTCCAGGCGCGCCATCCAGGTCCGCATCGGCGGAGCCGCGCACTGGGCGGCCGTCGAGGACGCGGGCCGGCTGCGCGACGCACTCGGCACAGCGCTTCCGGTGGGTGTTCCCGAGGCCTTCACCGAGCCGGTCAAGGACCCACTCGGCGACCTCCTCGCCCGCTATGCCCGTACGCACGGCCCGTTCACCTCCACTCAGGCGGCCGGCCGTTTCGGTCTCGGCACAGCTGTCACGGACGGCGCGCTGCAGCGGCTCGCCGCGTCCGGCCGTGTCGTCCAGGGCGAGTTCCACCCTGCGGGCATCGGTCAGGAGTGGTGCGATGCCACAGTGCTGCGGCGGCTACGGCGGCGTTCGCTCGCCTCGCTCCGGCAGGAGCTGGAGCCGGTTCCGCCCGCCGCGCTGGCCGGTTTCCTCCCCCAGTGGCAGCACCTCGGCGACAACAGCCTGCGCGGGATCGACGGGCTGGCCCGCGCCATCGAACAGTTGCAGGGCGCCCCCGTGCCCGCGTCCGCGCTGGAGAAGCTGATCCTGCCGAGCCGGGTCACCGGGTACACCCCCGCGATGCTCGACGAGCTCACCACCACCGGCGAGGTCGTCTGGGCGGGCGCGGGCGCCCTTCCCGGAAAGGACGGCTGGCTCTCCGTCTACCTCGCCGACAGCGCGCCGCTGCTCCTCCCTCCGCCCCACCCGTTGGAGGAGACCGCGTTGCACGAGTCGGTGCTCGCCGTCCTGTCCGGCGGGTACGGGCTCTTCTTCCGGCAGATCGCCGATCAGGTCCGGGCCACCACCCACCCGGACTGCACCGATCCGCACCTGGCAGACGCGCTCTGGGACCTGGTCTGGTCCGGGCGTCTCACCAACGACACGCTCGCCCCCCTCCGTTCGCTCCTCGGCTCGGGGCGCACGGCAGGCTCCACCGCGCACCGCGCGAGACGCAATGTGCCGCGCGGCCGTTACGGGACGCTGACCGCGGCCGCCCGGCCCGCGTCCCGCACCGGTCCGCCGACGGTGTCGGGGCGCTGGTCCCTGCTGCCCCCGGCCGAGACCGAGCCGACCCATCGTGCGCACGCCCTGGCCCGGACGCTCCTCGACCGCCACGGCGTGGTGACCCGTGGTGCGGTGCAGGCCGAAGGCGTCGAGGGCGGCTTCTCGGCGGTCTATCGCATCCTCGCCGCGTTCGAGGACAGCGGGCAGGCCCGCCGTGGCTATGTCGTCGAGGGACTGGGGGCGGCCCAGTTCGCCGTGGACGGTGCGGTGGACCGGCTCAGGGCAGCCTCCACGGCACGCGACCGCGCGGACCCCGGTTCCGCTCCCCGTGCGCTGGTCCTCGCTGCGGCCGATCCTGCCAACGCGTACGGCGCCGCTCTGCCCTGGCCGGAGTCTCCGGACGGCGCGGGACACAAACCGGGGCGTAAGGCGGGCGCGCTGGTGGTCTTGGTGGACGGCGAGCTGACGCTCTACATGGAGCGCGGCGGCAAGTCCCTGCTCGCGTGGCCCACCGATCCCGCCGACCCGGCGCTGCACGCCGCGGCTGGGGCGCTCGCATCGACGGCCCGCGCGGGCACACTCGGCACGGTCACGGTGGAGCGCACCAACGGCGTCTCCTCCCTCACCTCGCCGCTGGGCCGCACCCTGGAGGCCGCCGGCTTCCTGGCCACACCACGAGGTCTGCGACTGCGCGCCTGAGGACGGCAGCAGTCCAGGAGGCCACATGCCCGGGACGACAGCTGGCCCGAGTCGGCAACGGAGTCCTGGGGGACGTCAGCGCGGACCGGACGAGCGACCGCGCACCGCCGTGTCCGCGCATCATGGATACATGCCCGAAGGTGACACCGTCCTGCAGACCGCCCGGCGTCTCGACGCGGCGCTCGCCGGTCAGCTGCTGACGGTCTCCGACCTGCGGGTCCCACGCTTCGCCACAGCCGACCTGACCGGCCGGACGGTGCTGGATGTCTCGGCACGCGGCAAGCATCTGCTCACCCGTATCCAGGGCGGCCTCACCCTCCACAGCCATCTGCGCATGGACGGCGCCTGGCGCGTGTACGACCACGGCGAGCGCTGGCGGGGCGGCCCGGCCCACCAGATCCGCGCCGTCCTCGCCACGGCGGAGCGGACCGCCGTCGGCTACCGCCTGCCCGTACTCGAACTGCTCCGCACCGAGGACGAGGAGCAGGTCGTGGGCCATCTCGGCCCTGATCTGCTGGGCCCGGACTGGGATCCGGACACCGCTCTGCGCAATCTGCTCTCCGACCCGGCCCGGCGCGTCGGGGACGCGCTCCTGGACCAGCGCAACCTGGCCGGTATCGGCAATGTCTACATGTGCGAACTCTGCTTCATGGCCCGGGCTACGCCGTGGCTCCCGGTGGGCGAGCTCCCCCTGCCCGTCACCACCCGCCTGGTCGGCACCGCAAAGCAGCTCCTGGAAGCCAACCGCGACCGGCCAACGCGGACCACCACCGCGGCGACCCCGGCCATGGCCCGAAGCCGGACACGGGAACGTCTCTTCGTCTACGGGCGGGCGGGCCGCCCCTGCCTGCGCTGCCGCACGCCCATCCGTCTGGCGGACCGGGACGACCGCCCCGCCTACTGGTGCCCGCACTGCCAGTCCGGGCCCACCGGCTGAGGGCGCCGGGCCTGACGGGGCGGAAACGGCGCTGAGGGTCAGTACACCTAGTGAGCTGGTTCGGAGATCCTGTCGCAGTAGCGGCAGATGCGGTCCAGGATCTCCGAACCAGCTCACCAGGCGGATATGTCCGTCCGGGTCACCTCCGGCCCGTCCGCACCAGGATCCGGCCCGTCCGCACCGGGATCCGGCCGCGCGGTGGGTGTCACATGTACGGGCAGGAGGCTCAGCCCCCACCCACCGGCCGCCACCGCGCCCTCGACCAGCCCGGTGTGTTCCGGCTCCACGAGCAGCCGCAGCACGGCCCACCACCACAGGCCACCGATGACTGGCACCAGAACCCGCCGCCGCACCATGGCTGCCTCCTTCGGCCGACGCGTACGGCACGGCCTCCTGCCGGCAGGGCGTACGGTGCACGACCGGCGTGCGCGTGCGCGCGGGACGGCTCTGCGCGCTCTCCCCGGGACCAGCCGCCGGGAGAGGGGGCCACAGCCCTCCTCCGCAGTTTCCCCCGGGTCCGCGCCGACTGCATCCTGCGAGCCCGGGACCGACGGATCCCCGACGCCGCCACGGCCCCGGGCATGCCGGTGCCCCCGGGGATTCACCGAATCCACGGGGGCACTCCAGGGGTGGCTCTTTCCCTACCTGTCGTCGGTGAGGGAGTCCTTCACGCCCTTGGCGCGGTCGCCGGTAGCGCCCAGGGCGCCCTCCGCCTTGGCCTTCGCCTGGTCGGACTTGCCTTCGGCTTCCTTCCGGCGGTCTCCGGTGACCTTGCCGGTGGCTTCCTTGGCCTTGCCCTTGAGCTTGTCCATGGCCTTCTTGTCCGTCACGGTGACTCCTTCCTCGCGTTCACTCCGGGTGTCCCGAAATCCGGCTCAGGCACTCTCCGCCTGGAACATCCACGCGTGCTTCTCGAGATCCGCGGTGAGGGTGATCAGGATGTCCTGGCTGATGGGGTCCGGTTCGTCGGTCGCCTCGATCCGCTCACGCATCCGGTCGATGACCACCCTGAGGGCGTCGACGAGCACGCGTACCGCGTCCACGTCCTTGATCCAGCCGTCGGGCACGGAATCGATGGCGGTGGTCTTCGCGAGCGTCCGGGAACGGCCGTCCGGATTGACGCCGACCGCCGAAGCCCTCTCCGCCACCGTGTCCGAGTGCTGCCGCGCCGTGTCCACGACCTCGTCGAGCTGAAGGTGCACGGAGCGGAAGCGCGGGCCGACCACATTCCAGTGGACCTGCTTGGCCACGAGGGAGAGGTCGACCAGGTCGACCAGCGCGCCTTGCAGCGCGTCTCCCACGATCTTGCGGTCGCCCTCGGACAAGGCGCTCTTCACGACAGACATGCACTTCTCCGTTCAGATAGCTGTTCGGCCTACCATCCGTCCACCATGTCACATATGGGGCAAAACGGTCATGCGGGTGACTGTTCCGAAGGATCGCTCCGAGAACCGCCTCCCGGCCTCGATCCGCGCCTGCCCCGCGAACGGCCCGGCACACACCGAGACACGCGAAAGCCCCGACCGGCCCACTGAAGGGCCGACCGGGGCTCCGTCACACGAACGTACGGTCAGGCGGCGACGACATCCACCGCTTCTGCGGGCGCCTTGATGGTCACCCGTCCCGTCGGCACGCCGGCGACCGACGCGACGGAGACGGAGTTGAGCATCGGGCGTACCGGCACAGGCACCGCATCACTGGCTGCTGCCGACTCGGCCAGCTCAGCCAGCGACAGTTCATCGCTCACTTCACGCATGAGTTCGGACATCCGTACGTCCAACGCGTCGCAAATGGCGGAGAGCAGTTCGGAGGATGCCTCCTTCTGCCCCCGCTCCACCTCGGAGAGATAGCCGAGCGAGACTCGGGCGGACGAGGAGACTTCGCGCAGAGTACGGCCTTGGCGCTGGCGCTGCCGACGCAGCACGTCACCAAGCAGGCGACGGAGCAGAATCATCGGTGGCTCCCTCCTCGGACCGCGTAGCCGCAACCTTCACGCCCCACCGTACCGCCTTGCGCTGCGGCCGTGCGGGGAGTGATGTCGTGTTCTCTCAGGGCTGCAAACATCAATTCCCCCCGTTCTGTTCCGTATCCTGTGCCCCCGCATTTTCGCCGAGTTCGCCGGAGAGCAGCTGGAGCAGGCTCCGAACGGTCTCCTTGCGGATGTCCGCCCGTCCGCCGTTCAACCTCAGCTCGGTCACTTTCCGTACGCCGCCCGGTCCCGAAACGGCTATGAAGACCGTTCCGACGGGCTTGCCGTCCTGCGGCTCCGGGCCCGCGACCCCGGTGGTCGAAGCGCCCCAGTCCGCACCCAGGACCCGGCGCACACCGGTGGCCATCGCTTGGGCGACCTCGGCGTCCACCGCTCCGCGCTCGGCCAGCAGTCCGGCGTCGACACCCAGCAGTTCGCGCTTCACGGACGTGGCGTACGCCGTCACGGACCCGCGGAAGCACCGCGAGGCACCCGGTACGGACGTCAGCTCCGCCGCCGCCAGGCCGCCGGTGAGGGATTCGGCGACGCCCAGCGTCCCGCCTCGCTCCTGGAGCCTCCGCAGCACCTCGGCCGCCTCCGACGTCACCGCTCCGCCTCCGCGGCGCCCCGGCTGCCCGCCACACGTTCCCCGACCGGGTCCGTCACGCCTTCGACGGCGGCCCCACCGGCGTCACCCATGGCGTACCGCCCGGCGCTCTCCATGTCCGCCGCCGCCGCGACCGCTTCGAGAGCGGCGGCCCGTTCGGCCGCGAGACCGCGGCGGCGCAACACGACCGCCTGACGCACGTAGTCGAGGCCGGTGACGACCGTCAGCACGACGGCGGCCATCATCACCCAGAAGCGCAAGGTAGCCAGGGGGCCCGTCAGCGCCAGGACGTACATGCCCACGGCGATGCCCTGAGCCAGGGTCTTCGCCTTTCCGCCGCGGCTGGCCGGGATCACCGAGTGCCGGATGACCCAGAAACGCATGAGCGTGATGCCGAGCTCACGGAAAAGGATCACACCGGTGATCCACCACGGGAGGTCACCGAGCGAGGAGAGGCAGATCAGTGCCGCACCCATGATCGCCTTGTCCGCGATCGGGTCGGCGATCTTCCCGAAATCGGTGACCAGGTCGTACGCGCGCGCCAGATGCCCGTCGAAGACATCGGTGATCATCGCGACGGCGAAGGCCGCCCAGGCGAACGCCCGCCACACCGGGTCGTAGCCACCGTCGTGCAGGAGGAGCATGACGAAGCCCGGGACGAGCAGCAGCCGCACCATCGTGAGGATGTTGGCGATGTTCCACAGACCGGCCTGGTTGACGGCCGCCGCACCCAGCTTGCCGCCGCGGGGTGCCGGCGTGGCGCCGGAACCGCCTGCCGCGGATGCCGGGGCTCCCGTCATCTGGCCGCCTCCGCAAGCTCGTGGTGTTCGGCCACGAGGTCCACTCCCTCGGTGCCCACTGCCTTCGCTTCGACCATACGGCCAGGGACAAGGCCTTCGCGTGCGGTGAAGATGACCTGGCCGTCCGTTTCCGGCGCCTGGTGCGCGGCTCGGCCCACCGCCACCGGCCCGTCCTCGTCGGACTCCACGGACTCGACCAGGACCTGAAGCGTTTCGCCGACCCGCTCCTCGGCACGCTGTGAGGTCAGCTCCTCGGCGAGCTGCGAGATGTGCGCGAGGCGCTCCGCGATGACGTCGGCGTCCAGCTTGTTCTCGTAACCGACGGCCTCGGTGCCCTCCTCGTCGGAGTAACCGAAGACCCCGATGGCATCCAGGCGCGCGCCCGTGAGGAAGCGTTCCAGCTCGGCGAGGTCGGCCTCGGTCTCACCGGGGAAACCGACGATGAAGTTCGACCGCGCACCGGCCTGCGGCGACTTCGTCCGAATGGTGTCGAGGAGTTCGAGGAAACGGTCCGTATCCCCGAACCGCCGCATCGCGCGCAGGACCCCGGGCGCGGAGTGCTGGAACGAGAGATCGAAGTAGGGGGCGACCTTGGGCGTCGAGGTGAGTACGTCGATCAGCCCCGGTCGCATCTCGGCGGGCTGCAGGTAGCTGACGCGGATCCGCTCGATCCCGTCGACGTCGGCGAGCTCGGGAAGCAGGGTCTCCAGGAGCCTGATGTCCCCGAGGTCCTTGCCGTACGAGGTGTTGTTCTCGGAGACGAGCATGACCTCCTTGACACCCTGCTCGGCGAGCCAGCGGGTCTCCCCGAGCACGTCGGAGGGACGCCGAGAGATGAACGAGCCGCGGAAGGACGGGATGGCGCAGAACGAACAGCGCCGGTCACAGCCCGAGGCGAGCTTCACCGAGGCGACCGGGCTGGTCCCCAGTCTCCTGCGCAGCGGTGCCCGCGGCCCGGAGACAGGCGCGACGCCTTCCGGAAGATCCGCTGGGGCCGGCGTGATCTCCTGGGCGTGCCCCGGGAGCGCGACGGCGGCGTCCTGTCGCTCGGCCGGGCTGATCGGCAGCAGCTTGCGTCGGTCGCGCGGGGTGTGGGAGGCGTGGATGCCTCCGTTGAGGATGGTCTGCAGACGGTCGGAGATGTCGGCGTAGTCGTCGAATCCGAGGACTCCGTCCGCTTCCGGCAGCGCCTCGGCAAGGTCCTTGCCGTAGCGCTCGGCCATACAGCCGACGGCCACGACGGCCTGGGTCCTGCCGTGGTCCTTCAGATCATTGGCTTCGAGCAGGGCATCGACGGAGTCCTTCTTGGCGGCCTCGACGAACCCACAGGTGTTGACGACGGCGACGTCCGCGTCCGTGGCGTTCTCGACGAGCTCCCAGCCGTCCGCTGCCAAGCGGCCTGCAAGCTCCTCCGAGTCCACCTCGTTACGGGCGCAGCCGAGAGTGACAAGGGCGACGGTACGGCGTTCGGGCATGGGCTCAAGACTACTTTGTCCCGGCACTCGCCCTGCCGTGCAGGGTTCACCGCTACGGGGAGTGACCGAACAGTCGGTGAAGCCGAGGGAACACGGGCAACGCGGACGGTGAGTGCCCGGCAGGTCTGCCGGGCACTCACCGTCGGGAAAAGCGTGGGTGGAGGAGGTCAGCCGACCTCGGGATCACCCTTGGTGTAGGAGAGCCGTTCGACCTGTCCCGATTCGAACTGGTCATCGACCTTCTTGCCGTTCACGAAGAGGTCGATCGCCCCGGCGTCGCCGAGGACGAGATCGACCCGCTCCTTGTCCTGGAAGGTCTTGGAGTCTCCCTGGGCCAGCAGACCGTCGAAGAGCAGTCGTCCGTTGTGGTCCTTGGCGGAGATCCAGCTCTTGCCCTCGGTGGCGCTGAGCCTGACCGTCACCTTGTCCTGCGGAGCTGCGGCGATGGCACTTTCGGAGGGAACGGGCTTGGGGTCGGCGGGCTTGGTCGTGGTGGGCTTGGGAGTGGTCTTGTCGGATGTCGCACCTTCGGCGAGCTGCGCCGAGCCGGACCCCTCGTCCTCGCCGCTGAAGAGCGTGAAGCCGACGAACCCGACCACGGCGACGATCGCCGCGACCATGGCCGCGGTCCAGTTGGGCCGACGGGGTTCGGAGCGGATCCGCTCCGCCTCGAACAGCGGCGCCGTGGGCGTGGGTGCGGGACGGCCGCCGTGCTCGGCGTCGAACTCCTCGATCAGCGGATCGGGGTCGAGCCGGACGGCGCGGGCGAGCATGCGGATATGGCCGCGGGCGTACACGTCGCCGCCGCAGCGGGAGAAGTCGTCCTCCTCGATCGCGTGCACGATGGGGATGCGCACCCGGGTGGAGCTGCTGACTTCCTCGACCGTCAGACCTGCGGCGATACGGGCCTGCTGAAGCACTCGACCGATCGAAGGCCGGTCGTCTTCGGGGGAGTTGCCGATGGACACGGGGGCGCCTTTCGAGCGTGAGCCACCTGCTGGATGTTCAGTCTAGGGGTGGTACGAAAGGGTGGGGCAACCGGGAGCGACGACTTTGTACGCCATCGGGTTCGCCGGACAGCCCCTCGGGCAGGACACAGGAAGGAGCGCACGACGGACCATCTCGCTGCTCCTCCTTTCACACTGACGTACGACCGGGCGAAACGGTTGCCCGCAAAACCTCTACGGAGCGGTTTCCCCGCGGATGACGGCCAACACGCCGTCGAGTTCGTCCGGTTTCACCATGACATCACGCGCCTTGGAACCCTCGCTGGGACCCACGATGTTGCGCGACTCCATCAGGTCCATCAGCCGACCGGCCTTCGCGAAGCCGACCCGCAGCTTGCGCTGGAGCATCGATGTCGAGCCGAACTGGGTGGACACGACCAGTTCGGCCGCCTGACAGAGCAGATCGAGATCGTCGCCGATGTCCTCGTCGATCTCCTTCTTCTGCTTCGTGCCGACCACCACGTCCTCGCGGAAGACCGGCGCCATCTGATCCTTGCAGTGCTGGACGACGGCCGCGACCTCGGCCTCGGTGACGAACGCACCCTGCATCCGGGTCGGCTTGTTCGCTCCCATCGGCAGGAACAGGCCGTCACCCTTCCCGATGAGCTTCTCGGCCCCCGGCTGGTCGAGGATGACCCGGCTGTCGGCGAGCGACGAGGTGGCGAAGGCGAGCCGGGAGGGCACGTTGGCCTTGATCAGGCCTGTCACGACGTCGACCGACGGGCGCTGCGTGGCGAGCACCAGATGGATGCCGGCGGCGCGCGCCAGCTGGGTGATCCGCACGATGGAGTCCTCGACGTCGCGCGGGGCCACCATCATGAGGTCCGCCAGCTCGTCGACGATGACCAGCAGGTACGGGTAGGGCGAGAGCTCCCGCTCGCTCCCTTCGGGTGCCTTGGCCTTCCCGGTGCGTACCGCGTGGTTGAAGTCGTCGATGTGCCGGAAGCCGTAGGCCGCGAGGTCGTCGTAGCGGAGGTCCATCTCCCGTACGACCCACTGGAGTGCCTCGGCGGCCTTCTTCGGGTTGGTGATGATGGGCGTGATGAGGTGCGGAATGCCCTCGTAGGCGGTCAGCTCGACCCGCTTCGGGTCGACGAGCACCATCCGCACGTCCTCGGGCGTCGCCCGCACCATGACCGAGGTGATCAGGCAGTTGATGCAGGAGGACTTGCCGGATCCGGTGGCACCGGCGACCAGGACGTGCGGCATCTTCGCCAGGTTGGCCATCTCGTAGCCGCCCTCGACGTTCTTGCCGAGTGCGACCAGCATGGGGTGGTCGTCCTCCGCCGCGTCCGCCAGGCGCAGGACGTCACCGAGATTGACCATCTCCCGGTCGGAGTTGGGAATCTCGATGCCGACCGCGGACTTGCCGGGGATCGGGGAGATGATCCGGACATCCGGGCTGGCTACGGCGTAGGCGATGTTCTTGGTGAGGGCGGTGATCCGCTCGACCTTGACGGCGGGGCCGAGCTCCACCTCGTACCGGGTGACGGTCGGGCCGCGGGTGAAGCCGGTGACGGACGCGTCGACCTTGAACTCGGTGAAGACGTTCGTCAGTGAGGCGACGACCGCGTCGTTGGCGGCGCTGCGCGTCTTTCCGGGGCCACCGCGCTCCAGCAGGTCCAGCGAGGGGAGCGAATAGGTGATGTCGCCGGAGAGCTGAAGCTGCTCGGCACGGGCGGGGAGCGGCTCGGACCGCTCGGGGGCGGGTTTCGTCAGATCGGGGACACCGCCGGAGGACGACGAGCCCTTCTCCGCTCCCCTGCCCTTGTCACCGGACCCGTGCTTCTCGGCCGTACGCGCGCCGGGAACCGGGGTACCGGTCCGCTCCCTGTCCGTGGACACGCCCTGGGTCAGATCGGCGACGACCGGCGACGGGGGCATGCCGTTGAGCACCGCCCCGTCGAGCGCCGCTGCCGCGGCGGCGGCGACGTCGACGGCGTCCATCGTCCGGTTCATCGCGGGCTGGGCGGACGGCCTGCGCCTGCGCCGCTTGGCCGGCGCCTCGCCCTCGGCACGATCCGGGTCGTACTCGCCGTCCGGATCCGAGCCGTGGGCCGAGGAGCGCCGCGAGCGCCCCGGCAGCGCCTCGCGCCACTGCTCGTCGTACCGCTCGTCGTCGCTCCCGTCCTCCGGACCCGGCACGCGCACCGGGTCGGCGATACCGAGCCTGACGCCGAGCTGCCGCAACCGCCGGGGGATGGCGTTGACCGGGGTGGCGGTGACGACCAGGAGTCCGAAGACCGTCAGCAGCAGGAGCAGCGGGACGGCGAGGACATCGCCCATCATGAAAACGAGGGGCTGGGAGGCACCCCATCCGATCAGTCCGCCTGCGTCCTGCATGGCCCCGGTGCCGTCCGCACGGTCGGGCGATCCGCAGGCGATGTGGACCTGGCCGAGCACGCCGATGACGAGGGCGGAGAGTCCGATGACGATCCGGCCGTTGGCCTCGGGCTTCTCCGGATAGAGGATCAGCCGCACGGCGACGGCGCCCAGCAGTATCGGAACCAGCAGGTCAAGCCGGCCGAACGCCCCGGTCACGAGCATCTCGACGAGATCGCCGACGGGGCCCTTCAGATGCGACCAGGTGCCGGCCGCCACGACGAGCGCGAGGCCCAGGAGCAGCAGGGCGAGTCCGTCCTTGCGGTGGGCCGGGTCGAGCCCCTTCGCGCCGCGCCCTATGGAGCGGAACACCGCCCCGACGCCGTGCGCGGTTCCCAGCCACAGCGCACGGACGAGCCTGTACACGCCCCCCGTCGGGGACGGTGCCGGCTTGGGCGCGGCCTTCTTCGCCGGAGCCTTCTTGGCGGGCGCCCTCTTCGCGGACGCTGTCTTCTTCGCCGCCGCCTTCTTGGCGGGCGCGGTTTTCTTCGCAGGACCCTGGGTACGACCGGCACCCTTCGCGGTGCCCGCCGTGCCCAGGGAACCCTTGCCGGACGTACGTGAGGCCATGTGACTGAGGTTACCGGTGCCGACGCCGGTGGACACGTGTGCCTACGGCTTCACCCGTCCGTGTCGCCCTTGCACAGGAGCGGAACTGACGCGGCCTCAGCCGTCACAGGTCAGCCCTGTGAGGGCAACGTGGCCCCGGGACCGCCTGCCCCGGGCTCCAGCGCGTCGAGCGCACGGCGCAGTCCGGTGAGCTTGCGTTCGAGATGGGCCGCGGTGGCCACTGCGGCCGCGTCCGCCGAATCGTCGTCCAACTGCTTGGAGAGGGCCTCCGCCTGCTCCTCGACCGCGGCGAGCCGGGCCGAGAGCTCGGCCAGCAGACCGGCCGGCTCCCTGTCGTCGGCGCCCTGGTGGGTGCCGCCCTCGAGCTGGAGCCGCAGGAGCGCCGCCTGTTCACGCAGCTGGCAGTTCTTCATGTACAGCTCGACGAAGACCGAGACCTTGGCGCGCAGCACCCAGGGGTCGAAGGGCTTCGAGATGTAGTCCACCGCACCCGCCGCATAACCCCGGAAGGTGTGATGCGGGCCGTGGTTGATCGCGGTCAGGAAGATGATCGGGATGTCCCGGGTCCGCTCCCGCCGCTTGATGTGCGCAGCCGTCTCGAATCCGTCCATGCCAGGCATCTGTACGTCCAGCAGAATGACCGCGAAATCGTCCGTGAGCAGCGCCTTGAGCGCTTCCTCCCCTGACGATGCCCGGACCAGTGTCTGATCGAGCGCGGAGAGGATGGCCTCCAGCGCCAGCAGATTTTCCGGCCGGTCATCGACCAGGAGGATCTTGGCCTTCTGTACCATGGCCCGCCCTCCTCGCCCCGGAATCGCACCGGGTGCCGCCCCAGGGGACGACTCCCTTACGCCGTCCGTCCTTGTGCCGGTCATGGTAGCCGCACCCCGCCTGTCACCACACCCTGTCACCGCGATGTCACTGTGCACGTAACAAGAACGCGGTCGAAGCCCAGAAGGTTCCCCGGAATCCGCTCGCTCACACCCTGCCGGGCACGGCAGGCCGGCGGATTCCGGTGGACCGCTCCCCGTCCGGTCACTCTCCACGCATCCAGTTCTCCATCACTGACAGAAGATGATCGGAATCGACCGGCTTGGTCACGTAGTCGGAAGCTCCGCAGTCGATCGCCTTCTCGCGGTCGCCCTTCATGGCCTTGGCGGTCAGCGCGACGATCGGCAGCCCCGCGAACTGAGGCATCCGGCGGATCGCCGTCGTCGTCGCGTAGCCGTCCATCTCGGGCATCATGATGTCCATCAGAACGATCGTCACATCGTCGTGCTGCTCCAGGACTTCGATGCCCTCGCGCCCGTTCTCCGCGTACAGCACCGACAGGCCGTGCTGCTCCAGCACGCTGGTCAGGGCGAAGACATTACGGATGTCGTCGTCGACGATCAGCACCTTCTCCCCGTGGAACCGGAACGTCCGGCGGGGCTCCGCCTCCTCCTGCGCGCTCTGTACCCACTCCTCCGGCGCGGTGCCCTCGTCGGTCGGCCTGCCGTTCGCCAGGGCGGGGCGCTGCTCGGCACCCCCCAGGGCCTTCCGCCGACGACGGAACACCCCGGCGGAGTTCGCGGGGTCACCCAGGCGCTGCGCGCTCCCGTTGCCCGGCGAAGCCTCCAGGTGCAGGGCGCCGTCCGCCGAACTCGCGTGGACCTCGATGGGGCCCGGCCCCATCTGCGGGTAGCCCTGCGGAGGCAGTTCGCTCGGGTGCAGGGGCAGGTACAGCGTGAAGGTCGAACCACGGCCCGGTTCACTCGCCGCGTGGATCTCGCCGCCCAGCAGACGGGCGATCTCCCGGCTGATGGAGAGGCCGAGGCCGGTCCCCCCGTACTTGCGGCTGGTCGTACCGTCCGCCTGCTTGAACGCCTCGAAGATCACCAGCATCTTGCTGGACGCGATGCCGATCCCGGTGTCGGTGACCGAGAAGGCGATCAGGTCGCCGTCGGCGTCACGCAGCGAGCCGGCCTCCAGCAGGTGCTCCCTGATGGCGTTCGGCACATCGGCGCCGGCCGGCCGGATGACCAGCTCCACGGCCCCGCTGTCGGTGAACTTCACCGCGTTGGACAGGAGGTTGCGCAGGACCTGCAGCAGCCGCTGCTCGTCCGTGTGCAGGGTGGCGGGGAGCTCCGGCGACACCCGCACCGAGAAGTCGAGCCCCTTCTCCGCGGTGAGCGGCCGGAACGTCGCCTCCACGTAGTCGACCAGCTGCACCAGGGCGATCCGGGTCGGGCTGACGTCCATCTTGCCCGCCTCGACCTTGGACAGGTCGAGGATGTCGTTGATCAGCTGGAGCAGGTCGGAACCGGCCCCGTGGATCGTCTCGGCGAACTCCACCTGCTTCGGCGAGAGGTTTCCCTCGGCGTTGTCCGCGAGCAGCTTGGCCAGGATGAGCAGCGAGTTGAGCGGCGTACGCAGCTCGTGCGACATGTTGGCGAGGAACTCGGACTTGTAGCGCATCGAGACGGCGAGCTGCTCGGCGCGCTCCTCCAGGACCTGCCGGGCCTCCTCGATCTCGGTGTTCTTCACCTCGATGTCGCGGTTCTGCTGGGCCAGCAGTTCCGCCTTCTCCTCCAGCTCGGCGTTGGACGCCTGCAGCGCCTTCTGCCGGTTCTCGAGCTCCTGCGAACGGTCACGCAGCTGCTCCGTGAGCTCCTGGGACTGTTCCAGCAGCTTCTCGGTCTTGGTGTTGACGCTGATCGTGTTGACGCTCGTGGCGATCATCTCGGCGAGCTGGTTGAGGAAGTCCCGCTGGATGTGGGTGAACGGCTGGAACGACGCCAGTTCGATGACACCGAGCACCTGGCCCTCGAAGAGCACCGGAAGCACGATCACGTGCGCGGGAGGGGCCTCACCGAGTCCTGAGGAGATCTTGAGGTAGCCCGGCGGCACGTTGTCCACCTGGATCGTCCGCTTCTCCTCGGCCGCCGTGCCGATGAGCGTCTCCCCGGGCCGGAAGGAGGTCGGCATGGAGCCCGCCGAATAGCCGTAACTCCCGCGCATTCGCAGCTCGTACGAGCTCGCGTTGCCGGCGTCCGACCCGACCTCGTCCCCGTCACCGGTGGTCATGGCCAGGAAGAACGCACCGTGCTGGGCCGAGACGACCGGCGTCAGCTCGCTCATGATCAGCGAGGCGACGTCGTCCAGATCACGGCGGCCCTGCATCAGTCCGGAGATACGGGCGAGGTTGCCCTTGAGCCAGTCCTGCTCCTTGTTGGCCAGTGTGGTGTCGCGCAGGTTCGCGATCATCGTGTTGATGTTGTCCTGCAGCACCTGGATCTCACCGGCAGCGTCGACGTCGATCTTGAGGTTGAGATCCCCTCGGGTCACGGCGGTGGCGACGGCCGCGATGGCGCGCACCTGACGGGTCAGGTTCCCTGCCATCTCGTTCACCGACTCGGTGAGGTCCCGCCAGGTCCCGTCGACGTCCCGGACCCTCGCCTGCCCGCCCAGCTGCCCCTCCGTACCCACCTCGCGGGCCACCCGGGTCACCTGCTCGGCGAACGAGGAGAGCTGGTCGACCATCGTGTTGATGGTGTTCTTCAGCTCCTGGATCTCACCGCGCGCATCGATGTCGATCTTCTTGGTGAGATCGCCCTTGGCGATGGCCGTGGTGACCGTCGCGATCTGCCGAACCTGACCGGTCAGGTTCGACGCCATCGAGTTCACCGACTCGGTGAGGTCCTTCCAGGTACCCGAGACACCCGGGACACGCGCCTGGCCGCCCAGCTCCCCCTCGGTGCCGACCTCTCGCGCCACCCGGGTCACCTCGTCGGCGAAGGAGGACAGGGTCGTCACCATCGTGTTGACGGTGTCGGCGAGTTCGGCGACCTCACCACGTGCCTCGACCGTGACCTTCTTCGTCAGGTCACCGTTGGCGACCGCGGAGGAGACCCGGGAGATGTTGCGCACCTGACTGGTCAGGTTGTTGGCCATCAGGTTGACGTTCTCGCTGAGGTCCTTCCAGATGCCGGTCGCACCGCGCACCCGCGCCTGGCCGCCGAGGATCCCCTCGGTGCCCACCTCGCGGGCGACCCGCGTCACCTCGTCACCGAAGTTCATCAGCTGGTCGACCATCGTGTTGACGGTCGTCACCAGCTCCAGGATCTCGCCCTTGGCGTCGACGGTGATCTTCTTGGAGAGATCGCCCTTCGCGACCGCCGTGGTCACCTCGGCGATGTTGCGCACCTGGAGGGTCAGGTTGTTCGCCATGCCGTTGACGGACTGGGTGAGGTCCTTCCACGTACCGGAGACGCCCTGCACCTCCGCCTGTCCGCCGAGAATGCCCTCCGTACCCACCTCACGGGCCACCCTGGTCACCTGCTCCGCGAAGTTGGAGAGCTGGTCGACCATGGTGTTGAGGGTGTTCTTCAGCTCCAGGATCTCGCCCCGGGCGTCCACATCGATCTTCTGCGACAGGTCACCCCGCGCCACCGCCGTGGCGACCTGCGCGATGTTGCGGACCTGGGCGGTGAGGTTCCCGGCCATGCCGTTCACCGAGTCGGTCAGGTCGCGCCACACGCCGGCCACCCCGGGCACCTGGGCCTGACCGCCGAGACGGCCGTCCGTGCCCACCTCACGGGCCACCCTGGTCACCTGGTCGGCGAAGGCCGAGAGCTGGTCGACCATGGTGTTGATGGTGTTCTTCAGTTCCAGGATCTCGCCCCGGGCGTCCACATCGATCTTCTGCGACAGGTCACCCCGCGCCACCGCCGTGGTCACCTGCGCGATCTGGCGCACCTGGGAGGTCAGGTTCCCGGCCATGAAGTTGACGGAGTCGGTGAGCTCCTTCCAGGTTCCGGAGACACCGTCGACGCGCGCCTGACCGCCGAGACGGCCCTCCGTACCCACGTCCCGGGCCATGCGCGTCACCTGGTCGGCGAAGTTGGACAGCTGCGCCACCATCGTGTTGACGGTGTTCTTCAGCTCCAGCATCTCGCCGGCCACGTCAACGGTGACCTTCTGCGACAGATCACCGTTGGCGACGGCCGTGGTCACCTGCGCGATGTCACGCACCTGGCCCGTGAGGTTGCGGAAGGCGGTGTTCACCGAGTCGGTGAGGTCCTTCCACGTCCCCGCCGCCCCCGGCACTTCGGCCTGTCCGCCGAGACGGCCCTCGACGCCGACCTCCCGGGCGACGCGCGTCACCTCCGAACCGAAGGCCTGGAGCTGGTCCACCATCGTGTTGACGGTGTTCTTCAGCTCCAGCATCTCGCCGGCCACGTCGACGGTGACCTTCTGCGTCATGTCACCACTGGCCACCGCCGTGGTCACCTGCGCGATGTCACGCACCTGTGTCGTCAGGTTGCGGAAGACCGTGTTGACCGAATCGGTCAGGTCCTTCCAGGTACCCGCCGCGCCCGGCACCTGTGCCTGGCCTCCGAGCAGACCCTCGCCACCGACCTCGCTCGCCACGCGGGTCACCTCGTCGGCGAAGGTGCGCAGCGTCTCTGTCATCTGGTTGATCGTCTCGGCGAGCTGCGCGACCTCGCCGCGGGCGCTCACCGTGACCTTCTGCGAAAGGTCACCGTTGGCGACGGCCGTCGTCACCTCGGCGATGCCGCGTACCTGGGACGTCAGGTTCCCGGCCATCGTGTTGACGGAGTCGGTGAGGTCCTTCCAGACCCCGGCCACCCCCGGCACGGTCGCCTGCCCACCCAGCTCGCCCTCGGTTCCCACCTCACGGGCGACCCGGGTCACCTCCGACGAGAACGACGACAGCTGGTCCACCATCGTGTTGACGGTGTTCTTCAGCTGCAGCATCTCACCGGCCACGTGGACGGTGACCTTCCGTGACAGGTCCCCCTTGGCCACGGCCGTCGTCACCAGCGCGATGTCACGCACCTGTGCGGTCAGCCGGTACGCCATGGTGTTGACGGAGTCCGTGAGGTCCTTCCACGACCCCGACATGCCACGGACCTGGGCCTGTCCGCCCAGCTTGCCCTCGGTACCCACCTCGACCGCGACCCGTGTCACCTGTTCGGTGAACGCGGACAGCTGGTCGACCAGGTTGTTGACCGTGCGGGCGACCTTCAGGAACTCTCCGCGCAGCGGACGTACGGTCTCGTCCGCCGCGTGGGTACGCAGCTCCATCCGCTGCTCGAGATCGCCGTCCGCGACGGCGGAGAGCACCCGTCCGACTTCGGACACGGGTCGCGCCAGGTCGTCGACGAGCTCGTTGGAGGCGTCGATCGCGGCAGCCCAGGAACCCTCGCAGGCGCCGGTCTCCAGGCGCTCGGTGAGTTTCCCCTCGCGCCCGACCACACGCCGCACACGGGCGAGCTCGCCCGTCAGATGCAGATTGCGGTCGGCCACCTCGTTGAAGACGGCTGCGATCTCCGTGAGCACGCCGTCGCCGGAGACGGTGAGCCGCCTGCGGAAGTTGCCGTCACGCATCGCCACGAGGGCCGCCAGCAGTCTGTTCAGAGCTGCCGCGTCCACATCGATGGTCCCATTGCGCTGCTTTTTCACGGACTGCCCGCCTTTTGTGCGCGTTCCTGAACCCCGCGCCGCCACGCCAGACTCCACCGTGTCCCTCCCGCAGGGGTTGACCGTATCGCTCGGGCCGTTATCGGAAGCTTGCCCACTTCCACTTTGGCTCACCGCCACAGCACACCGTCAACGGGTAACTATGCGGTCGTCAAATCGTTGAAACGTACCAGGCCGGGACGGACGGGCGAGCAAGGTCGCACGGTCGTCCCATTTCCCTCACCGGGGCCACCCGGTTGTGCGCCCGGCGCACGACCGCCGACCGCCCTGCGGATCCAAGTCCGCCCTCGTGTACCCGGGACACCTGGCGAGCGTCTAGCCTGGCAGACGAATCGAAGCGGCGATATACGGGCACAGGACTCGGGGAAGCGACGAGACACCATATGGGGAGTGCTGTGATCACCGCGCGCGCGGCTGCCACCTTCGATCCGGTCGGACGCTCGGTCGCGACCGCCCGCGCATTCGTCCGCGACACCCTTCAGGGGTGGGGTTACACGGACGTCGTTGACGATGCCGTCGTCCTTACCAGTGAACTTGTCACCAACGCGGTCGTGCACGCCGGCACGGCCGCCGACGTCCTGTGCCTGCGCACCGAGGACGGCGTACGGGTAGAGGTCTCCGACCACTACCCGGAGCGGGAGGTACCGCTCCAGAGTTCCGGCCTCGACTTCGGCAGCCCGGACCGTGAGGGCGGCCGCGGCCTGCTGCTCTGCGCGGCTCTCGCTTCCCGCTGGGGCGTCGAGTACACACCTACGCACAAACATGTCTGGTTCCAGCTCGATCTTCCCGAACGCCCGGTGGGTGTGCGTTCGGCGAGCCCGGTGCTGCCGACCGCTCTCCTGCCGGTGACGGAACAGCGCGTACGGGTGGCTGTCGTCCAGACCGACGAATCCGGATCCATCGCCTCGTGGAACGACGACGCCGCCTTCCTCTTCGGTCACGCCGCGGAGCAGGTCGACGGCAAGCAGCTCACCGACTTCGTGGCGTGGCCGCACACGCCGGGCACGAACACCGGCATCGCGGACGCACTGCGACTCTCCCGGTGGGAGGGCAGTTACGGAATCCGCGGCGCCGACGGCCGGGTCATCCCGGTGTACGCCTCGCATCTCAGAGTCCGGGACGCCGAGGGCGAGCCCTCCACCGTCTGCCTCCTCGTGCGCGACTACGAGCGCGCCGTGCTCCAGACGCCGGTACGCGCCCCCGCCTCCGACTCCTCGACCGAGAACCGCAGTACGGACCCCTTCGAGATCTTCATCGGCTCTCCCGCCCCCGACGACCTCGACGGACTGCTGCAACGCACCGTCGAGCGGGCCCGCGACATGCTGGACGCCGATGCCGCCTTTCTGCTGCTGGCCACGGACGACGAGACCGAGCTGGAGGTCCGGGCCACCACCGGCCTCCCTTCGGCCCGTCAGCGCTTCGCACGGGTTCCCGTGGAGGCGGGTACGGGACGCTACGGCTCCGCCCGCATGCCCGCCGTCCACGAGGACCTCACCGTCGTACCGGGTGCCGTACCACTGCTCAGCGACACCGGCATGCGGTCGGTCGTCACGGTCCCCCTTAAGGTCGAGGGACGCCTCACCGGCTCACTGGGGGTCGCGGCCGAGGCGGCCGGACGGTACTCCAACGAAGAGGCCCTGCGGCTGCAGTTCGCCGCGGACCGCATCGCGCTGGCCGTCGAGTCGGCCAGGCTCGGCGAGCTGGAGCGCCTGCGCCGCGGGTCGCTGTCCTTCCTCGTCGAGGCGTCCGATCTGCTCGCCGGCACGCTGGACAGGGATCAGACACTGGCTCTGATGGCACAGATGACCGTGCCGACGCTGGCCACCTGGTGCGCCGTCTACACCATCGCGGACCAGTCATCGGAGCCGTCCCTCTCCTATGTGCTCCACGAGGACGAGGAGCGCATCGACGGCCTCAAGGCCCTGCTCTCCTCCATCGACCCCCCGGAGCCCGTTCCGGCTCCCGGAGCCCGCATCTGGCCCGCGCCTACGGAAGCCGGTCATCAGGCCGCCCTCCGGACGTCCAAGCGCACTCTGGGCAGGGACGCTCCCCTGAGCATGGGAGCCGCAACCCGTACCGTCCTGGCCACGGCGGCTGCGGTGGGAGGCGAGACCGTGGTTCTGCCACTCGTGGCGAGGAACCGTGTGATCGGCATGCTCACGCTCGGCAAGCCGTCCGACGAGCATTTCCGCCAGGAAATCCTGGAACTGGCCGAGGACCTGTCACGAAGGGCCGCCCTGGCCCTCGACAACGCCCGTCTGTACTCGGAGCGCATGGCCATCAGCCAGTCGCTCCAGCGGAGTCTGCTGCCGCCCGGCCTCCCCGATGTGCCCAACGTCGAGATCGAGGTCATCTACCGTGCGGCCGGCGAGGGCAACGAGGTCGGCGGCGACTTCTACGACGTGTTCCCCATCCGCGACGGTGCCTACGGCTTCGCCATCGGCGACGTCTGCGGTACGGGTCCGGAGGCGGCAGCCGTCACGGGCCTGGCCAGGCACGCCCTGCGCCTCCTCGCCCGCGAGGGCTTCAGCGGGCCCGCGGTACTGGAGCGGCTCAACGCCGCCATCCTGGACGAGGGTGCCCGCAGTCGCTTCCTCACGCTGCTCTACGGGGAGTTGTGGCCCCAGGAGGACGGGAGTGCCCTCCTGAAGGTGGTCTGCGCCGGACACCCGCTCCCCCTACGTCTGCGCCAGGACGGCTCCGTGGAGGCAGCGGCCGAACCGCAGCCGCTGCTGGGAGTCATCGAGGACCTGGAGCTGTACGAGCAGGAGGTCACGCTGGAGCCCGGCGACGTCCTCCTCTGTGTGACCGACGGGGTGACCGAACGCCGTGAGGGGGCCCGCATGCTGGGTGACGACGGTCTGGCCGACGTCCTCGCCACATGTACGGGCCTGACGGCCGGCGCGGTGGCGGGGCGCATCCTGCGGGCCGTCGAACGCTTCGCCGCGGAGCCCGCGTCGGACGACATGGCCATCCTGGCCATGCGCGTTCCGGAGCCGCACAGCCTCTAGCGGCTCCGGCAGAAACTGGGTCCCGACATGAAGAAAGGCCCCCGCCACTGGCGGGGGCCTTTCTTCATGCTGAGCCCCAATGCGGAATCGAACCGCAGACCTTCTCCTTACCATGGAGACGCTCTACCGACTGAGCTATTGGGGCCTGCTGCCTTGCGGCAACGAGATAGAGCATACCCCGAACAAGGGCGTACTCAAAACCCCTGGCTCGAGCTTCCGAGAACCTCTTGTGCACGGCCCCGGCCGTGCAGGACACTCCCGCCGCACGCTCCACCGCCGGCCCGCCGGGGGACACAGCCGCTTCGGCTCGGAACGCAGAAAAGCCCCGTGCCACAAGGGCACGGGGCTTTCCCGGAATAATTGTTCGGCGGCGTCCTACTCTCCCACAGGGTCCCCCCTGCAGTA
>NZ_JBEOVL010000065.1:0-31169 GCF_040295485.1 Streptomyces sp. NPDC002793 | reverse complement strand
GAGCTACAGACCATCCTCGCGACATGGGCCGGCGCCTGCCCCACCTGTCACCGCGACATACCCGCGCCAACATCGACCTGACCAAGCCCTACTAGTGCTCTGACCGGGAAGGTTCGCCGGGTTGGTGGTCATGGCGGTTGGATGTCCCACGACGTGCGTCCGTTCTCTGGGGGTGTGGTGGCTGAGCCTGTCCGTGTGCGCAGGTTGACTGACCAGGAAGGGCAGAAGCTGCAGCAGATCGTGCGCCGGGGCAGCACCAGTTCGGTGCGCTATCGGCGGGCGATGATGCTGCTGGCCGCGGCCGGCGGGAACCGGGTCCCGGTGATCGCCCAGTTGGTGCAGGCAGATGAGGACACCGTCCGGGACGTGATCCACCGGTTCAACGAGATTGGTCTGGCCTGTCTGGACCCTCGATGGGCGGGAGGCCGTCCCCGCCTGCTCAATCCTGATGACGAGGATTTCGTCATCCAGACGGCCACCACCCGCCCGACCAAACTCGGCCAGCCCTTCACTCGCTGGTCCATCCGCAAACTCGCCGCCTACCTGCGGAAGGTTCACGGCCGCGTGATCAGGATCGGCCGTGAGGCGTTACGGTGCCTGCTCGCCCGTCGCGGCGTCACCTTCCAGCGCACCAAGACCTGGAAGGAGTCGCCTGACCCGGAGCGGGACGCCAAGCTCGACCGGATCGAGCACGTGCTGGAGCACTTCACGGACCGAGTGTTCGCGTTCGACGAGTTCGGCCCGCTCGGCATCCGGCCCACCGCCGGGTCGTGCTGGGCCGAGCAGAGCCGGCCCAAACGGCACCCCGCGACCTACCACCGCACTCACGGCGTCAGGTACTTCCATGGCTGCTACTCGATCGGCGACGACACGCTCTGGGGCGTCAACCGCCGCAAGAAGGGCGCCGCGAACACGCTGGCCGCCCTCAGGTCGGTCCGCGCGGCCCGCCCGGACGGCGCCCCGATCTACGTCATCCTGGACAACCTGTCCGCCCACAAGGGCCAGACGATCCGGTGCTGGGCGAAGAAGAACCGGGTCGAACTGTGCTTCACTCCGACCTACGCGTCCTGGGCCAACCCGATCGAGGCCCACTTCGGGCCGCTGCGGCAGTTCACCGTCGCCAACTCCAACCACCGCAACCACACCCTCCAGACCCGTGCCCTGCACGCCTACTTGCGCTGGCGCAACAAGAACGCACGCCATCCAGAGGTCCTCGCCGCCCAGCGGAAGGAGCGTGCTCGCATCCGCAGCGAGAAAGGCATCAGATGGGGCGGACGCCCCCTCTGTGAAGCAGCGTGACTTCAGGGATCAGGTCTGGGGGTCGTTCCGCAGGTCAACGAATCCGCTCTCGCTGTTGTTACGGAAGGTGATGGCTGCCCTGCCGATGCCGAGAGCGTCGAGCAGGATGTCGAGGGCCGCCTCGACATCGGACTGAGCACGGCTGACCCAGACGAAGACATCGGGGCAGGGGTTGCCCTCCAGCCGGCTGAGCGCGAAGTCGATGTTCTGGATGCTGAACATCGCCGCATCCACTGGGCCCAGGTCCTCCCAGCCCCGCTCGATGTGCAATCGCAGCCGTGCAGCCAGGACGTCCAGGGACGGCGACAGACCGGCAACCAGTCGAAAAGAGCTCGCCGCGTACTCCCACATGCTGGCCTGGAACGCCGGGTTTCGATTCCCGCCCTGGTATTCCGGTGCGCGTTCCCAACCCGACTCTGGCCCAAGTACCTCGGCCTCCGCCATACGTCCCCCCACCCCGTTGCTGAGCTGCGACGACTCACTCTAGAAGCTCGGCTCCCGGAGCAGGTATCACCAACCCGGTGAAGGTATGCGGTCAGAGCACTAGCTGCGGCCCGACATCCGAGAAGGAAGCAGGCCCATCCCTGACACGACCGCGACGCATCGTCCCAGGTTGAGCGCGTCCCGGTGAGCTTGCCGGTCGGTAAAGTCGACGTCCAGGAACAGCAGGGGCGTTCCTCGCGCTCACTCATGCCGCGGCCTCCTGCTCACGCTCGATCAGGACGCCGCGTTCGAAGCGGGCGCCGTTGCGGACGGGGGCAACGAGGTGGGGTGCGGTGATCGCGCGCCAGCGGGCCTGAGCGGACTCGGCGAGCTTGAACACCATCGCCAGGGCCGCGGCCGGGCTGCCGGCGCCGCGGGTGACCTTGGTCCGCAGCTTCACCGTGCTGAAGGTCGACTCGATCGGATTCGTCATGCGCAGATGGACCCAGTGCTCGGCCGGGAAGTCGTAGAACGCCAGGAGTTCGTCGACGTCGTCGGTGATCTTCTTGACGGCCTTGGGCCACTTCGCGCCGTAGGCGCGCCCGAAGTCCTTCACCGCCTTCTCGGCGTGAGCACGGTCCTCGGCGTTGTAGATCACCTCGGTCAGAGCCCGTCACAGGCCCATGGCTCCGTCGCCGACGACGAGCTCGGGATTGCGCATGCCGTCGGCAGCAGTCCCGCAGGAGGTCGGCCCAGGACACCCGGCGCCAGACGTAGTGCGTCCAGCGGCGCGGTCCAGGAACTGCGACCCGTCTCGAGTAGGCAGATCACCGAGTACGGCTGGCCGGGAACGGGAGTGTCGAGGTGGTCCGGCACCTGGGTCGGAGTCGAACACAACGATCCCCGTCGCACACACTTTCTTCACCTATCTTCACTTGATGGTCACGACTTTCGATATGCTTCGCGACGCATCATTCGCACCATCGAGGGGGGACTCCTCATGAACATCCGTCATGCCTTGACCGCCACCGCGACTGCGGCTTCGGTTCTGGCTCTTGGTCTCGTGGCCGCCGTTCCGGCCCAGGCAGCCGAGTACTCCTCGTCCCTGAAGGTCAAGGGTGTCCAGTACGACGCCCCCGGAAGCGACTCCAACAAGTGCTCCGGTGGCAACACCAAGAATGAGTACCTGACGATCAAGAACTACTCGCGCACGGCGACGGTCAACCTCAAGGGCTACGTCGTCAAGGACGCCACGGGCAACAAGTTCGCCTTCAAGTCGAACCACAACCTGCAGCCCGGCGACTACATCAAGCTCCGCGGCAACCGCGGCACCGACTCCGACGCCAACAACGTCGTCTACCGCCAGAACTGCAACTTCATCTGGAACAACGACAAGGACACCATCTACCTGTACAAGCCGTCCGGCGCCCGCGCCGACGTCCACTCCTACACCAAGAAGGCCAACGACCGTGACGGCAACGGCTACATCACATTTCACGGGTGACCGCTCGGCAGCTGCCGAAGGTTCGTTCCCACCCCGTCAGCATGCCTGAGCGAGCGGCGTAGCTGACCGGCGGCACTCAGCGGTGATCAGCCCGTGCTATCGGGGCCTCTCGTCGTCGAGTGCCGTTCCAGTGGCCGGGACCCCACCCAGCGGCTCCCCTGGCAAGAAGCGTCTGCTGCACCTACAGCACCGGCTCCGCCACCAACTCACGATGGAAGCTCACCACCGGTAAGACCGGGAAGAGCGCCCTCCTCGACAACGCCAAAGCCTGCACGGACACCTTCGTTGCGTTCGAAGAGACCGCCGCGAAGAGCAGCCAGCTTCCAGGGACGCGTCCAGCCGGTAGATCTCGCCGACGGCGATTGCTCTGCGAGTTGGGATCGCGCCCTGGCTGATGCTCAGGACGCTGGGGGTGGGTCGACCGGCATGGCGTCCTTGAAGTCAGTGAACGTGATCGTCGCTTCGATGTCAGGGTCGGACGCGAAGTGAATCGTCTGGCGTACGCGTACGACTCGGCCCTCACTGTCGACCCACGCATCCGCGTCGATTGTGCTGGCGGGTCGCAGGTTGCTCCCGACAGCCATGTCTACCGACTCGACATCTTTCGGGGTGAGGCGGGCCGACACGCGCAGAGGTTCGCTGTCCTGGTGCACGGAGGCGCTGCGCGCGAGCATGAGCCGCACGTACTGCGGGAGCCGGTCCGTGGGTATACCCCCCTTTGCCGCCGATGCAAGGAACTCCTGCCATGGCCCTTGTGCATCGTCAGGTCGTCGCCGTCCTCCTGCTTGATCCGCCAGCGGTCCCGTACGAATCCCACCCGGCTCGGCGGGCCGAAGCCGTGTCATCTCGGCCTCTTGCCCGTGTCCGGGGAGGGCGGGTTGCACGCCGGGCTGTCGACCGCCGTCGTCAGTTGCATGATCTCTGCATCACCTTTCAAGACCAACTTCTTCAAGACCGAGCTCGAACTGGGCCGCTGCCTCCGGCTGCCCGCCGAAGGCCCCTGCGAATGCGACCTCTACCTGACCTGCGCGAAGTTCGTGACTACCCCCGAATACGCGCCGAGGTTGCGCGCACTCCGGGAGGTCGAGGAGGCCCTCGCCCACGACGCGGCCGAACGCGGCTGGGACCGGGAGGTCGAGCGTCACCGCTGCATCAGCGAACGTATCGAAAGACTCCTGGTCGACCTCAGCCAGCCGATCAACGCGGAAGCGGAGGAGGGCGGCTCCAGTGCGTGATCACCCCATGGCGGAGCTACCGGAGCGGTCCTTGCTCGTCAACGTGGACAGTGGGCTCCGACAAGAACACGTCAGCATCCACCGGGCCATAGGCGATGTTGAAGGTGTCCAGCCAGTACGACCAGTCCCGCACACCCGCCGCGCTGCTGAAACGGTAGTTGAGCTGCCAGCGGACCCACTGGCCGGAGGCAAGACGCACGGCTGGGGGCCGTCGCAGCCGAGGTGGGATGGCGAACAGGGGCTGCACTCGGGGAAGGACGCGCAGTCGGCCGTCGGCTTCGCGAAGCTGGACGTCAACCTTGCGCAGGTCTTCCTCGACGCCATGGGGCTCGAAGCCGTCTCGTTCATGCATGCGGACAACGTGGGCAAACGAGGGCGGCACAGGCGGGACGGTGAAGCCGGCCGGGGCCGCGTTCCTACGGGCGGCGGCCTCTCCTCCGCGGGACTGTTTCGTCCAGGACGTCCGTATCCACTGAACGGTCATCTCCACGGCCTCCACCCCCGCCACTCCAACGAAGATCTCACTCTATGCGCGCGGCTTCTCCGGCCCGCACCAACACCGCCAACGGTACGAGCGGCAACCTGAAGGAAGATCAACTTGAACTGTCCACATAAACAGCGACATGGCCTTCGGCCTGTACAAGATGCTCGGCTTTCGCTTCGCCCCGCGCTTCCGCGACCTCACTGATCAGCGGTTCTGGCGTGCCGACCTGCCGGACGGGGAGACGGCGGCCGACGGGTACGGACCCCTGGAGGCGGTGGCCTGCAACAAGGTCAACCTCAAGCGCATCGCCGCGCACTGGCCCGACATGCTCCGAGTCGCCGGGTCGCTCATCACCACCCAGGTCAGGGCGTACAACCTGTTGCGGATGTTCGGCCGTGAGGGCCGCCCCTCCCCGCTCGGGGCGGCGTTCGCCGAGTACGGGCGGATCAACAAAACCATGCACCTGCTCGCCCTGGTTGATCCGATGGACGACACGTACCGGCGGTTGATGAACCGGCAGCTGACCGTTCAGGAGTCCCGCCACCGGCTCGCCCGCGCGATCTGCCACGGCGGCCGGGGCCAGATCCGCCACGCGTACCGCGAGGGCCAGGAAGATCAGTTGGCCAGTCTGAGTCTGGTCCTCAACGCCGTCGTGCTGTGGAACACCCGTTACCTGGACGCCGCCGTCGTCCGACTTCGCGCCGAGGGCCATGACCTCAAGGAGGAGGACGTCGCGCGTCTCTCTCCGCTCAAGGACCGGCACATCAACTTCCTGGGCCACTACCTGTTCAACAGCAAGGCCAACGGCCCAGGCCAGGGCCTGCGGCCCTTCCGCGAACCTGGACGCCGACGAGGATGATGACGGCCTGGACTGACAGGGATGGGACCGAGGTACGGGCCAGGCTCGGTTACACCGTTCCGGTTGGCGGAGGGCAGTCTGCGGCGTGAGCGGCACGACGCGCGTCAGAGTGTGCGCAGGCACCGGTACGGTGCTTCGGCCGTGGCGTTCGCAATGGGCCGTCGGACCCGTGGTGCGACCGAGCGGAGCCGTTGGTCTCGCCCCGTCAGACCCTTCTTCGGCGCGAAGGGCGGATCATGCCGTGTGGCATAAGCCCGTCACTGCGCAGCCCGTTCGAATTCCTCCTGGCTGAGCGCAGGGTGAGGCAGGGGGGTGGGGGCCTCGCGGTTCGCGCGGAGGCCGTCGAGGATCAGGGTGAGGTAGCGCTGCCAGAGGCCGGGGGAGACGGCGCGGCTGTACTGCGTTGCCGTTCCGAGCATCATCTGGATGAGGGGAAAATCCGTCACCTCGATGTCGTCGCGGAGTGAGCCATGGCGCTGGGCGCGCTCAATGACGGCATTGATCGCGGGCGAGAGCCGGTCGCGCGCATCGGCGACCCGGTCCTTACCGTGCGTGCCGATGAGCAGGACTTCTCTCAGGCCGCGGTCGTCGGCGAAGTCCTGGCCGGCCGTAGTGAAAAAGTGGACAAGCCCGTCCCAGGGATCCTCGCAGGTCAGTGCCTCTTCCGCTACATCGATGATGCGCTGGATCTCTGTCTCGAAGATCGCTTCGACCAGCTCCTCGCGGTTGGCGAAGCGCCGGTAGACCGTGCCCACTCCCACGCCGGCGTGGTGGGCGATGTCGTCGAGTGTGACGTCGATCCCACGCTGCGCGAACACCTGCTGAGCTGCGGCGATGATCCGCTGACGGTTGCGTTCCGCGTCGGCGCGAAGAGGGCGGGCGGGGCTGCCGCCAGGAGGCGGGCCGGGGGCGGCTGTGCGGCTCATGCTCCCACTATAAGCCCGCATATGGAGATGCCCTCTCCACTTAGGTGCTACGGTGGACGTCATAAACGGAGAGACCTTCTCCGCTTCCGTCGTTCTCATGGAGATTGCTGTGACTGCCGTCACCAACGAAGTTCGCCCACCGCGGGCCGATCAGTCAGCGGAGCGGCATCATGGCCGTCGTTGGCTGATCCTCGCGGTCATCGCGATAGCCCAGCTGATGGTGGTGCTGGATGCCACGATCGTGAACATCGCCCTGCCCTCCGCGCAGGCGGACCTGGGCTTTTCGAACGACAACCGCCAGTGGGTCGTGACCGCCTACTCACTGGCTTTCGGCAGCCTGCTGCTGATCGGCGGGCGTATCGCCGACCTGATCGGCCGCAAGACCACCCTGGTCATCGGCCTCGTCGGGTTCGCCGTGGCCTCCGCCCTGGCCGGAGCCGCCACGAACTTCGAGGTCCTGGTCGCCGGGCGCGCCCTGCAGGGTGTCTTCGGCGCACTGCTGGCCCCGACCGCGCTGGCCCTGCTGACCACGACGTTCACCGACGCCAAGGAGCGGGCGACCGCCTTCGGTATCTTCGGTGCGGTCGCGGGCGCGGGCGGCGGTATCGGCCTGCTGCTGGGCGGTGTGCTCACCGAGCACCTCGACTGGCGCTGGTGTCTGTACGTGAACCTGATCTTCGCCGCCGTCGCGCTGGTCGGCGCCCTGGTCCTTCTGCCCCGCCACCGCCGGGACAAGGGCGTCAAGATCGACCTCCCCGGCACGGTCACCGTCACGGCCGGACTGTTCGCCCTGGTCTACGGCTTCGCCAACGCCGAGCACGACGGCTGGAGCTCGGCCGGGACCTGGGGTTTCCTGGCCGCCGGTGTCCTCCTGATCGCGGTGTTCGTCCGGATGCAGACCCGCGTCGCCCACCCGCTGCTGCCGCTGCGGGTCCTGCTCGACCGCAACCGCGGCGCCGCCTCCATCGCGATGTTCATCTCCGCGGCCGGCATGTTCGGCGTCAACCTCTTCCTCACCTACTACCTGCAGCAGACCCTGCGCTACTCGCCGGTCGAGACCGGCCTGGCGTTCCTGCCCATGGTCGGCGCCGTAATGATCAGCGCCACGCTGTCCTCCAGCGTCCTCACCCCTCGCTTCGGGCCCCAGCCGGTTGTACCGCTCGGCATGGCGCTCTCCGCCGCCGGTCTCCTCTGGCTCACCGGCCTGGACGCCTCCTCCACCTACACCGCCCATGTCCTGCCGCCGCTGCTCCTCTTCGGCCTCGGCATGGGCCTGATCATGGCGCCGGCCATGAGCGCCGCGACCTCCGGCATCGACCCGGCCGACGCCGGCGTCGGCTCCGCCAGCGTCAACACCATGCAACAGATCGGCGGCTCCATCGGCACCGCCCTGCTCAGCTCCCTGGCCGCAGGCGCCGCCACCGGCTTCCTCGCCGGCAAGCAGCCCACCCCCGACCTGATCGCCCAGTCCACGCTGGAGAGCTACTCCACCGCCTACGGATGGTCCGCGGCCCTCTTCGCCGCCGGAATGGTCATCTGCGGTCTGCTCTTCCGCCGCGGCGCCCCGGTCCACGACCCCGACGCCGCCCCCACCGTCCACATGTGACGACCCCGCTGAACCGCCGGTGACGGCGACCGCGAACGCCAGAGGCGCCGTCACCACCCCCTCAAAGACTGCACCCCCACACAAAGGAGTGATCCCGATGAACAAGCCCCGCGCCCTGATCGTGGGCATGGGTATCGGAGGACTGGCCACGGCCATGCGGCTGCACGAGATCGGCTGGGAGCCCGTACTCGTCGAACGTGCACCCGGACGACGTGCCGCCGGGTACTTCATCGGCCTGTTCGAGACGGGCCGCGCCACCGCCGAGCGGATGGGCGTCCTGGACGCCATCGGCAACCGGACCGACCCCGCCACCGTCACCTACGACATCGACCGCGAAGGCCGCCGCCGGCCCGGCATGGGCTACGGAGACCTCCCCGGTGAGCCGCGCCTCATCCTGCGCGGGGACATCGAAGCCGCCCTCTACGATCAGGTCGCCCCGAAGACCGAGATCCGGTACGGCACCACACCCGTCGCCCTCGACGAGCACCCCGACGGCGTGGATGTCACCCTGGCCACCACAGCCGGCGAGGACACCACCGAGACCACCGAGCGCTTCGGCCTCGTCATCGGGGCCGACGGGCTGCGCTCCACCGTCCGCCGCCTGGCCTTCGGACCGGACTCCGACTACCTGCAGCCCTTCCACCACATCATCGGCGCCACCGTCCTCAAGGAAGCCGTGCCCGGCTTCCGGCCCAACGACGGCCTGATCCTGGCCGAGCCGGGCCGCTCCGTCTGGGTCTTCCCTTTCACCGACCACCAGCCCGGCGTGCTCTTCAACTACCGCACCGACGACGAGGACGCCCAGTTCCGCCGCCCGCCCATCGAGTCCCTGCGCCGCGCCTTCGGACCCGAGCCCACCGGGCCCGTGCTGGAAAACCTGCTGACGCAGTTCGAGCAGGCCGACGACGTCCTCTTCGACTCCACCCACCAGGTGGTGATGCCGACCTGGCACACCGACCGCATCGTCCTCCTCGGCGACTCCGCCTGGTGCCTGACCCTCTACTCCGGCATGGGCGCTTCCAGTTCCCTGGCCGGCGCCGACTTCCTAGGGACCACCCTGCAGCGCAACCCCGACAACGTCCCCCGGGCCCTGCGCGAGTACGACCAGAGGCTGCGGCCCTTCATCGCCACCCAGCAACACCTCGGCCGCAAGGAGGGACTGCCGATGTTCGTTCCCCAGACCCGCCGGGACATCACCGTTCGCAGCCTCATCCAGAAGGTGACCAGCAACCCGGTCGGCAAGCGCGTCATGAAGACCGTCATCGCCGGCCAGTTCAAGAGCAAGTCCCTCGACATAGCAGCCCCCTGAGTTCGCAGGCACCACTGCCGAAGCCCGCAGTTCCCGGCGCCTTGCCACGGACGACAGCACCAGTGCACCAACGACAGGAGATGTAATGACCTGGTCCCACCCCACACTGATCGACGCTGCCGACAAACTCGCCGCGGACCCGATCGCCACCGTGGACTCCTGGTGGTTCACCACCAAGCTCCACACCGACGAAGCCATTTACTGGGTGAAGATCCACACGATGGCGATGCAGGGCACCTGCCACAGCACGGTCTCCCTGCTCCAGGAACCCGACGGGCACAGCAGCACGAAGCAGACCACCGAAAGCCTCGACACGGTGACCCTGCCCGGCGCACCCCTCGACGCACGGACCTCCATCCTGACGATCAGCGGAGACCTTGACGAACTCCAGATCTCCGGCGCCACGGACACCGCCTCGGTCCAGCTCACCCTCCAGCGCGAGGAACCCGTCCTCTACAACGGCGGATCCGGCCTCTTCCCCCTGTTCGGCGGCATGAACGGACAGTACGCACTGCCCGGACTGACCACCTCGGGCACCGTCACCGTCGACGGAACCACCCACCAGATCGGCGGGCGCACCTGGTTCGACCGCCAATGGGGCACCCCCGGCAGCGAGCCCTCGCGCACCACCTGGCTCGGCCTCGACCTCGGAGCGGGCCGGTACCTGAGCATCTGGGACACCGTCGGAGACGGCACCTCCTGGCTCACCGAACTCAAAGCGGACGGCACACACACCCTCACCCGCGCTCACCGTACCGAGCAGGCAAGCGGCCACTGGCAGCTGACCGCCCCCAGCCTCGACGCATCCCTGACCATCACCCATCGCGGACTTCCGGACTCCCACGACGGCCTCTACGCCGGCATATGCACCGTGATCGGCACCCTCCAGGGACAACCGATCGCCGGTCACGGCTACACCGACGTCTTCGCGTAACGCCTCCTTCCCACAACCACCCCGGAAAGGGCAGGCTCGACAACAACGCGAGCCCGCCCTTTCCGACGTGATGAGCAAGGTAATGACTGACCGGTGGGATGGCGTCCCGCCGAGTGGTGTAGCCGATCAACTGACCGGAACTCGCAGGTCACGCCGTGCATTTCGGTCGGCTGGCGCCTGATATGCCTCGGAGTTGCCCAGTTCTTTCCGCCAGGCGCAGATAGTGAGCGACATCGGCCCCGATGCCGAATGACTCTCATAAACGGTCATTTGCGCGAGCGAGATCATTCAACGGCCGTCAGACCCTCACCGAACCCGAGTCCGTTCGCAGAGCCCGTTCTCACTCGGAAGTGGGGCTGATCCCCTTTCGAGAGGTGCCCGGTTCGTGGGCGTCGTTCTGCGGTTCGCCGAACCACTGGGACAGCGCGGCTCGCAGGCCGCTGACGTCGTTCGGTTCGGTTCCGGTCCAGGCTATGTGGCAGTCGGGGCGTAGCAGGAGACCTGCCGCGCTCGTGCCGTCGGCCGTGTCGCTTATGACGTCGACCCGGTCGTGCCAGGGCTGCGCGGCCTCGGCGAAGTCGCCGCTCAGGTCCAGCAGCAGAGGGCGGCCGGTGGTGGTCTCGTCGGCCAGTCGGCGGGGGCCTGTGTCGGTGTGGATCACGAGGTCGGGTGCGAATCCCTCGGTGGTGCCAGCGAGCAGATGGGCGATGTGTTCCGTGCCGCCCGGTGTGGCGAGCAGGTCGCCGAAGACGGTCCGCAGCGCTCCGACTTCCGGTCCGGGGCGCATCAGCGCCGACTGGGACAGGGTCGAGGCCACGACGTGTTCTGCGACCGGCCGGCGTTCCTCGTCGTAGGTGTCGAGCAGACCTTCGGGGGCCCACCCGTGCACGGTGGCGGCCAGCTTCCAGCCGAGGTTGAAAGCGTCCTGCAGACCGAGGTTGAGCCCGGGGCCGCCGATCGCGGAGTGCACGTGGGCCGCGTCGCCCAGGAGCAGGACCCGCCTGTCCCGGTAGCGTTCTGCCAGCCGAGTGTTTCCGCCGAGCAGCCGTCGAAGAAGGTGGGGCCCCTCTCCCTGGGGCGGAGCGAGCGGGACGGGCACGCCCAGCACGCGTTCGGCGCTCGCCATCATCTCCTCGAAGGTCATCGGGGTGGTGTACTCGTCCGGGCTGCCGGTTTCGGTGGTGTTGAGGACAGGCACTCGGCCGGGAAGCAGACCCCACGCAATCGTGCCGTGCTTCGTGCGCACGTAGAGCAGGGGCGGCAGGGTGCCGTAGCCGGGGACGTGCAGGCTGCCGTCGGGGCCCAGATCCTCGTCCGCCACGGACACGTGCGCGGAGCGGGTGATGAAGTCGTCGGTGGTCACGCCGGGGAAGCCGATACCGGACAGGCGCCGCACCATGCTGTGGCCACCGTCGGCCCCTACCAGGTAGCGGGTGGTGAACGTCTCGCCGTCGGCCAGGGTGATCCGGACGAAGTCGTCCTCCTGATGCACATCGGTCACCTCCTGGCCCCTGCGGAGATCGACGCCCAGTTCCACGGCGCGTTCGGCGAGAACCTTCTCGATGTGCTCCTGAGGCGCCGGGAGGAGGCTTACGGGATTGCTGTCACCGAGCCCCGTGAGATCCAGCGTGACTGCGCCGAACATGTACCGGGGCGCGGGGCGGGGCGGCTCCTCGGACCCACTGATGCGCGCGTAGAGGCCGCGCCGGTCGAGCATGCGCACCACCTGACCGACCAAGCCATTGGCGCGGGCCTCGGTCTTCGGGCCGGCCAGACGCTCCAGCACGACCGGGCGCACCCCGGCCAGTGCCAGCTCGCAGGCGAGCATCAACCCGTTCGGGCCGCCACCGACGATTACGACATCAAGCATGACAATTCACCTTTCCAGGGCGCGGCGGGGTTGAGGCTGCGGGCAGCAGCCCCTGTTCAGAGCGAGAAGGGGGATTTACGGGGTGGGGAGTCCGGCGGCCACCATGCGCAGAGCTCGGGGCAGCAGAACCTCCATCGGCTCGCCCGTGCCACCCTGTACAAACAGTTCGAGAGCGACATTGCTTGCGGCCATCACGCTCGCGGCCACCAGGCGCGGGTAGAGATCGGTCCCGAGGTTCATGCCTGTGCGGTCGGCGATCGCCGCGGCAAGCTCCTTCTCCGCAATCTTGCCCGCGCGCAGCATCTCGGCCTCCAGTGCGGGTTCGGCCAGCATCACCCGCAGGCCGGCCGCCCACTCGTCGGGGCCTTGAGGCGGCATGTGCTCCACCTCGGGCCCAGGCTCCAACTGCCGCAATGCCGCGCGCATGATCGCCTCCCACAGCGGCTCACCGGGCGGTCCGTGACGCAGCTCGGCCGCGAGCCGCAACGAGCGCTCAAGATGCCGGAAGGCGATCGCTTCGGCCTTGCTGGAGAAGTAGTTGTTGTAGGTGCGCGGCGACACGCCGACCGCCGCGGCGATGTCTTCGACCTTGACCGCACCCCACCCTCGCTCGGCGGTGAGCCGGACTGCGGCCCAGCTCAGCGCCGCACGCGTGGCTTCCTTCTTGCGTTCCCGTAGACCGCTCATACCGTTCACACTAACAGAAAGTGCGAGGCACGCAATAATTCGTGCCACGCATTTTTCTGGGTCGGGGGTGAGTCATCGTTCGGCGACGTGCCGAGATCCCGTCGCCCGTGTCAGTCCTCGCGGCCAACGTCTTCCTCGTCCAGCTCTGACGTATCCGGGTCGCGCAGCGGGCACAGGGAGCCGGCGGCCGGGGTGCTGGCGGTGAAGCTGTAGCGGCCGAGCAGGTTCAGGTTGCGGTGCTTGAGCAGG
Source organism: Streptomyces sp. NPDC002793 (assembly GCF_040295485.1). Taxonomy (NCBI): domain Bacteria; kingdom Bacillati; phylum Actinomycetota; class Actinomycetes; order Kitasatosporales; family Streptomycetaceae; genus Streptomyces; species Streptomyces sp. NPDC002793. Next base: position 17,784 of record NZ_JBEOVL010000065.1, on the reverse strand, counting down.
GACAGGCGCGCGATGTCCTCGTCCCGGACTTCGTGGCCCTCGGCGCGGAGCTGGGCGAGGGAGGCGTTGATGTACTTCGTGGTCCAGAGCACGATGGCGTTGAGGCGATGATCAAGTGCTGGCGCAACCAGCAGCTCGCCCGGAATCTCTCACCGGGTACGTCGATGACCAGGAACGTACCGTGCGGGTCTTCACCCGGCATGCCGATGTGATGCCGTGGCAGTGGACGCCGCAACACATCGACGAGTGGTCGGCCGATCTGCGGGCCGTGCACGGCTGTGTCCGTTCCACCCTGCGCAACTACCAAGGGTCCGTGCGGAAGTTCTGCGACTTCCTGACCAACCCGGTCTACGGCTGGACAGACGAGTGCCTGCGGCACTTCGGGACCAACCCAGTTCAAGTGGTCTACGACTGGAACGCCGCGACGCACGCCGATGAAGCCGAGGGCGAGCCGGAACGACGGGCCTTCACCCGGCCCGAGCTGGAAGCGTTCTTCGACCATGCCGACGAGGAGGTCCTGCGCGTTCGCGACAAGGGCCGCAAGGGCTGGCTGCCGGCCTTCCGGGATGCCGCCTTGTTCAAGGTCGCGTACGCCTACGGCCTGCCGCAATGAGACCCGGATGCTGGATCTCACCGACTTCGGACGCAATCCGGAAGGCCGGGAGTTCGGTGAGTACGGCACCCTGCTGGTCCGCTACGGCAAGGCCAAGAAGGGCTCGCCCCCCCCAGCGCCGCAGCGTGCTGACCGTCTGGCACTGCACACCCGGCACCGTCGAGGAATGGATCAGCGAGGTCAGGACCGGGATGCGGTATTCGGCCAGCCGGGCGCTTTGGCCTTCCGAGCGAGGCCTGCGGATCGGGGTCCAGCGGCTGGACTCCCGCTTCGCCGCCTACCGGGACGCCGTGGGCCTGGACCCCGCTCTGGAGTTCCACTCGCTGCGCAGGTCCTACATCACCCATCTGATCGAGGACGGCCACGACCCGCTGTTCGTCCAACAGCAGGTCGGTCACGACCACGCCTCCACCACCGCGATCTACACCTGCGTCTCCTCCGACTTCCGCACCCGCTCCCTGCGACGCGTCCTGGACGCCACCATCGAGGCCGCTCTGCGGCCGGGAAGGACCTCCTGATGCCACGCCAGATCAACTACCGGTGGCGCCTGTGCGAACTGATGGCCGCCCGCGGCATGTTCACCGTCGCCGAGCTCATGCCGCACCTGACCGAACGCGACATCACGCTGTCCACCTCCCAGGTCCACCGCCTTGTCTCCGGCACCCCAGAACGGGCTCTCCCTGCCAGTGTTGGCCACCGTCTGCGACATCCTCGACTGCACACCTACCGACCTGATCACCCCCTCGGCCCAGAACCTCCCCGCACGCCGCGCGGTCGGTGAGGATGCGCCGATCAACCTCGCTGCCCGCCGCCCCACACGGGTCCGACTGACGCCCGAGGGATGAGCGGTGACGCCGGAGGAGTATGAGCGGTGGATGATCCGCGACTGCGCGCGCTGCGGCCGTCGGGCCTCGAAGTCCGCCGAGTGGTCGGACGGCCCGATCTGCCGGACCTGCTACGAACGCGCGATGCGCGTCCGCGGCTGCTGCCCCGGCTGCCGAGCCGACCGGCTGCTACCCGGAGGGACACCTCGGGCACACCGATCTGCCGCGACTGCGCGGGCATCAGCCGCGACTTCTTCTACGACCGCTGCGGCTTCGAAGGGCTCCTCCTCCGCGGGCGTCTTTGCGAACGCTGCACCCTCGCCGACACGCTCACCCGCCTCCTCGACGACGGCACCGGCCGTGCCACTCCTTCACTGCAACCACTGGTCACCGCCCTGCTGGAGATGGACCGGCCCAAGAGCCGCCTGATCTGGCTCCGCAACCCCAACGTCGTCCGTCTCCTGCGAGACCTGGCAACCGGCAGCATCCCGCTCACCCACGACGGGCTGCACCAGGAAACACCCTGGCGAACCGTCGCTCACCTGCGTGACCTGCTGATGGACAGCGGCGTCCTGCCACGCGTCGACCGGCAGATCATGCTCTATCAGCGTTGGCTGACCGAACGGCTCGCCGTCATCGAGGACCCCGAACACCGTCGGTGTCTTCAACACTTCGCCACCTGGCACCAGATGCGGCGCCTGCGGAGCAAAGCGGAGAAGGGACCTTTGGGACGCTCCCAGACCAGCCAGGCGAAACAGGAGATCACCCAGGCCGGCGTCTTCCTCGCCTGGCACACCGAGAAGCTGGCTACCCGGCGCCCGGCCCAGACGTTCCTTCACTGGTGCATGAAGACGAGCCGGATGCCCCGCCTCACCCTGCCGCCCCAGGTCATCAATCAGGATCAAGCGCCGCTGCACCAGCACCGCCGACTCGCCATTCTCCGGCGGACCCTCAACGACGACTCCCTGTCCCTGCGGGCCCGGGGCGCGGCCGCGCTCGTTCTCCTCTACGCGCAACCCGTCACCCGCATCGTCCGCCTCACCGTCGACGACGGGGGCACCGTCACCGTCCGGCTGGGAGACCCACCGTCCCCACTTCCCGAGCCCGTCGCTGACCTCGTGCGGGCATACGTCCAGTCCCACCAGCACCTGCCCTACGCCAGCAACAGAAGCTCACAGTGGCTCTTCCCCGGCCGCCAGCCCGGACAGCCGATGAACCCGGTCAGCCTTCAAGTCCACCTGCGGAAGATCGGCGTCCCGCCGCAGCGCGGCAGAACCTCCGCGATCCGCCAACTCGTCCTCCAGGCCCCGACCCCCGTCATCGCGGAAGCCCTCGGCTACCACGACAAGACCGCCACCCGCCTGGTCACTGAGGCTGGCGGAACCTGGAGCCGGTACGCCCCTGGCGACCACACACAGTGACACCAGGTTCGGCTTCACCGAGGGACACGGTCCAGCCAGTCCCACCACCATTCATTCCACGGCCGGACCTGACTTCCGGAACGTCCTCCAGTACTGGCGTTGCTTCTCGTCCCTCACGATGACACCGAGACGGGCCAGTTCCTCACGAAGCTCTTGAACGTCGTCGTCGGAACTCTTCCTTTCCAACGACTCCTGGCGGGCTTTGAAGATGGCGTTCGCGCCCTCCGGGAGGCCGGGAGTGCCAGGGACCCAGCGGCGGAACTCGTCCTTATGCGGATCGGCGTCCGCCCACACGTAACCGTGCTCGGTAAAGACGTCGGCAACTCGGCTGACGTCCAGGTCGCACTCTTGCCGAGTTAGCTCGCCACCATCGTGGCCGAGCAGGACGAGTTGCTTGCCGTCCCGGAACACTGCGGCGATGGCGTCGCACGAGAACTCCTGCGCACGTCCCTTGCATGTGAGCACAACGCGGTCATCCGACAGACGAATCACCAACTGCTCGTGCTGAGCAACAAGTCCAAGGGCCAGCCCAGTCACCGAACCCGCGGCGGGCAGCCACGGAGCGGGGATCGAGGCAACGAGCTCGGCCGGCCCCTGCAGCGGTGCCCAGGGAAGCGTCACAAACCAGTCGGCCAGGAGGCCGACCAGCCAACCGACACCTGCCCCCGCCAGCATGAAAACGAAATAGACGCACACGGTGCTCCACGCCGACTGGCCGAGCACGGTGAGCCGGTCACCTCGCGGGCTTCGCTCAAGTCTCTTGCGCATGCTCATGTTCCCCCTCGCTCCTGCTGTGCCGTAATAATAGACCGAGTGCTCGGTTTATTATTACTCACGAAGGGACGGAAGAGCCCGGAGTCGACCAGAAGGGGACCACGATGAGGACAGTCGATCCGGCCAGGCATCGGGCACGGCGCCAGCACATCGTCAACACCGCGGCCGAGCTATTCGCCGCCAGGGGTTTCGAGCGCACCACCACGGCAGAGATCTGCAAGGCCGCCGGCATGAGCGCGGGCAATCTGTTCCACTACTTCCCCAACAAGCGCGCGATCTTCCATGCCGTCTTCGAGGACGAGGAGCACGACGGCGCCACCAAGGCCGAGCGTCTCGCCGCCGCTCGCGTCGCCGACGACCCGTGGACCGCCCTCCTCGACACCGTTGACCTTCTCGCCACCCCTGCCACGGAACCACTAGTTCCCGCCCTTGTGATGGAGGCGATGATCCAGGCTTACCGCGACCCCGAGCTCGAAGCGCTGCTGAGCCGCGACAACGACGAGGAACGGTCCACCGTCACCACCCTGCTGCGGAAGGCAGTCGCAGCAGGCCAGATCGACCCTGCCCTGAACCCGGACGACACCGCAGCCTGGGTCATGGCACTCATCGCCGCTCTCTACACCAGCGCCGCCACCGACCCGTCCTTCACCCCAGCCGATCAACTCCCCACCCTGCGCCTGATCCTCCATCGCTTCCTACGGCCCAACACCCACCAGGAGCCGGAGCGATGAACGGGCCCCATAGGACCCAATACGGCGGCAGGCACACAGGGTGACTTCCGGTCGCGTCGGCGGCGAATACGCGACACCTCAACATGCGCGCCTACCAGTTCCGAGGCCGCACTACGTGTCTCGACGGCCAACTTCCCTGACGGACCGCTGGCCGTCGCCACAGTGTCAGGACAGCCGACCCGCTCGATAAGGCCTCGCGGTACGGGGCCCTTCACATGCGGCCGCCGCGGCAGCCCACAGCACAGCGTCGGAGCGGACGACCTGCGAAGGGGACGGCGGTCAGGCAGTTCGCAGGCCGGCCGCCGCCGCCAGTTCCTGGACGCCAGCAGTGCGCGGATGGCGGGCGTAGATCTCCGCCGCGATCCGTCGGATCGTTGGGCGCTCACGGACCTCGCCAGGAGAGACGCGGGCCGCGGACAGCAATTCGGTGGCTGTCTGTTCAGGCTTGCCCCATTGCCACCAGGCGCGGGCGAGATCCGTGTGCATCCGGCCCCGGCGCTCCGCGGTCTTGAACTGTTCTGCACGGAGCCCTCGGCCCGCTTCGAGCGCTGAACCCGCGTCGCCTAGGGCCCAGTGCACCCCGACGGCGTACAAGTCGACTGATGCGGGAGTGAGAGGGAACAGCCGCCCCGTCGGCGTCACGTCGGGCAGGTCGCGGGCGGTCCGGGATGCCTCTTTGATCATGCTGAGGGCTTGTGGCCGGTCCCCGGCGACAGCCGCGGTGTACGAAGTGGTGCAAAGCATCTGAGCGTAAGCGGACGCCTGCGCGTCGTTCCTCAGTCCGGTCGCCTCAACATCGGCAACGGCCTTGAGCATGAGGCGCTGCGCTGCGGCGGGCTGGTCTTGGTGGCGGAGCACGATGCTCAGCTCACGGGCCGCAGCCGCTGCGGCAAGTGGGGAGTTGGACAGCTCGGCGTACACGGTGGCACGGTCGGCGGTGAGCCGGGCCTGCTCGTAGCGGCCAACCTTCAACAGGACCTGTGAGGCCAGGCTGTACGTGGAGGAGAGCCGCACGTACGCAAGGTCGGAGCGGGTGCGGCGTGTGCCGTCGTGGCCGTCCGCGATGAGCCCGGGGAGCGTGCGCAACAGCCGCTCATTGCGTCCGGAGTCGAATGCGGCGCGGGCGGCAGCAAGGCGCTGGTCGAAAGGGACGGGGGAGCCGGTGGGGTCGGGCATATTCGCCAGGGCTGTGTCCATCCCGGCGAGCAGTCCGACCGGAGCGGCCAAGCCGGCTGCGGTGAGCAGGGTACGGCGGCGCATGGGGTCCTCCTCCACTCGTGGACCTACCGCCGTCACTCTAGTGGTCGCAGGTTCCGTTAACCCCAGAGACTCCGCTAGGACATTTGTAGGCATACCGACCTCTAGGGCTGCCTGTTTGAGAAGCTGCAGGTCCGCGCGGCTGCCTCGCTGCTCCAGCCGGGAAACCGTGGAGGCTGAGCAGCCGATCCGCGAGCCCAGATCTGCCTGCCGCCACCCGAGCCGGTTCCGGCCCAGCCGGATGAGTCCGCCAAGGTCACCGGTGGAGACGAGTCTGCCCGCCCGGTGTGAGTCCCACAGTGGTTCAACGGTGCGCATCGCGCCTCCATTGGCCGAGCGTCACGGAGAGCCGTCTCCCCACGGTAGGTGGCTCGCCCGGCCCGCGTATATGGCGTGTGCAGGACGTGCAAACGGTATGCACGCGTTAGGTGTTGGCTGCCTTGCTTCGACTGTTTCGCGGTGCTCTTCTACCAGCGGCCCCGCCGGGGCCACCCGAAGGAGGCCCACGATGACCGCAGTCCTTGAGCCCCCCGTCCGTGGAACCACCGATTGTCTCTCCGCCTTCCGGAATCCTCACGACTACATCCGCGATGCGCAGTGGGCCAAGCTGACCGGACTGCTGATGCGGGACTACCCATTCGACTCCGTGATGGCCGAGCGCGTTCTCGGTCAGGCCGTGGCGTACCTGATCACAGCGATGGAGAACAAGGGGCGCGGCCTCGGAATGGGTCCGGGCGCGATCGTCGATATCGGCGTCCACATGGTCATGCTGGACACCGTGGAGTACTTCGCCCTGTGCGAACGCTTCAACGGCGGCGCCTATCTGCACCATGTGCCCGAGGTCGAGATGAAGATCGACGGCTCTGTCGCCCGCACCGCTGACATCCTTGCCGCGGCCGGCTGGGACGTCGACCGGCCGCTGTGGGCGGCCGACTCTTCCAACTGCACGCCGTGCCGCCCCGGCGAGGACGGCCACTGACGCTCGCTCACGGCCGCGTCCGGCTGGGTGCAGCTGGACGCGGCCGTGTCATGCGCAAGGGTGCAGATCTGGCAAGGCCGCAACGTCGATCATGAGGAACGGGTCAGTATGTGCCCGTGACTCCAACCTCACTGACCCCAAGGGCCGCGCCCGACCTGTGGCACCACTACGGGGCATCGGCCCCGCTGGGACGCCCAGCGCTTACCTGCCTGCACTGGGACTGGTACCAGCGCACGGGCCCCGGCGAAGAGTTCCTGGGCAATGTCGCCGGCCGCGATGTCGCGGAGCTCGGCGCAGGATCTGCCGCCCAGGCCGCCTTCGTGGCCCAGGCCTTGGGCCCGGCTCGCGTCCTGGCGCTCGATAGCTCCGCAGCACAGCACGCCCGCAGCATCGCCTTGCACGGTGGCGTCCCTCGTCTGGAACTGGTCGAGGCCGACGCAGCGACGTACCTGAACGATCACCCGGCCACACTCGACGTGGCGTACTCGGTTTTCGGCGCGGTGGACTTCTGTGATCCGCAGGTGTTGCTCCCGGCGGTCGCGGTGGCGCTCCGGGCGGGCGGACGACTGATCTTCTCCACTCTCGGGCACTATAAGAACGGCGCTCCGCCTGCGACGGAGTGCCGGCCGGCTGACGTCCCCGCCCGCCTTGCGGATGACTCCGTGGGCACCATGCAACGGTGGGTACTTGACAGGCCCGTCTGGGAGAAGCTGCTGGACGGGTTCGGATTCGACCTCATTGACTCGGACACGATTCTTGACCCGGGTCCCAATGGCGGGGCACCGATGACTACGTGCATTTTCGCCGTGAGAAGGCGTGTCGAGCACCCTGCCTGACGCCACGGAGGCTCTGGCGTGCTCCCACAGCCAACTTTGAGTACCGACCGTGAATCCGCGATCCCCAGCCCCAGCGCAGTTCGCGGGATTGTTGCCCGCGCTGAGACGACTAAACGCCGACCGAGCTCGAGCCGCGTTCGACCCCAGACCACAAGCAGCTAGCCTACCCATTCCGCCACATACGAAAGTGATGCCACTCACACAGCGGCACGTTTGCCGGCCGGGCCGATCCAGGGCTGGAAGCGTTCTGCAACCCCGGTGTCGTTCCGGGCAGCAAAGAGTGGCTCGCCGGACAACGAGGAGGATCTGTGTCTGTACTGAGCCGCGCAGCCGTGGCCGGCGCGAGCGCCGTCGCACTGGTCGCAGCGATGGCCTCGCCCGCTTCCGCAGCGAACAAGTCGATCTCGAACGGCTACGGCTACATGAAACACGTCGACGATGGAGACATCTTCCGGGTCTGCGACACCAGAGCGGAGGGGGTCGGCGTCTACGGCACCCTCTGGTACGACTCGTTTGTCACCACCGGCGGCTACAAGCGCGTCCTGAACCTGTCGGACGGTGGTGACAGCGGGTGTGGCAGAGCGGTGCACGACATCGGCAACGGTGGTCATTACGTCATGACCTTCTGTGCCAAAAGGTATCCGACGAATCCGTGGGATACCGCCTCCAGTTCCTGCATCCACTCTGCGGGGTTCAACGAGTAAGCCGCGGCTCGGGGTGACCTGAGCACTTGGGCCACCCCGCGCCCTCTCCGTGACGGCACGCCGGGGAAGGCGGGCCCGCATCCGGTCGGCAGGTGTTCTGCCGCCGTGGCGACGGCTTGCTCGGCCGTCTCAGCAGGCCCGGCGGTGGCTGTCTATGACTGGGTGGCGACGAGCTCGATTTCGAAGCGGTCGGTGTTCTCAAGGTATGCGGCGTGCTGGTGCGTGCCTCCGGCGTGGGGGTGGCGGTCCTGGAAGAGGAGACTCCAGCCGGTGCTGAGCGCCTTCTCGGTGAGGGCTTCCACTTCGTCCGAGGTCGGGACGTGGAAGGCGAGGTGATTGAGGCCGGGTGCGCGGCGGTCGTGCCGTTGCTGGGTGAGTGCGGGTGACTGTTCGAAGACGAGGTAGGTGTGGCCCAGGCGCCAGCTGCGTCCGTTGTCCCAGGTCTGGTGGAGGGTGTAGCCGAGGCTTTCGAGGAGCCAGCCCCATTCGGTGGTGGCGCGGGGGAGGTCGGGGACCCAGATCTCGACGTGGTGCAGGGTTCCGGCGGGGGGCGGGCTTGTGTCGTCGGTGGTGTGGGGCACGGTGGTGGCTTCCTGGCTTCGGTCGGTTGGGGTGGGTTGGGCAGGTTATACCGGAATCTTGTGTTCCGATCCAGGCTGCATGATCAGTCATATAGCTCATGAATCTAGACAGTTCGTCTTTTAGATGGCTGATTGGCGCTTATTGGTGGTATTCCCTGCCCGTGCTGATTCCGTCTGGGGATTGGCGGGCGAAGCGCCCAGGCGCTGGTGAGGGAGGGTGTGGTGCTGGTGGCAGTTCTGCTGTGCGCGGTGGATCCGCCCGGGGGCCGCCTCGCCCTTGTGCTGAAGCACGGCCCCTCCTCTTACCGGGGCGCCGGCGAGATCTGCTGCGGCACCGGGCCGGTCTCGGTCGTGGAGGGCGGGAACGGGAGAGCGTTCGTCGCCTCCAGCGTGTCGGACGCGGTGGGCGTCATTGATCTGGCACAGCGCCGGAGGGCAGACAGAATCAAGGTCGGCTGGGCTCCCAGCAGCCTCGTCCTCGCCCGCGAGGCTGGGGTCCTGCTGGTGTGCAACGCGGGGGCCGATTCGGTCTCCGTCGTCGACATCGCCAAGGGCGTGGAAACGGGCCGGATAGCGGTGGGGCGTGAGCCGCGACAGATCGTGATGGCACCGGACGGCCGGGCGGCGTACGTGTGTGAACAGGGGGCGGGGTCCGTTTGCGCCCTGGACCTGACCTCCCTTCGAGCCGGCCAGTCGGCCGCGGTGTCCGTGGCCTGGCGCACAGCGCTCGGCCCGCATTCCCAGCCCCGCGCTCTTCTGCCGACCAGCGTCGGGCCGGCCCTGGTGTTGTGCCGCACGGCAGACCGGTTGCCGGTGATCGATCTCGCCTCGGGCCGCGTGCTGACCGACGTGGCGCTGCCGGGGTTCGGTGGCGCCAGTGACGCGGTGGAGGTCGAGGGCGGGTTCGCGCTGGTGACGCTGGAGCGGCTCGGCGCGATCGCGGTGGTGGACCTGCTGGAGTGGTCGGTGACCCGGACGATCCCGGTGGGTACCGGTCCTCGGGGGATCGCGGTCGATCCGGATGACCGGACGGTGTACTGCGCTCTCCCTCTGGCGGGGCGCCTGGTGGTGGTCCATCTCGACGGGGTCGACCTGTCCACCGAGGACGGGCTGCCGCAGTTCGAGAGCCTCCGGGTCGGCTGCGCGCCGCAGAGCGTGACGGTGATCCGCTGTCCGTCGCCTGATTCCTGACGTTCGGTCCCTGCTCCTCGTATCCCTCCCGTGCTGAGTATCCCTCCGTGCTGATGGAAAGGCGGACTTCATGAGCGGCCCTCCTCCCCCTCCTGGCCCGCAGCCCCGAGATGAGAGCCTCTCGAGGCGTCGGGAGCTGGCCTCTCTCCTGGGGCCCACGCGCGCGGCGGTGCTGCTGATAGTGGCCGACCGGCCGGGCAGCACGACCAACGCGCTCGCCGAGGGAGTGGGGGTCTCTGCGGCGACCGTCTCCCACCACACCACAGTCCTGCGGCGGTCAGGACTGATCACGACCCGGCGCAGCGGGGGAAGCGTGCACCATTGCCTCGCTTCACTGGGCGAGGTCCTTCTCCGAGGGGTCGGTGAAGCCGGCCGTAACGCCTGACCCCAGGTTTTCCATCGCACCGGTGGGCATGGCCGGGGTGGTGTGGCTGATGCGCTGCGGGAGATTTCTGGGGCGTGAGTGCCATCGTTTTCACTCCAAGGAGACTGCACCAAGGCGTTTATTCGCGTTTCTGGATTCCCTTTCTGGTACGCATCAACTGCTGGGTGGGACCCCGGGGGCAGGCGCCGTTTCGAGCAGGCTCAAATAGCTTGCCAGGTCGACGAGTCGGGGAACAGACTGTTGGCGTTCTTCAGGGCGTACCTGTTCACCGTCGAGGCGGGCACGCTTGAATCCGAGGGGGTTATTCATGCCTGTTCCAGATGCGTCGGAACTGAATATGGAACAGCCTGCGGACGGTGCTGTGAAAGCGACGATTTCCCAAATGTTTTCCACTCCGGTGGCCCGGATTTCGTTTCCGGGCGCGGGTGAGGTGGCTGCCCCTTTGACGGAGCGCATCCTTATGCGGTCGGGGGCGCTGTCGAAGGATTTCGGGTACAAGACGGAGACGGCGGGTGAGCTGACCCAGTGGGGTGGTGAGCCGGCTGTGCGGCTGACTCGTTGGGTGTGCGCGGCAGCGGGCCGGTTCGTGGAATCGCTGACGGGCCAGTCTCTGTCCGAAGCGTTCGAGCGGTCCGCCGGCCGGGAGGGCGAGGGCAGCGGCGGGGAGCGGCAGGTGCGGGTGGCGGCCAGCCGCAGCTGGGCGTCCGTCTACCGACCCGGAGACCGGCACGAGGCGCATTTTCACCCCAACACGGCGCTGTCCGCGGTCTATTACGTGGCAGCACCTGGCCTGTGTGAGCTCCATTTCCTGGATCCCAGACCGAACGTGGACTATTTCGATGCCGGTATTTCACTGGCCGGTGACAGTCACCGTACCCGGGTTACGTGCAAGCCGGGTGAGCTGATCATTTTTCCTGGCTGGCTGCGGCATTCCGTTCCCGTATTCCACGAAGAGTCAGCACGTATTTCGATCGCCTGGAACCTGAACTACATCCTTGCCTGACCCCTGCCAGGCCCTTCTGCCGGCCGGGAAAATCACCAGGAGAAAAAAGGGGAACAACATGCGGAACATTCAGCTGTTTTCGACGGACACCGACGACGGTGTCGTCTCCGTCGTAGCCAAGACCGGTCCGGGCGAGCACCGGACAGTCGCACAGATCCCGGTCGGCAACGCCCCGCGCGGCGGAGTGAAGTTCACCAAGGACGGCCGCGGCTTCGTGTGCAACACGAGCCAGAACACGCTTTCGGAGATCGACGCGGTCACCCTCAAGGAGGTACGGCGCATCGAGGTCGGACACGGGCCGCGTGGCATGGGCATCGTGCCGGGTGAGCGCTACCTGCTGGTCTCCAACTCGGGTTCGAACTCCGTGTCGGTCGTCGACATCGAACTGAACGTGGAGCTCCACCAGATCCAGACCGGGCGCGACCCACGCCACATGGGCATCACCGCCGACGGACAGGTGGCCTACGTCTGCGTGTGGGGCGAGGGCTACGTCAGCAAGCTCGACATCAGTCCCCTCGCCGGCGAGAACCCGGAGCAGGTCACGGAACTGGCCCGCATCCACGTCGACCGCGAGGCGCACCCCTACAGCCTCGCCATCGACCCGGCCGGGCGTCAGGTGTTCGTCGCGAACACCCAGGCGGACTACCTGACCGTCATCAGCGTCGAGACCGACGAGACCAGGCACATCCCGGTCGGCTCCAGCGGCGGGCGGGCGGTCGCCTTCACTGACGACGGCCGCTTCGCACTGCTCACGGTCGAGAACACCAGCAGCATCGTGGTCGTCGACGTGGAAACCCTGGAGGTGACGCGGACCATTCCGGTCGGCCCGGGACCGCGCGGCCTCGTGGTCGACCCCACGGACGAGACGGTCTACATCACGAACTTCTCCCGCGCCAACATGATGCTCGGCCACCCCGACTTCGCCCCGAACTCCCTGACCATGGTCGACCTCAAGTCGGCTCCGCTCGACCGGGACGAAGGCGTCTTCGACTACGAGGAGATCTACGTCGGCTACGGGCCGTGCTCCGTAGTGCTCTTCGACCTCGACAGCCTGCCCGCGGATGAACGCCAGCGCCGCCTGGAGCGCGCCGACGCCCAGGCCTGATCCCCACACAGGGGCCGGAGACCACACAGGTGGTCCCCGGCCCCCCTTTGCCGTTCAGTCAGCACCCCCGGTACCAGGTACCCACGCGCGTACCGCGCCCTTCGAGGCGTCGCCAGAAAGCAGAGACCCATGGCCGATGTGACGTTCCGTTCTCTCCAGCCGTGGGCGGTGGTGCCGGACAAGAACCGGGTCGACCGGGCCGGGGCCCGCGCGGAGCGCGACGCCTACACCCAGTCGTTTCGCTACCTGCGCATCCCGCGCCTGCCCGCCGACTGCCCGCCCTGGGTTCTGGGACAGGAACTTGGATGGAACATCCACTCCCCCATCACAGTCACAATGAGCCCGCTGGAGGACCTGGGCATCTCCGTTCCCGCCCAGGAAGACATCCAGACCGTAGGCCGCCGGCTGGGGCGCGCCGGGCTGTGGCAGCGCGGTGAGGACTGGCTGGCGGCGAAAGACGCCGCCTGGCTGCACCTGGGCGACCACCGCGCCCACAGCGGCCACTGGGAAGGCATGTTCGTCCCCAACGGGCAGGGCACCGTGGAATGGAGACTGGGCTGGTCGGCCCACGTACCGGAGCACATGTTCCTCATGGTCATGCCACTGCCGCTGGACGGCCTCGAAGTACCACTCGGCGTGATCTCCGCGAAAACCGTGAACACCATGACCACCCGGGGCGGGATGAGTATCGCCGTGCGGCCCACACGCCCCGTCACCGTGCACCGGGGCCAAGCCGTCGCCCGCCTGGTCCTGCTCCACGCCGACACCCTGCGCGCCACCGCCACCCACACCACCGACCCCGAACTCCAAGCCGATGCCGGCACAGATGCGAGGGGTACGCAGGCATGACGCCCAAGACACACGGAATTTTCGCTGTGCTCGTGCACCGGCCTGTCGGCCCGCTCCTCGTCCTCGCCTTCGCCGCCCGCACCAGCGCCGCAGTCCTGCCCATCGCCCTGCTCCTCGCGCTGGCCGACCGCTACGGCTACGGCCGCGCAGCCCTGGTCGGTGGCAGCACCACCCTCGTCCTGGCCCTCCTTGTTCCGCTGCGCGGGCGCCTTCTGGACCGGGCCGGGCACCGGCACGCGCTCCCGGTCATGGGCGCCTGCGCGATGGTCCTGACCGCAACGGCAGCCGTCAGCGTCGCTGCCCGCTGGCCCTGGTGGACCACCCTCCTGTTCGTCCTGGCAGCGAACATGAGCAGTCCCCCGCTAAACGCGGCGCTCCGTGCCTCCTGGCGCCACCTCGTCACCAGCCCACAAGACCTCAAGGCCGTGCACTCGGCCGACAGCATCCTCGAGGAAGCCGGCTTCGTCGCCGCTCCCCTCACCGCGGGAGCCCTCATCGCGCTCCTCGGCCCCGTCCCCGCCTACGAGACTGCTGCCGCCATGTTCCTGGTAGTGATCGCCCTCTACCTGACCGCCGCCCGCGCCTACGGACTCACTCCCACCCGGGCCTCCGCCGCACCGGTGCGAACCGGAACGGCACGACACGCGCACCAGTGGCTGGGGCCACTCGCCCAGCCCCGCATCGTCATGATCATGCTTCCGCTGCTCGTCATGGGCTGCCTCTTCGGCGGAATGGGCATCTACGTACCCGCCTACACCCAACACGAGCACGCCACCGCCCTCATCGGACCCCTGCTCGCCGCGACCTCCGCCGGAGGCGTCATCGGCGGCCTCCTCTACGCCGTCCTACCCACCAACCGCCTCCCGCTGTGGACTCTCTACCGGCTGCTGACCGCCGGGTTCGCCCTCCCCGCCTGCTTCCTCCTCCTCGCCCGGCCCCCCTGGGCCCTGGGCACCCTCCTGCTCCTGTCCGGACTGTTCGTCACCCCGTTGTTCATCAGCGCCTTCCTCCTCATCGACGCCCATGCCACCGACGACGTCCGCACCGAGGCCAACACCTGGGTGGGCTCCAGCACCGACGTGTGCAACGGCATCACCGCCATCGTCATCGGCGCCCTCACCGCCCAACAACACTTCACGAACGCGCTCACCGTCCTCACCGGCTGCGCCGCCTTCGGCCTACTGACCGCCGCACTCCTCCCCGCTCCCACGCCCCCCACCACAACGCAGCCAGCCACCGGTGTCCCCGCCCCTGCCACACCGGCCGACGACGTACAGGCCCACACATGACGCTAGCCCCAGCCCCGGCCATCACGCTCTCCCTCCCCGAGGCCCGCCGCCTCGCCGTCGCCGCCAGCGGCATCCACCCCACACTCCCCCAGCCCACCATCGAGGGAGTACTCACCCGGCTCCGGATCATCCAACTCGACTCCATCAACGTTCTGGCCCGGGCCCACCAACTCACCTTCACCAGCCGCCTCCCCCACACCACCACGGCCACAGTCGACGCTGACCTGCAAATCGCTCCCCCACCAGCGGCCTTCGAATACCCCGCCCACGCCCACGCACTGGTCCCGCTCAACGACTGGCCCTTATGGGCCTTCCGCCGCCGTGCCACCCGCCGCCGCCCCGAATACCCCCCACCCACCGAACGCGACCGCATCCTCAACCTTCTCCGCGAACAAGGGCCCCTCACACAGAAAGAACTGAGCCCGAGCGGCGAAAACACAAGCAACGGCTGGTCCTGGGGACCGACCAAACAAGCCGTCGAGTTCATGCTGTGGGCAGGCGACCTCATCTGCGTCCGCCGCACACACCGATGGCAACGCCTCCTCGACCTCCCCGAACGTCACCTCCCCGCCTACCTGAACACTGACGCACAGTCCGATGACGAATGCCTCACCACCCTCCTCACCCACGCCGGCCGCGCCCTCGGAATCGCCACCACCAGCGACCTCGCCGACTACCTCCGCATCCCCACCCGCGCCGCCACCCGCCTCCTCCCCCACAGCTCACTGCTCCCTGCCACTGTCTCGGGCTGGAACAAGGCGGCCTGGGCGCATCCCGACGCCCTTACCGACCCTGGCAAGCCGGACGGCCCGGCCGTCTTCCTCGGACCGTTCGACAACCTGATCTGGCACAGGCCCCGCACTCAGCGCCTCTTCGGCTTCACCCACACCCTTGAGGCATACAAACCCGCCCACCAGCGCGTCCACGGCTACTACGCCTGCCCCCTCCTCGCCCACGATCAACTGATCGGCCGCGCAGACCTCGCCCGCACCGGACACACCCTCACCATCCACCGCATGACCACAGAGCCCGATGCGCCACCCGAAACACCCCACCTACTCGAGAACGCCTATGCCCGCCTCATCACCGCGACCGGCCTCATCACCACCGAGTCCAGCGCAGCTTCCGAGCAAGGTCGGAGAAGTACAGCCGCTGCGGCGCCGGTGCACTACGGCCTGGGCCCGAACGGTTGACACTGCACACCTGAGCGGCAGAGCTCCGTAAGGCGGAACTCCGTAGCCGGCAGTACACCGGCACCGCGGGCAAGGCCTCCAACTGCCAGGCTGGAGTCTCACTTCGCCCGGCTTCCGCCGGCCTCCGCACGCCGCCCCAGCTAGCGCTGCAGGATGGTCCACCGTGGTCGGGAGACAGCTCACGGGAGGAACAACGGCCGCGAGCACGGGCGGCATCGAGGGCGGCCGCGACGGCGCTGGCGTCCATGCCCTGGGCCCGGCGCCGTACGACGTGGATACGGTCCGGTGATCGGCGCCCGCGCCCTGCGGTCGTTGGAGCGGGGTCAGGTCCAGTCAGGGGGCCGGGGCGGGTAGCGGCGCAGCCAGTCGGTGAGCTCATGCAGTCGCTGTTGGTTGGGTCGTCCTGGTCCGTCTCTGCTGTGGACCGCAGGAGGGGGACGAGGGCTTCGAGGGTTCGCCAGGCTTCGTCGGCGGTGTGCCGCCGGGTCTTCGCATCGTCGGCGCCGGTGCCGAGCGGCTGGACCTGCTCGGCTTGTTGAAGTAAGGAGAAGATCGCCCACGTCAGCGTCCAGCGGTACGAGCGTGGAGAAGCTGCGCGATGCCGTCGAAAGCCGTCGAACCAACACCCCAACCCCTCCGCACTCCGCGATGACCCGCGCGTTCGCTGCGAGCCACGGAACTGACGGACCCCGTAGGGCGGCTTCACGTGGTCCCAGCGGTAGCGACAGCTGAGCTCAACAAAGTCGCGGCTGCAAACCAGAGGCGGTCTCGACCGCCGCCTTGCCCGTATTCCGGTGTGCGCGTCGGCCGTTCCTTGCGGGGCAAACGACCGGCACACTCAGCGACCGGGCCCGGGCTACCGCGCCCGTCGTACGGGGCTGCAACGGCCATGCGGTCGCGCTTGACCTCGCCCGCAGGGCGACCCTCGCCTGATGCAGCGTCAGCTGGAGGCGGTGCACGACTGACAAAGTTCTCTGCACGGACGACAAAGTCCGAAGCCGACGACGACCCTACGGTTCATGGGCGAGGTCAGAGAAAGGTAGCTGTTCACAGGCGTGGACGCGCATAGATCAGACTCCATATTGAAAGGAACCAATAGGCATGCGCAAAACAGGTAAAAGCAAGGCACTTCTCGCGACAGGGACCATGATGGCGGCCCTCCTGGGCGGAGTGATCACCGCCGCCCCCGCCAACGCAGCAGACGGGCTGTGCACCGGATCCAAGACGATACGGAACTCGTCGAGCCTGCACTGGGTGGTGCCGATCAACGTCGCGAGCAACACAATTTACTGCTACTTGCAGTATGGGAACACTGGTGCCGGGGTCAGAGCCCTGCAGAAGAACATGAACAGCTGCTACGGCAAGAGGCTCGAACTTGACAGCAACTTCGGACCGGCCACCCGAGATGCTCTCCGAGACGTTCAGGGCAGGATCGGCGCGCGGGTTGACGGCGAGTACGGCCGCGAAACCCTGTCCAAGATGAAGTGGGCCCGCTACAACAACGAAACCGGCGCGCGGTACGACTGCACCTATCTGCCATGACCTAAGCCTGTTCCCTATCTTCCGGCCTCGAATGGCGGCTCGAACTGAGTCGCTCACCTGGGGGTTCGCCGGACGCGGGGGGGGTGCCCCTATGGGTTTGGTCAAGGTGGTCGGGACGGTGTCGGGCGTGACTTCGCCTGGCACTCTGGCTGTCATGAGCGATGGAGCGTCTGCGCGGGAGTCGGTTGATGAGGGCATGCGCCCGTGCGACTACTGCGGTCACCCAGTCGTGATCGACTCGATCGACGAATACGACTGCGTTGTCTGTGGTGAGCGTGATGGGGCTCAGCCTGCAGTGGCGGCCCGGGATTCGTAGAAGGTGCCGTCCCGGAGCATCGCGAAGAGGACGTCGGCTCGTCGTCTGGCGAGGCAGAGGAGGGCTTGTGTGTGGTGCTTTCCCTGGCTGATCTTCTTGTCGTAGTAGGTGCGGGAGGTTGGGTCGGCCAGGGCGGCGAACGCGGAGAGGAAGAAGGCCCGTTTGAGCTGCTTGTTTCCTCGCCGGGATGG
>NZ_JBEOVL010000064.1:0-32279 GCF_040295485.1 Streptomyces sp. NPDC002793 | reverse complement strand
CGCGCGGGGCCGGAGCACCGCGTCGAAGGGATGCGTATGCCTGAGCCGTACGACGTGATCACCATGGGGCGCATCGGGGTGGACATCTACCCCCGACCGGAATACTCCGGTCGGGGGCGACGTCGTGCGGCCCCATCGGAGAAGGGACGGATCCGTGTCCACCAAGTGGAACCTGACGATCGACTGCGCGCACCCGAAGCCACTGGCGGCCTTCTGGGCGGAGGCGCTCGGGTATGTGCAGAAGCCGCCGCCCGCCGGGTCCGGCAGCTGGGAGGAGTGGTTCGCCCACCACGACGTCCCGGAGGAGGAGTGGGACGACGGCGCCTATCTGTCCGACCCGGACGGTGCCGGTCCGAGCCTGTCCTTCCTGAGGGTCCCGGAGCCGAAGGCGGGGAAGAACCGGCTGCACCTCGATGTGCAGGCGGGCGGCGGCCGGGAGACGCCGTGGGAGGTCCGTTGGCCCCGGGTGACCGAGGCGGTGGAGCGGCTGAGGTCCGCCGGCGGCTCGGTGATCCGGGTGCACGAGCTGCAGGGCCGGCCCGACCACGTGGAGATGGCCGACCCGGAGGGACACGAGTTCTGCGTGGTCTGAACAGTGTGAACACGACAGGGCCCGGCCGCGAGCGCGGCCGGGCCCTGTCCCTCCCTGCTCTACGGGAAGGAGATCACCTGTGACGGGATGGTGGTGTCACCGGAGGTGGGGGATCCGGTGTCGTTGATGACGTGTTCGTACTGTCCCTTGCCGCCGAGGGACACGACGATCAGGTCGTGGAACTTGACCCCTGGTTTCACCGGGGCCTGGAAGCCGTGCTGCTGACGGATGGTCGGGTCGACGTTGTAGAAGCAGTAGCTGCCCATGCCCCAGCCCTCATGGGTGGTGACGGAGTCGTCGACCTTGTATCCGGCGTAGCCCTTGATGTCACCGTTCTGGATGGCGGCCTGGTTCGGGGCGTCGTACGCCTTCTCGTTCTGGAAGAAGATCGTCCTGCCGTTCTCGCCGGACCACCGGACGTCGTACTTGTTGAAGTGCTCGACGAACAGGCCCGTCGCCAGCACGTCGTCGCCCTTGACGTGGACGCCGTAGTCGGCCCGGTTGGTCTCCCAGCCGACCCCGTCGCCGTGGTCGGCGCGCCAGACCCACGTGTGGTCGATGATCACGTCGTCGCTGTTGACCACGATGCTGGTGGTCGCCTTGCCGGGGCCGGCCCCGCCGATGCGCACGAACACGTCCTGCAGCGAGGTCGGGTTGGCCGAGTGGTCGCCCGAGGCGCCGTCGGGGCCCACTTCGATGAGCGTCTCGGAGTTCTGCGTGCCCGCGTCGACCAGGAGTCCGGCGAGCTTGACGCCGTCGACGTCGCCGACCTTGATCGCGGTCACCCCGTTGTCCGGGATGATCGTCGCCAGTCCGAGACCGAGGGCGACGGTGTCCGCCCGGTCGATCTTGATCGTCTCGTCGATGTGGTAGACGCCCGGGGTGAACAGCAGGTGCAGCCCCTGCTCCACGGCCGCGTTGATGGTCTGTGCGGTCGCGCCCGGCTTCACCACGTAGAACTGCTCGAGGGGGATGGACTCGCCCTCCGTGCTGCCGTCGGCCCAGGTCGTACCGCGTGCGTCGGTGCGCTTCGCGGGGACGAAGACCTTGTAGTCGTCGCCGTCGAGGTACAGGAAGGGCTTCTCCCGGGAGACCGGGGTGGTGTCCAGGGTGGTGTACGGCGGCTCGGGGAAGCTCTGGGCGGGTGCGCCCTCGACGCCGGAGAAGGTCTTGTTCCAGACGCCGTTGCCCCAGCTGCCGATGGAGCTGTCGCGGGTGTACCACTGCTGCTGGGAGTAGGGGTCGACCTGGCCGTCGATCTTGCTGTCGGCGATGTAGCCGCCGCTGGCCCAGCCGTAGCCGTCGGGAGCGAGGTTGAGTCCGCCCTTGACGTGCATGCGACGGAAGGGGGCGGCCTGGGAGACCGCCCAGCGGTTGGTGCCGCTGACGGGCTTGAGAGCCAGGTTCTCCGCCGAACGCCAGAAGTTCTGGGTGGCGTTGCCGTCGAACCAGCCGGCGTCGACGGTGACGTCACCGTTGAAGGTGGTGTCGTCGGGGTTCAGCCCGAGTCCGGCGATGGAGGTGTAGAAGCCGATCTGGGCGTTGATGTTGTCGTACGTCCCGGGCTTGAACATCAGCGCGTAGCGGTCGCTGCCGAACTGCGCGGACTCCTGCTTCTTGAAGATCTCGTCGACCTTGCCCTGGATGTCAGGGGTCGAGGGGTCGAAGACCAGTACGTTGGGGCCGAGGTCACCCCCGCCGGGGACCGCCTCGGCCTCGTCGCCGAACGCCGCCTGGGCCGTGGGGAAGGCCATGAGCAGCGAGACGGCGAGCGCGGCGAAACCGAGCGGCCTGGAACGGCGGTGCCGACGGGGGGTGGTGGGGGGTGCGGTGTTCGTGGGGGGAACGTGCATGGATGACGTCTCCTGGGTCGTGGTACGGAGGCACGACGGATTCTTGAGAGCGATCAGAGAGCGCTCTCTCTCGGGGGCGATGTAACCCGCCTCGCCCTGGACACGTCAAGAGGTGTGCGTCAGGAGTCTCGGGCGGCGGGGCTGCGGATAACACCTGACGTCAACCATGCGGCCATTGGCCCCGTTTGTGAGCAGATGGCACCGCCGCCGCGTTCACGGGGTGTCGTCAGCCCCCGTGGCGCGCCTTCACCCGTCGTCCGGAACATTTCAGTTGAGCAGCGCCCTGGCGGCCCGGGCTCGATGGCGGATCGTCTCGGCGGCCGTCGGCTCGATACCGTCGACGATCTCCGCGTACTCGTCCATCTCCGCGGCCCCGCGCAGGAACTCCCCGCGCTGCACCAGGAGCTGGGCCCGCTCGTAGCGGAGCCTGGCCGGGTGCGAGGGGAGCAGCAGGGAGAGTTCGAGCGCCCACAGCGCGACGTCCGTACGCTCGGGGCGCGCCGCGGCCCAGGCCCGGATGTTGTTCAGGATCCGCAGTACCGTCTCCAGCGGCCTGGCGGGCACCGGTGTCATCGTCGACGGCGGAGCACCGGTCGCACTCGTCACGATCAGCTCCGCGTCCTCGCCGCTCAGCGGGGCGCCGCCCGCGAAGGGGTCGGCCAGCACCCGCTCGGCGGGGTCGCCGAAACCGACCACGTAGTGGCCGGGGAGCGCCACCCCGAACACGGGGGCGCCGGCCCGCCGTGCGACCTCGATCCAGACCACGGACAGCAGGATGGGCAGTCCTCTGCGCCGTCGCAGCACCTGCTGGAGCACCGACGAGTCGAGCCGCTGGTAGTCCTGGGGCGACCCCGAGAAACCGCAGTGCCCACCGAGCAGTTCGGCGAGGGCGGACGCCCACGCACGGGCGCCACGTGATCCGTAGGGGAGGAGGCCGGCCAGCCGGTCCAGCTCGATCTGCGCCGCGTCGATGCCGTACGGATCGGCGTCCCCGGGCGACGGCGGGGAGGCCTCCGCCCCCAGCAGCAGGCACAGCAGCGCGAGGTCGGGCCGTTCGGCACGCGCCTCCTCGGCGAACCTCTGCCGTCGTCCTGCCGTACCGGGATCCTCAGCGCTCATGTGTGACCCATGTCCCTGCTGCTGTCATCGCTGCGCGTACCGGAAGTGGTGGTAATGGTGGTGGGTGGCGAAGCCCATGCCGTCGTACAGCGCACGGGCACCTTCGTTGTCGGCCTCCACCTGGAGCCAGGCGGCCGAGGCGCCCTCGTCCAGTGCCGTGCGGGCCAGTGCCGTCATCACGGCCGTGGCGAGACCGCGACGGCGGTACTCCGGACTCACCTCGACGGCCATGAAGCCCGCCCAGCGGCCGTCCACCACGCAGCGTCCGATCGCGGCCGGAACCCCTGCCGGATCGTCGCCGGGCACGGAGGCGAACCACACCGAGGGACCGCCGGCCAGCACCTTCAGCACCTCCGGTCCCGGGGTCGCCGAGCGCTGGTAGCGGGCGAGCCACGAGGCGTCCGTCCCCCGTGCCGTCCGCACGGCGGAGATGTCCGCGTCCAGGTCGCCGATCGGTGCCAGGGCCGCGATCCGCACCTCGGCCGTCACCTCGCGCCGCCACCCGTGTTCCTCCAGGCCGGCGCAGAGCCGCTCCTGCGTGCCCTCGGCGCCCGTGGAGGCCTGGACGAGGGCGGGCAGGCCGCGTTCCCCGTACCAGCGCCGTACCCGCTGGAGCGCCTCGCCCAACGGGAGGCCCGGATCGCCGAGCGGCAGCACGGAGTTGGCGCGGCGGGTGAATCCGCCGGCCGCGCGCAGCTGCCAGTCGCCCAGGAGTTCACTCTCCACGGGCGGCCAGGCACGAGCGGTCACCAGCGCGAGTTCCTGGAAGGAGGCGGCGGGCCCACGTCGGCGTGCCGGGGCCGGGGGGACCACCTTGCCCGCCACCAGAGCGGACTCCGCGACGCGGACGCGGTCGCCTCTCTTCGTCGTGACGGACAACATGCCGTCGTCCCACGATGTGAGAACCCCGACCGTGTCGGTGAACTTCGAGCCTTCGCCCGAGGCGCCGACAAGGCACCGTACGGACACCCGTTTTCCCACGTCAGCGGGTGTTATGCGAACTTCGAGCCGTCCGCCGATGGTGAATTCCACAGCTCTCTCTGCCCCTCCTGTGCGGATCGTGCCCCGGAACGGAGATACTAGGGGCGGGCATCGACGACGCCGCGCTCCCGCGCGAGAGCCAACGCCCTACCGAGGAGGAACGACAGCGTGACCTACGTCATCGCGCAGCCTTGTGTCGACGTGAAGGACAAGGCCTGCATCGAAGAGTGCCCCGTCGACTGCATTTACGAGGGCTCACGGTCTTTGTACATCCATCCGGACGAATGCGTCGACTGCGGAGCCTGTGAGCCGGTCTGCCCGGTCGAGGCCATCTTCTACGAGGACGACACCCCGGAGGAGTGGAAGGACTACTACAAGGCGAACGTCGAGTTCTTCGACGACCTCGGCTCGCCGGGTGGCGCCTCCAAGCTGGGTCTCATCGAGCGCGACCACGCGTTCATCGCCGCGTTGCCGCCGCAGAACCAGTAAACGGCCGCACGAGCGCCGCCCGGTCCCGTACGGCTCGTCCCCGTGCGGGACCGAGGTGTTTCCCGGCAGCGACGTCCCCGTACGAGAAAGCAGAGTTCCGTGTCCGCAGCAGTTCCCGTCTCCTCCCGTCTCCCGGTCTTCCCCTGGGACAAGCTCGCGCCGTACAAGGCGACGGCCGCGGCCCATCCGGACGGCATCGTGGACCTCTCGGTCGGCACGCCCGTCGACCCGGTGCCCGAGCTCATCCAGCAGGCGCTGATCGCCGCGGCGGACAGCCCCGGCTATCCGACGGTGTGGGGGACCGAGGCACTGCGTGACGCCCTGACCGGCTGGGCGGAGCGCAGGCTCGGCGCGGCCGGGGTGACGCACGAGAACGTCCTGCCGGTGGTCGGCTCCAAGGAGCTGGTCGCCTGGCTGCCGACCCAGCTGGGTCTCGGC
Organism: Streptomyces sp. NPDC002793; assembly: GCF_040295485.1. Lineage (NCBI taxonomy): Bacteria > Bacillati > Actinomycetota > Actinomycetes > Kitasatosporales > Streptomycetaceae > Streptomyces > Streptomyces sp. NPDC002793. Next base: position 26,807 of record NZ_JBEOVL010000064.1, on the reverse strand, counting down.
GCGGGTGACAGGGTCGCCTACCCGCGGCTCGCCTACCCGACGTACGAGGTCGGCGCGCGGCTCTGCGGGGCCGAGCCGGTCGTCTACGACGACCCGACGGAGCTGGACCCGGAGGGGCTGAAGCTGCTCTGGCTCAACTCCCCGTCCAACCCGACGGGCCGTGTCCTGCCGCAGGACGAGCTGACCAGGATCGTGGCCTGGGCGCGCGAGCACGGTGTGCTGGTCTTCAGCGACGAGTGCTACCTGGAGCTCGGCTGGGAGGCCGAGCCCGTCTCCGTGCTCCACGCGGACGTCTGCGGCGGTACGTACGAGGGCATCGTCGCCGTCCACTCGCTCTCCAAGCGGTCCAACCTCGCCGGCTACCGCGCGGCCTTCGTCGTGGGCGACGCGGCCGTCCTCGGCGAACTGCTCCAGATTCGCAAGCACGGCGGGATGATGACGCCGGCCCCGGTCCAGGCGGCGACCGTCGCGGCGCTGGGTGACGACGCGCACGTGGCGGAGCAGCGGGCGCGCTACGCCCGGCGGCGCACGGTGCTGAGGGCGGCACTGGAGGCCCACGGCTTCCGGATCGAGCACAGCGAGGCGAGCCTCTACCTCTGGGCCACGCGCGACGAGCCGTGCTGGGAGACCGTGGCGCATCTCGCGGAGCTCGGAGTCCTCGTGGCACCGGGCGACTTCTACGGGCCGGCCGGGGACCGCTTCGTGCGGGTGGCGCTGACGGCCTCGGACGAGCGCGTGGACGCGGCGGTCAAGCGGCTGTCCTAGCGCGTGCCAGACGCCGCCAGGCAGGCGGGACTTCCGACAACACGCCCTGGAGCCGGGGCACACGTGCCGAGGGGCCTCGGGAGTGCGCACTCCCGAGGCCCCTTCGCGTGTCGTGCGCGGTGGGATTCCGGCTGATCAGCCGAGCTGCAGCCCCTTGGTGGGCAGCTTGTCGGTGGACAGGCCCTTGGTGGGGAGGGTGTCCTCGGACAGCTCGCCGTCCGCCACGGTGCCGGCGGTCTCCAGGGTCTTGCCCGCGGCGGGAAGGGTCGTGCCGACCACCTTGCCGCCGGTCTCGTTCGCCACCTCGCCGCCCTGCTTCGCGGCGGAGTCCAGCGTGGTGCTGAGCCCGGCACCGTCGAGCGAGGTGAGGCCGCCGAGCGCAGGGGTCTGCGGGAGCCCCGCGGCGCCCGCGGCACCGGCCGCGCCGACCACGGGGGCCGCGCCTGCGGCGATCAGCAGCGCGGCACGGGCGATCCTGCGGGTCAGGGGGAGGGACATGATGCTCCTTCGACGAAACGTCACGGTTCGTGGCGGATGCGGGATCCGCCTGTCCGGTGATCGGACGCACTGAACAACCGGTCCGGGGGCGGGGAAGGTTGCGGGGCACCGAGGTAAAGACTGGGTAATGCATCGGATAATCCGCAACGGGGGAGCCCGGGTGCGCAGTGCGTCCGCCCTGTACCTGATGAACCGTCACTTCGCCCTCGGAGCAGGGTGATCGACCCGAGGCGCGGGGGCGTGGAAGGGGTGGCGGGGGCCGGTGCGGGTGAACGCGCGGCAGACCCGCACGGATGACAGGTCGTACTACTGCGCGAGCCGCATATGGACCGCGCTGGTGGGTGATTTCCCGCCTTCCGTACGTTCCGTCCGCCATCCCGTGCCGGCGGTCCACACCCGGCCCGCGTACGAGACCTCTTCGATCCGCAGGGTGCCGGCCCGGGCGACCGCCCAGTGGGCGAGCTCCCAGCCGCGCCGGGACGTGGCCTCGTCGTCGGCCCGTACGGGCACCGACACCGTGCCCGCCGCGGAGGCGCCGGCGGACCCGGTGGAGGGCAGGACGTCCTTGCCGAAGGCGCGCACCAGGTCGGACCGCACCTCGGCCGCGTCCCCGGGACCCCCGGCGGCAGCCGCCGGGAGCGAGCAGGTCAGGGAGGCGGGGGCGCGTCCGGTCAGCGCGGCGGCCAGCAGGGCGGCGTCCGGCTCGTGCTTGGCGTACGCCTGCGGGAAGCCGCTCTTCTGCACCCGCTGCGCGGCGACGGTCAGCGGCAGCCGTGAGTAACCCGGGACCTCGGCGAGGTGCTCGTAGAACTTCCCGGACGCGTAGACCGGGTCCATGATCTGCGCGGGCGTCCCCCACCCCTGCGAGGGGCGCTGCTGGAAGAGCCCGAGCGAGTCCCGGTCGCCGTGGTCGATGTTGCGCAGCGAGGACTCCTGCAGCGCGGTCGCCAGCGCGATGGTCACCGCCCGTTCCGGCAGCCCACGCGCGGTGCCCACGGCGGAGATCGTGGCGGCGTTGGCGGCCCGCTCGGGGCTCAGCTCGTACGTACGCCCCTCGCCCCCCTCGGTGGAGCCCACGACGCAGCGGGGCACGCCCTTGTCGCCGGAGAGGTACTGCACGGCCAGATAGCCGGCCAGGGCCACGAGCACGGCGAAGGCGGCCGTGACGCGGAAGAGGCGGCTGCGGCGGGGAGGAGGGCTGGTCCTGGGCACGAGGCCCACCGTACTGGAGGGTAGGACCGGGACCGCGAGAGAAGTCCCTTAGGGTCGTGGCCATGGATGGACACACGCTTGACCTCGCCCTGGACGGTCCGGAGCTCACCGCCCGGCTGGTCGACTTCCCCTCGGTCAGCGGGCAGGAGAAGGACCTCGCCGACGCCATCGAGGCGGCCCTGCGCCCGCTGCCGCACCTGACAGTCGACCGCCACGGCAACAACATCGTGGCCAGGACGAGGCTGGGCCGTGCCGAGCGTGTCGTGCTGGCGGGGCACATCGACACCGTCCCGATCGCGGACAACGTGCCGTCCAGGCTCGACGACGACGGCGTGCTGTGGGGCTGCGGGACCTCCGACATGAAGTCGGGTGTCGCCGTCCAGCTGCGGATCGCGGCGACGGTGCCGGAGCCCAACCGCGACCTGACGTTCATCTTCTACGACAACGAAGAGGTGGCCGCCCACCTCAACGGCCTCGGACACGTGGCCGAGGCGCACCCCGAGTGGCTGGAGGCGGACTTCGCCGTCCTCCTGGAGGGTTCGAACGCCGAGGTCGAGGGGGGCTGCCAGGGCACGCTCCGGGTCCACCTGCGCTTCGAGGGCGAGCGGGCCCACTCCGCGCGCGGCTGGATGGGATCCAACGCGATCCACGCCGCGGCCCCGGCGCTGGCCCGGCTCGCCGCCTACGAACCGCGCCGGCCCGTCATCGACGGTCTGGAGTACCGCGAAGGGCTGAACGCCGTCCGCGTGGAGGGCGGCGTGGCCAACAACGTCATCCCCGACGCCTGCACCGTGGTCGTCAACTACCGGTACGCCCCCGACCTCACGGCGGAGCAGGCCGTGGCGCACGTCCAGGAGGTCTTCGCCGACTGCGGCGTCGCCGAGTTCGTCGTCGACGACCACTCCGGAGCGGCGATGCCCGGCCTCTCGCACCCGGCGGCCAAGGCGTTCATGGACGCGGTCGGCGGCACGGCCCTGCCCAAGTTCGGCTGGACCGACGTGTCCCGCTTCGGCTCCCTCGGCATCCCCGCGGTGAACTACGGCCCCGGGGACCCCCTGTTCGCCCACAAGCGGGACGAGCACGTGCGGATCGACAGGATCACGCACTGCGAGGAGCGTCTCCGCTCCTGGCTCACCAGCTGACTCACCGCATTCCCCCGTACGTAACCTTCGTCGATCTACGCTGAACCGACACACGCACATCGCAGGTCGGCGGAGGGAGCAGGTCATGGGCAACCCGGAGGACGCACGGATCCCCGAGGGCGCGCAGATTCCCGAGGGTGCGGTGAAGCCCGAGGAACAGCGACTGGGGCCGGTCCTGCGCCGCAGGGAGCAGGTCCAGCCGGGCACGACCGATCAGCGGCTGCTGGACACCGAGGGCGACTCCGAGTGGGTCCACACCGACCCCTGGCGGGTCATGCGGATCCAGTCGGAGTTCGTGGAGGGCTTCGGCGCGCTGGCGGAACTGCCCAGTGCCATCAGCGTCTTCGGCTCCGCCCGCACTCCGGCCGGCGGGCCGGACTACGAGGCGGGGGTGCAGATCGGCAGGGCGCTCGTGGAGGCGGGATTCGCCGTCATCACGGGTGGCGGCCCGGGAGCGATGGAGGCCGCGAACAAGGGTGCCCGGGACGCGAAGGGCGTCTCGGTGGGACTCGGCATCGAGCTGCCGTTCGAGTCCGGTCTGAATCCACATGTCGACATCGGCGTCAACTTCCGCTACTTCTTCGTACGGAAGACGATGTTCGTGAAGTATGCCCAGGGCTTCGTCGTCCTGCCGGGGGGCCTGGGCACGCTGGACGAGCTCTTCGAGGCGCTGACTCTGGTGCAGACGGGCAAGGTGACGCGCTTCCCGATCGTGCTGTTCGGCACGGAGTACTGGGGCGGCCTGGTGGACTGGCTGCGGGACACGGTGGTCGCCGGGGGCAAGGCGTCCGAGCGGGACCTGATGTTGTTCCACGTCACGGACGACGTGGACGAGGCGGTCCGGCTGGTGACGAAGGAGGTCGGGCGCTGAGGGCACCCAGGGCGCCACGGGGCCCGAGGCCGTAGGAACGACGGCCCCGCTCCCCCGCCTGCGGTCGGACGGGCCGGACCAGGCCCCCTCCGACGACCGGGGAGCGGGGGACCCTACGCCAGCCCGCGCCGGGCCACCGCGGGTGGCCGGTGGCCCGCGATGGACGCCACCATGTCCAGGACCTGCCGGGTCTCGGCCACCTCGTGCACCCGGTACACCTGTGCCCCCAGCCAGGCCGACACGGCCGTCGTCGCGAGCGTACCGATCACGCGCTCCTTGACCGGCCGGTCGAGCGTCTCCCCGACGAAGTCCTTGTTGGAGAGGGAGACCAGCACCGGCCAGCCCGTGGCCGTCATCTCGTCCAGCCGGCGCGTCGCCTCCAGCGAGTGCCGGGTGTTCTTCCCGAAGTCGTGACCCGGGTCGATCATGATCCCGTCCGGCCTGACCCCGAGCTCCACGGCCCGCTCGGCGAGCCCGAGGGTCACCCGCAGGATGTCGGCCATCACGTCGTCGTACGTGGTCCGGTGCGGCCGTGTGCGGGGCTCCGCGCCGCCCGCGTGCGTGCACACGAGCCCCGCCCCGTACCGTGCGGCCACTTCGGCGAGCTTCGGGTCGACCCCGCCCCACGCGTCGTTCAGCAGGTCCGCCCCGGCCTCGCAGACGGCCTCACCCACGTCGTGCCGCCAGGTGTCCACGCTGATCACGACGTCCGGGTGCCGGCGGCGCACCTCGGCGACGAAGCCGACCGTGCGGCGCGCCTCCTCCTGGGCCGTCACCTCCTCGCCGGGGCCGGCCTTCACCCCGCCGATGTCGATGATCGCGGCGCCTTCCGCGACCGCCTGCTCGACCCGCGAGAGCGCGGGTTCGTCGTGGAACGTCGCTCCCTGGTCGTAGAACGAGTCAGGAGTCCGGTTCACGATCGCCATGATCACCGGCTCGTGCGGCCCGAATTCCCGCCGCCCCAGCCTGAGCGCCCCGCTTCGCATTCCTGGTTCCTCCCTGGTTGGCCCGCCTGCGACCTTACGACCTCCCCCGCGACAGGCCACCCGCTCTCCGTCGCGGGGGAGGCCGTCAGGGTCTCCCGTCCGGATCATGCGGGGGTCGCGGGGCCGGAGTCCGGCCGAAGGCCCTGACTGTCGGTCCCTCATGGCACGATCTGACCTGGACAGGTATTCCGCTCCCGGGGAGATGCACGTGTTCTGGTTCTTGCTGCTCACGATGGCCGTGGTCGTGGCCGCGGTCACCCTGGCGGTGGTCGGTGGAGGCGGAAGCGCGGTGCTGCAGGACGTCGAGCCCGAGCGGCTCACCGACCCGCTGCCCGCGAACCGCCCCGTCGGCCGCGCCGACGTCGAGGCCATGCGGCTTCCCATGGCCGTGCGCGGCTACCGCATGACGGACGTGGACGAGGCCCTCGGCCGGCTGGGCGCCGAGCTCGCCGAGCGGGACGCCCACATCGCCGAGCTGGAGTCGGCGCTCGCCGGGGCCCAGGCGACGGCGGTGACCGGCCCCGACCTCTTCAAGCGGCCCGGCGAAGCGCCCGCCGCCCAGGACGGCCCGCGCGACGAGGAGGGGGAGCGATGAGCGACGCCCAGCCGGCGGCGGACGGGCGTCCGCGCTGCCCGTGGGGCCTGTCCACGGAGGACTACCTCGCCTATCACGACACCGAGTGGGGCCGCCCCGTCCACGGCGACGACGCCCTCTTCGAGAGGCTCTGCCTGGAGGCGTTCCAGTCGGGGCTCTCGTGGCTGACGATCCTGCGCCGCCGTGAGGGCTTCCGCAGCGCGTTCGCCGGATTCAAGATCCCCGCGGTGGCGGAGTTCACCGACGCCGACAAGGAGCGGCTCCTGGCCGACGCCGGGATCATCCGCAACCGCGCGAAGATCGACGCCACGCTCGCCAACGCCAAGGTGCTGGCCGGCTGGGGCGAGGGCGAGCTGGACGCGCTCATCTGGTCCCACGCCCCCGACCCGGCCACGCGGCCGGCCCCTCGTACCCTCGGCGACGTCCCGGCGGTCACCCCGGAGTCCACCGCGCTGGCCAAGGACCTGAAGAAGCGCTCCATCCGCTTCGTCGGCCCCACCACCGCGTACGCCCTGATGCAGGCCTGCGGCCTCGTCGACGACCACCTGGCCGACTGTGTGGCCCGGGGCGGCGGCCGGTAGCCCTACCTGCCGAGATACTTCGGCGGCTGCTTCGCGAGGAAGGCCTCGACCGCGATCGTGTGGTCCTGCGACGCGCCCGCCTTCGTCTGGAGTTCGTCCTCCTTCTCCAGGGTCTCGGAGAGGGTGTGCCCGGCCCCGTACGCCATGGATGCCTTCAGAGCCGCGTAGGCGACCGTCGGACCGTCCGCCAGGGCACGGGCCACCGCGTGTGCCTCCTTCGCCAGGTCGGCCGCGGGAACCACCTTGTTCGCGATGCCCAGTTCATAGGCGTCCTGGGCGGAGATGGAGCGGGGGAAGAACAGCAGGTCGGCGGCGCGGCTCGCGCCGATCAGCCGCGGCAGGGTCCAGGACGCGCCCGAGTCCGCGGTCAGCGCGACTCCGGCGAAGGACGTGTTGAAGGTGGCGGTGTCGGCGACCACGCGGTAGTCGGCGGCGAGCGCGAACCCGAACCCCGCCCCCGCCGCCACCCCGTTGACCCCCGCGACCACGGGCTTCTCCATCTCGGTCAGGGCCCGCACGATGGGGTTGTAGTGCTCGTGCACCGTGCTCAGGGCGTTGCCGCCGTCCGTCTCGCGGGCCTCGGCGAGCTTGGCGACGTGCTCCTTGAGATCCTGCCCGACGCAGAAGGCGCGCCCGGTGGCGGTGAGGAGAACCGCCCGCACGGCGGGGTCGTCCGCGACGGCCCGAAGGGTGTCGCGGAGCGCGACCTTGGCGGCGGTGTTCATGGCGTTCATCGCGTCGGGGCGGTTGATGGTGATCGTCGCGAGCCCGTCGCTCACGTCCGTGAGCACCGTGTCAGCCGTGGTGCCGGCCATGTCGGCCATTGCGGGTCTCCTTACGGGTCCGGCTTCGTGCCTGTCGGGGCAAGCATGGCGGACTTCGGGCGACCCGCACATGTGACCTGCGTCTAACGATTGGACCTCGGCTGAGGGCCGAAGGCGGCGCAGTATCGCAGCCGGATCGCCGAATTGGGTGGTTTTGAGAGAGCGCGTTGCGCAAGCGATGCAGACCGATGTTGGTCATCGGGGTCCCTGATGCGGGATAATGCGGAGGAAGCATTGTGTTCGACGCCGGTGAGGCAGCGCCTGTCATGGGGCCGCCGGCTGCGATGAGCTGGTTTCAGGAAGGGGAACGAGCATGGCGGCCATGAAGCCGCGGACGGGCGACGGCCCGCTCGAGGTGACAAAGGAGGGGCGGGGCATCGTCATGCGCGTTCCGCTCGAAGGCGGCGGTCGGCTTGTCGTCGAGCTGACTCCGGACGAGGCCGATGCACTCGGTGACGCGCTGAAGAAGGTCGTCGGCTGAGGCGGAGGCGCCCACACTTCACCACTGCCCCGGCACGGAATCCGTGCCGGGGCAGTGGTGCGTCAGGGGGCGTACGGTCAGCCGCGCCGCACCGCGCACAGCAGCCCGTCGCCCACCGGCAACAGCGTGGCCATGAGTTCCTGGCTCTCGCGCACGGCCCGCAGCAGTTCGCGCAGGCGCAGGACCTCGGCGGGCTGCGCGGCCGAGTCGATCGTGCGGCCGTCCGCGAAGACGCCCTCGAAACAGACCAGGCCGCCCGGTCGGAGAAGGCGCAACGATTCAGCGAGGCAGTCGAGGCTCTCCAGGCGGTCACCGTCGCAGAAGACCAGGTCGTATCCGCCGTCCGCGAGCCGCGGAAGGACATCGAGGGCGCGCCCCGGGATGAAGCGGGCCCGGTTCGTGGCGAAGCCCGCCGCGCGGAACGCCTCACGGGCGAACTGCTGGCGCTCGGGCTCCGGGTCGACGGTGGTCAGCACCCCGTCCGGGCGCATGCCCTGCAGCAGGTAGATGCCGGACACGCCGGTCCCGGTGCCGATCTCGGCCACCGCTTTGGCGTCCGCGGTGGCAGCGAGCAGACGCAATGCCGCGCCGGTGCCTGATGACACCGGGCGGAGCCCTGTCTCCTCGGCCCGGTCCCGGGCCCAGAGCAGAGCTTCCTCCTCGGCGACAAAGGCGTCGGCGAATGCCCAGCTCGTCTGCCGGTTGGCGGTAATGACGCTCTCCTGTCCCCGTGGTTGGCGCAACGGTGACTGTATCCGCTGGACCCGGGAACCCGCAGATGGGACCGCGCGTTATGAAGGGGCGGGGAGGAACACGTGGCCCGGGCCCTGCGGCCGGGCCCGGAATGTGCCTCTTGCCCCCGGTACACCGGGGACCAGAAGATAAAAAGGCTTATCCGGAGCTAACGGGCGAGGTGGCTATGGTAGGGGCTCCACTGGACACCACCAGAGCCGATAGGGGAGGTGCGGCTGCGCCTGTGGATCGGAGAGGTGCGCTGCGGCGTTTTCTCAGGTCGGCGGGTGAGCCGAAATCCGTGACCAACATCGCTGACCGTTCTTCCAACGATTCCGCACCGACCGCGACCTTCGCCTCAGATGCGGATTCCCAGGCGTGGACCCCGCCCTCATGGGAAGAGATCGTCAGCACGCACAGCGCCAGGGTGTACCGCCTCGCCTACCGGCTGACGGGTAACCAGCACGACGCCGAGGACCTCACCCAGGAGGTCTTCGTCCGTGTCTTCCGGTCGCTGTCCACCTACACGCCCGGCACTTTCGAGGGCTGGCTGCACAGGATCACGACGAATCTCTTCCTGGACATGGTCCGCCGCAAGCAGCGGATCCGTTTCGACTCACTGGGCGACGACGCCGCCGAGCGGCTGCCGAGCCGTGAGCCGTCCCCGCAGCAGGTCTTCAACGACACGCACTTCGACGCGGACGTCCAGCAGGCGCTGGACACCCTCGCGCCCGAGTTCCGTGCCGCGGTCGTGCTCTGCGACATCGAGGGACTCTCGTACGAGGAGATCGCCGCCACGCTCGGCGTCAAGCTCGGCACGGTGCGCAGCCGCATCCACCGCGGCCGCTCGCACCTGCGCAAGGCACTCCGGCACCGTTCGCCCGAGGCCCGCGCCGAGCAGCGTTCCCTCGCGGACGCGGTCCTTGCCGGGGAGGGCGGAACGGCGTGAGCGGCACAGGTCCGACCCCCGCGGAGCAGCATCTGGGGGACCGGCTCGCCGCGCTCGTCGACGGTGAGCTCAAACACGATGCCCGGGAGCGGGTCCTGGCCCATCTGGCGACCTGCGCCAGATGCAAGGCCGAGGCGGACTCCCAGCGGCGGCTGAAAAGTGCCTTCGCCACCTCCGCGGCCCCTTCGCCCTCCGAGGGGTTCCTCGCCCGTCTGCAGGGCCTCCCGGGGGGCCCCAGCGGTGACGGGCCGGGCGGGCCGGGTGACGGCACGAGCGCCGGTCGGCGCCTCGGGGACGGAATCCTTCCCGTACGCGAGCCCGGCGGGCCCGCGGAACCGGGGCGCTCGCCGCTGGACGGCTTCGGATACCTGCCGACCGCCCACGGCTCGACCGCCGTACTGCCGGGCGGCGCGTCCGGTTCCGGCTTCCGGATCCATGACGTGGGCCGGGACGCCGACCGTTCGCCCTGGCGAGCGCGGCGCTTCGCGTTCGTCGCGGCCAGCGCGGTCTCGCTCGCGGCCATCGCGCTGGGCGGAACCCTCCCACTCGACTACGGACCCGAAGCGCCGGCCAGCGCCGAGGGTGCGGGCAGCAACGCGACTCCGCTCGAGGCCGAGGAGCGGGCCGGCGGTGCCGCCGTCGCGGCCGGCCGCAGTGGTGGCGGGGCCCTCGCCGTCGGAGCGGACCGGGCGGCCCGGCCCGGCGCCACACCGTCCTCGTCCGCCCGGCCCGTGCTCACCTCCGCGCCGTCGCTGCTGAGCACCTCGACGCTCACCGGCGGTGGCACCCACGCCTACCCGGTGCTGAACGTGATCGTGCCGCCGCTGATACGCCCGACCGACGCCGGCCCGCTGTACGCGCCCGCGCTCGGCGACCGGGCCGGTGGTGGAGCGCACCAGGAGCCGTCCGCACCGCCCGCACCGTCCGCGACGGCCTCCGCCTCACCTCTGCGCGACCACGCGATGCCGCTTTCCCCGCTGCGCTGACCAGGACCCTGCGCGCGGATTCGCAAACCTGGTTGAATTCCGGGAGGGACGCCTCTGTGGGCGTGCAAGGGCCAGTTGCGGGGAGAGCATGGACGACGAGAAGCCCAGCGGGCCGAAGACGAAGTGGTGGAGCCGCCCCTCCGCGGAGCGGAACCGCCCGGACGGGCCGGAGGACTCGGTGGCCGTCACCGACGCGGGGGCGACCGCGCCCAAGGAGCCGGCCCTGACCGGGCCCGCCACGGCCGGAGAGCCGCCCGCCCCCGGGAACCCGCCCGGTGAGGACGGCGACTTCCGCCCCGCGCCCCCGGCGGCACCCGTCCCCGCGCCCCCGGCACCCGCCGCGCCACCGGCCTCGCCCGCGCCGCCCGCCGCCGAGCCTCCGGCGCACCGTACGCAGCCGCTGCACGCTCCCGACGAGTACAGCACCCCGCCCTACGGTGGCCCGGGCCCGTGGGCGCCCGCGCCGCCCGTGCAGCGCCCGGTGGCGACCCCGGCCCACGGGACCCACGTACCGCCCGTACCGCCGCCGTACGCAGGGACGGACGGCCACGGCGTGCCGGCGCCCCACCCCGCCTCCGCGCCCGCCACGACTCCGGCACCGGGCGAGCGGGGGCACGCCGAGGCATGGCCGCCCCCGTCGGCGCCGCACACGGCGCCTCAGCCGCACGCCGCGCCCCAGCCCTCCGTGCCGGCCCAGCAGACCCAGCAGCCCTCGCAGTGGCTGCGGTACGACCCGTGGGGCGCGCCCCAGCAGCCGCTGAGCCACCCGGGCCCCGGCCAGGACACCCGGCCGCGTAAGGGCCGTCGGGGCTCGATCCTCGTCGGAGCCGCGCTGCTCGCCCTCGTCGCCGGGGGAGTCGGCGGCGGAATCGGTGCCTACGTCGAGCGCAACGGCGGCCTGACCACCGTGGAACTGCCCCAGTCCGGCCGGGACGACGGCGGCCGGGCGCCCGACAGCGTCGCCGGCATCGCCGCGAGCGCGCTGCCCAGCGTGGTCACCCTGCACGTCAACGGCTCCGCCGAGTCCGGAACCGGCACCGGCTTCGTCCTCGACGGCAAGGGCCACATCCTGACCAACAACCATGTGGTCGCCCCCGCGGGCTCCACCGGCGACATCACCGTGACGTTCAGCGGCGGGGAGACCGCGTCGGCCGAGATCATCGGCAAGGACAGCGGCTACGACCTGGCCGTCGTCAAGGTGACCGGTGTCTCCGGCCTCAAACCGCTGCCGCTCGGGAACTCCGACAACGTGCAGGTGGGCGACCCCGTCGTCGCCATCGGAGCCCCCTTCGACCTGTCCAACACGGTCACCTCCGGCATCATCAGCGCCAAGCAGCGGCCCATCACCGCGGGCGGTGAGAAGGGCGACGGCACCGACGTCAGTTACGTCGACGCCCTGCAGACCGACGCCCCCATCAACCCGGGCAACTCGGGCGGCCCGCTGGTCGACGCCGATGCCCGGGTGATCGGCATCAACAGCGCCATCCGCGCGGCGGACAGCGGATCCGCTCTCGACGGCGGCCAGTCCGGCTCGATCGGCCTCGGTTTCGCGATACCCATCAACCAGGGCAAGCGCGTCGCCGAGGAACTGATCAGCACCGGCAAGGCCACTCACCCGGTGATCGGCGTCACGCTGGACATGGAGTTCACCGGCGACGGAGCCAAGGTCGGGGGCGAGACGGCCGACGGCGGAGCGGCGGTGACCGAAGGAGGCCCGGCCGACAGGGCGGGCATCCGGCAGGGTGACGTCATCACCGAGGTGGAGGGCCGGCGCGTGCACAGCGGCGAGGAACTGATCGTCAAGATCCGCGCCCACCGACCCGGTGACCGGCTCGGGCTCGTCCTCACCCGCGGTGGTGAGGACCTGTCCATGACCTTGACGCTGGGGTCGGCGAGCGGCACCTGAAGGTCACCGGCAGGTACCGCACGGACAGCTTCGCCGGGTACCGTGGAGCGGTCCGGGCCCCTGATGACCTGGCGGCGGTGAACACGCGGAGACCACGCAGAGAACACGAGGAGCAGCAAGGTGTTCAATGACATAGGCGCACTCGAGTTGCTGACGCTCGTGGTTCTCGCCGTGCTCGTATTCGGCCCGGAGAAGCTGCCGAAGGTCATCCAGGACGTCACGCGCACCATCCGCAAGATCCGTGAGTTCTCGGACAGCGCCAAGGAAGACATCCGCTCGGAGCTCGGACCGCAGTTCAAGGACTTCGAGTTCGAGGACCTGAACCCCAAGACGTTCGTCCGCAAGCAGCTCATGGACGGCAACGACGACCTGGGGCTCAAGGAGATCCGCGAGAGCTTCGACCTTCGCAAGGAGATGGCCGATGTCACCGACGCGGTGAACGGCCGCGAGAGCGACTCGTCCACGGCCACCGCGACGGCGGGCACGGCCGCGGCGGCCGGTGCCACCACCAAGCCCGACCTCCTCAAGAAGCCCGCGCAACCGGCCAAGGACGAGCGCCCGCCCTTCGACGCAGACGCCACCTGAGACCGGTCAATCCCGACTGCTCCGGACGGTATGGCTATTCTCCATCTGTCCGGTAGCGAGGTTGCCCATGCCCACGGGGGGAGGGCCGCGCCGGATCAGCGATTGATCGAGGAGGCGGCCGGGCAGATGGAGACGACGAGTCGGGCAGGGGCGGACGGTGCGCCCAGCGCAGTCACCGCAGAGGGGGTGCCGGCGACCCGGCGTACTGTCGACGGCTATCTCAAGGCGCCGTTCCCCTGGTACGGGTTGGACGACGCCTTCGCGGGTCCGCGCTGGCTGATGCACGTGACCGCCGCGGCGGACGACACCGTGCAGCACGGTTCCACCGGGCACGGTGAGGAGCCGGTCGTACGGGTCGACGCGGGGGCGGAGAAGGCGCGTTTCGCGGTGGTCGTGACCGTGGGCAGCAGCCCCGTGCGGCACAGCGACGACGGCACGGGGGTGCTGGACGCCACCACGGTCTCGTCGGCGGCCTGGCTGGCGGGCTCAGGCCTGCTGGACTGCACCTGGCCCCCGCAGATGGACCACACCCTGCGTGGCGAATGGCTGAAGCAGCAGACCGAAACCGCGTTCGACCTCGCGGACGACCTTGGCCAGGCACCCTGGTCGACGCTGTCCCTGCCGGTGGACGGCGTACCGGTGGACTTCCACTACCGCGAGTCGGAGTTCGGCTGGGTGCTCGCGGGTTCGGCCCCCGACGGGGTGCACATCGGCGCCTACGGGCGGGGCATGAGCGCCTACGGCCTGGGATTCGCGGTGATCGGCGACATCGCCTCGTACGAGGGCTGAGTCGCGGACGGGTGGGGGCGGCCTCCCGCAGGAGGCCGCCCCCACCCGTCCGACGGTCAGAACTTGTTGCGCGGGGTGAGACCCAGCGACATCCCGGACAGGCCGCGCTGACGGCCGCTCAGCTTCTCGGCGATGGAGCGCAGCGCGGAGCCCGCCGGGGAGTCCGGGTCGGACAGGACGACGGGCTTGCCCTCGTCCCCGCCCTCACGCAGGCGCAGGTCGATGGGGATGGACCCGAGCACCGGGACCTCGGCGCCGACCGTCTTCGTCAGCCCGTCGGCGACCCGCTGCCCGCCGCCCGAACCGAACACGTCGACCATCTCGTCGCAGTGCGGGCACGGCATGCCCGACATGTTCTCGACGACACCGACGATCTTCTGGTGGGTCTGCACGGCGATGGAACCGGCCCGCTCCGCCACCTCGGCGGCGGCCTGCTGCGGGGTCGTGACGACCAGGATCTCGGCGTTGGGCACGAGCTGTGCCACGGAGATCGCGATGTCACCGGTGCCCGGCGGCAGGTCGAGCAGCAGGACGTCCAGGTCGCCCCAGTACACATCGGCGAGGAACTGCTGCAGCGCGCGGTGCAGCATGGGGCCGCGCCACACCACCGGGGCGTTCCCCGGGGTGAACATGCCGATGGAGATCACCTTCACGCCGTGCGCGGACGGCGGCATGATCATGTTCTCGACCTGGGTGGGCTTGCCGTCCGCGCCGAGCATCCGGGGCACGCTGTGTCCGTAGATGTCCGCGTCGACCACACCGACCTTGAGGCCGTCGGCCGCCATCGCCGCCGCGAGGTTCACCGTCACCGAGGACTTGCCGACGCCGCCCTTGCCGGACGCCACCGCGTAGACCCGGGTCAGTGAACCCGGCTTGGCGAACGGAACCTCGCGCTCGGCCGTGCCGCCGCGCAGGGACGAGGCGAGCTCCTTGCGCTGTTCGTCGCTCATCACGTCGAGCGTGACCTCGACCCGTGACACGCCCTCGACGCGGGCCACCGCGTCGGTCACGTTCTTGGTGATCGTCTCGCGCATCGGGCAGCCGGAAACCGTGAGATACACGGTGACAGCGACCACACCGTCGGGATCGATCTCGACCGACTTCACCATGCCCAGCTCGGTGATGGGGCGGTGGATCTCCGGGTCGTTCACTGTCGCCAGCGCTTCGCGCACCGCATCTTCCGTAGCCATACCTCGATAGTACGGTGCGCGCGCAACGCTCCTCGGAAGGGTGGTGGCGGGCGACGGGAGGGAACGGCGCCGAGGGCTACGCGTGGGTAGCCACTCAGCGGTCGCCTTCGTCACTCTCGACCCGGGAGAGGATCCGGCGCTCCTCCATGTCCTTCACCATGGCCTCCAGCTCGGAGCGGATCCAGTCCCGGGTGGCGACCTCCCCGAGGCCCATCCGGAGCGCGGCGATCTCCCGGCTGAGGAATTCGGTGTCCGCGATCGAGCGCTCGTTCTGCTTGCGGTCCTGTTCGTGGGTGACCCGGTCGCGGTCGTCCTGGCGGTTCTGCGCGAGCAGGATGAGCGGGGCGGCGTAGGAGGCCTGGAGGGACAGCATCAGCGTCAGGAAGATGAACGGGTACTGGTCGAACCGGAGTTCCTCCGGAGCGAAGATGTTCCACACCACCCAGAGGATGATGATCAGCGTCATCCAGACGATGAACCGTCCGGTGCCCAGGAAGCGGGCGATGCGCTCGGAGAACCGGCCGAACGCCTCGGGGTCGTACTCGGGCAGCAGCCGGCGCCGGGGCGCCTTCGGCTGGTCGAGGCGGGGGCGCGGCGGGCGCACGATGCCCGAGGCTCCCGTCGGCGCGGTCCTCGCGCGGTCCTCAGCGGCCACCGGCGATCCCCTCCTCGCCCTGGAAGTCGGTCTCACGCCAGTCCTCGGGGAGCAGGTGGTCCAGCACGTCGTCGACGGTCACCGCGCCCAGCAGCGATCCGCTCTCGTCCACGACGGGCACCGAGACCATGTTGTACGCGGCCAGATAGCTGGTCACGGCGGGCAGCGGGGTGTCCGGCGTCAGGGGCACGAGATCACTGTCGACGATCGAGCTCACCAGGGTGAACGGCGGGTCCCGCAGCAGCCGCTGGAAGTGCACGGTGCCCAGATACCTGCCGGTGGGGGTCTCGTCCGGCGACCGGCAGACGTACACCTGCGCGGCCAGGGCGGGCGACAGGTCCTGCTGGCGGACCCTGGCCAGCGCGTCCGCGACGGTCGCGTCGGGCCGCAGGATGATCGGCTCGGTCGTCATCAGCCCGCCCGCGGTCCGCTCCTCGTACGCCAGCAGGCGCCGTACGTCTGCGGCATCGTCCGGCCGCATCAGGGCCAGCAGCCGTTCCTTGTCCGCCTCCGGCAGCTCGGAGAGCAGGTCGGCCGCGTCGTCCGGGTCCATCGCCTCCAGGACGTCCGCGGCGCGGTCCTCCTCCAACTTGCCGATGATCTCCACCTGGTCGTCACCGGGGAGCTCCTCCAGGACGTCGGCGAGCCGCTCGTCGTCCAGGGCCGCGGCGACCTCGGCCCGGCGCTTGGGCGACAGATGGTGCAGGGCGTTGGCGACATCGGTGGGGCGCAGCCGTTCGAAGGTCGCCACCAGGCTCTCGGCACCCTGTCCCTGCTCCTCCAGCGAGAAACCGCTGATGGCCGACCACTCCACGGTCAGCGTCTCGCCCTTGCGGCGCAGCGCCCCGCCCCGGCCCTTGCGGACGAAGAACTTGTCGATCTCCCAGTCACGGCGGGCCGGGAGCTGCTGGATGGCGACGTCGAGGACGGTCACCTCCTCGTCCGTCTCGACGAGGCGCGCCCGCCGGTCAAGGAACTCGCCGAGGACGAGTCGCTCGGTCGGGCGTTGCTCGAAGCGCCGCATGTTGACCACACCGGTGGTGATGACCTGGCCCGACTCGACCCCCGTCACGCGGGTGATCGGCAGGAAGATGCGCCGCCGGCTCACGACCTCGACGACCATGCCGAGCAGCCGCGGGGGCCTGCCGCCGACCCGCAGCATCGCCACCAGGTCCCGGACCCGGCCGACCTGATCACCGTTCGGGTCGAACACCGGTACGCCGGAGAGGTGGGAGACGAAAACCCTGGGAGTGCCTGCCGCCATCCTCGCGTCTCCCTCCGCCCCTCATGTCCTCCTGCGCCGTGATCAGGCTAGCCCGTACCGGTCCGGGACGCCCGGGCGGACCGTCCGTACGGCGCTCTGCCGAACGGCGTACGCGGCACGGGTACGCTGCCGTCTGCCATCCTCCGACACACAGATGAGAGGCAGTGCGCCAGTGACCTCTTCCGCCCCTGCCGTCCGGACCCGTCGCCGGACCGTTTCCGCCGTGGTGCTCTGCGCGGGACTCACGGTCGCGCTCACGGCCTGCGCAGGAGAGGACCCGGACAAGGGGACCAACGGCGTCGGCAAACTGACCGCCGCGCAGATCGACAAGAAGACACGGGCCGCGGCCGACGCCGCGGACGCGGTGCGGCTCACGGGCAAACTGGTCAGCAAGGGTGGGACGTACACCCTGAACATGCAGCTCAGCAGTGAGGGCGGCACGGGATCGGTCGTCTCGGAGCAGAACACCTTCGATCTGCTGCGCATCGGCGACGAGCTCTACCTGAAGGCCGACGCGGGCTTCTGGAAGGACGACAAGGCCGACGACGAGAGCGACCAGGCCGCCGACAAGCTCCGGAACAAGTACGTCAAGGTCCCCGAGGACGACCCCACCTACCAGCAGATGCGTGGCTTCACGGAGAAGGACACGCTGCTCGACGGGCTGCTCGCACTGCACGGGAAGATCAACAAGGGCGACCGGGACACGATCGGCGGGGTGCGCACCGTGCAGATCATGGGCGGAAAGGGTGAGGGGGGCACCCTGCACGTCTCCCTCGAAAGCACCCCGTACCCCCTTCGGGTCGCCCGCGGCGGAGGTGGCGGCACGGTCACCCTCGCCGACTGGGGCCAGACCTTCGAACTGGAGGAGCCGGCCGAGGGCGACACCGTGGACTACGGCGGCGAGCTTCCCAGGACCTCCGGCTGACGGAGCCGGCCGGTCAGCGCTTCCCGCGGCGCTTCAGCAGCAGCCGGGGGAGCGCGGCCGGGGCCGTCCGCCGCGTGGTCGCCCCGGTGGGCAGCGGCCGCGCGGCCAGAGAGGTGTCCGGCAGGTCGGTGCGGGTGGCGCCGGGCGTCAGCCGTACGACCCGGCACTCACGGGCCCAGCGTTCCGTCAGCTGTTCGGCGTCCGGGGCGTTCAGCCGTTTGCCCTTGAGCTCGCCGACCGCCGCCTCCCACTCCTCGGAGCGCGGTTCCAGCACCGTGACGGCGGCTGTCCAGGCCACGATCCGGCCGCCCTTGTCCTTGCTGCGTACGGTCACCTCGGCGGCGGCACCGGCGTCGAGACCGGCGGGGAGCGGCTGCTCCCCGGGGCCGTCCCCGACGAGCACAGCGGCGCCCTCGTGCCACACGTGCCACAACGCCCGGGAGGGCCCGGTGCCCCGCACCCAGATGAGGCCGGACTTCTTGGTGGCCTCCTCGACGAGAGCCCGGGCAAGCGACACGTCAGCAGCAGTCATGGGTGAACTCTAGGGGAGAGCCCCTCAGAGCCAGCCGTTGCGCTTGAGGATGCGATGGATGGAGAAGCAGACGACACCGATGAGCGCCAGCACCATCGGATAGCCGTACGTCCACTGCAGTTCCGGCATGTGATCGAAGTTCATGCCGTAGACGCCGCAGATCATCGTCGGTACGGCGATGATGGCCGCCCAGGACGTGATCTTGCGCATGTCCTCGTTCTGCGTGACGGTCGCCTGCGCCAGATTGGCCTGGAGGATCGAGTTCAGGAGCTCGTCGAAGCCGATGACCTCCTCGTGCACCCGGGCCAGGTGGTCGGCGACGTCACGGAAGTACTTCTGGATGTCGGGGTCGATCAGCCGCATCGGACGCTCGCTCAGCAGTTGCATCGGCCGCAGCAGCGGCGACACGGCCCGCTTGAACTCCAGCACCTCGCGCTTCAGCTGGTAGATCCGGCCCGCGTCCGATCCGCGTGCGCTGCCCTTGGCGGGAGTGGAGAACACGTCGATCTCCACCTCGTCGATGTCGTCCTGCACCGAGGCCGCCACCGCGATGTAGCCGTCGACGACGTGGTCGGCGATGGAGTGCAGCACGGCGGACGGCCCTTTGGCGAGCAGCTCGGGATCCTCCTGGAGGCGGTGGCGCAGGGCGCGCAGCGACCCCTGTCCGCCGTGCCGGACGGTGATCACGAAGTCCCGCCCGGTGAAGCACATCACCTCGCCGGTCTCCACGACCTCGCTGGTCGCGGTCAGTTCGGCGTGCTCGACGTAGTGGATCGTCTTGAAGACGGTGAAGAGCGTGTCGTCGTACCGCTCCAGCTTCGGCCGCTGGTGGGCGTGGACCGCGTCTTCGACGGCGAGCGGGTGCAGTCCGAACTCCCTTGCGATACCCGCGAATTCCTCCTCCGTCGGCTCGTGCAGCCCGATCCAGGCGAAGCCGCCCTCCTCCCGCACGCGCAGCATCGCCTCGCGTGGTGTCTGGCAGGAGGCCTCGGTGACCCGGCGCCCGCCCCGGTAGACCGCGCAGTCGACGACGGCGCTGGAGGCGGACGGGTCACGGGTGGCGTCGTAGCTGCTGTACGGGGTGTTGCTCTTGCGCTGGGACGGGCGCACGGCGGCGCGCAGGTCACGGATCATCGACATGGCTGGCTCCTCTTCACGGAGGGCCGTCGGCGGTGGACACGTGGAACTGCCCGGAATGGGGACGTGCGCTCACGTCCGCAAAGCGGGCGGCACCGCGCGGGCACGATGACGGCGTTCGCTACAGACAGGCAAAAACGAGGGGCTCTTCCGGTGCGCGAACTGCCGTGGTGACGTCCGGGTGGGGCGTCAGATCACAGAAGGAAGGCGTTGTGCGGAAGGGCGGTTGGTACTGCACGGTCGACTTGGATCCACCGCAGCCCCACCTCCTCCGGCCGGTCCCCCGTAGGGGATCACGTGTTGTCAGGACTGAGAGCGACGCTTCTGCGTGCTGTCCCGACCGACGCCCCAGGCTATCAGCCAGGTGAGGAGCCAATCCCTTCCTTTGCCCGTTCGCTACGCGTTCTATGCTCGCGGCATGGGAGAAATTCTTGATCTGGTCGAGGCCCGGCTCCGTACGGCGCTGGGGGAGCCGGACGCGCGCGCCGATGTGACGTTCCTCGGCACGGACCGCATCGAGGTGCTCCGCTTCATCGACGGCGATGTGGTGCGCTACGCCACGCTCGGTATGTCCGCCCAGCCGATGGCCGACCCGACGTCCCCCCTCGCCGACCCCGTGAAGGGCCCGCGCGCCGAACTGGTCCTGTCCGTGCGGGTGGGGCTCGCCGACACCGACCAGGTGCTGCGGCCCCTCGCCGTCCTCGCGGCCTCGCCGCAGGTCGAGGGGCTGATCGTGACCCCCGGGGCATCGCTGGACCTCGGGCAGCCGCTGTGGGCCGGGGCCCCCTTCAGCTCCGTCCTGGTCGCCGAGCCCGGCGGCCTGGTCGAGGACCTGCAGCCGGCCCCCCCGATGGACCCGGTGCGCTTCCTGCCGCTGCTGCCGATGACGCACAACGAGGCCGCCTGGAAGCGTGTCAGGGGCGCGCAGGAGCTCCAGGAGCGCTGGCTCACGCACGGGACGGACCTGCGGGATCCGCTGCGCGCGTCCGTGCCGCTGGACTGACCCACCGGACGGGGGCAGCCCCGCCGCGCGGCCAGGAGGGGGAACCGCGGGTGGGGCCGGTAGGGGGAGGCAGCACGCCGAGAAGCCGGCGCTCAGCGGGCGAAGACCGTGACGCCGTCCTCCGTGGCGTGGCGCGGTTCCAGTTCCTCCGCCTCGTGGGTCAGTGCCGAGCGCCGGACCCACACGACGGCGGCGCCGACCAGCGCCGCGACGGCGGCGACGACGAACGGCAGGTGGATGTCGCTCCACCCCTCGATCTTCGGGGCGAGGTAGGGGGCCGCAGCCGCGGCGAACCAGCGGACGAAGTTGTATCCGGCGCTCGCCACCGGGCGCGGGGCGTCCGAGACGCCGAGGGCCAGTTCGGTGTAGACGGTGTTGTTCATGCCGATGAAGGCGCCCGAGACGATGGTGCAGACGATGGCCGTCGTGTGGCTGCCGTATCCGAGGACCACCAGGTCCGCGGCGAGCAGCACCAGGGAGCCGCCGACCACCCTCAGCGGGCCGAAGCGCCGCTGCAGACGTGGCGCGACGAGCACCGAGAAGACGGCGAGCAGCAGGCCCCAGGCGAAGAACACGGCCCCCGACCTGTACGGGGACATGTTCAGGACGAACGGTGTGAAGGCCAGGATCGTGAAGAACGCGTAGTTGTAGAAGAACGCCGATGCGGCGACCGAGGCCAGCCCGCCGTGGCCGAGGGCCCTGACCGGGTCGAGCGGCGAGGTCTTCCGGGCCGGCTTGGGCTGTTCCCTGAGGAACGCGGTGATGCAGAGGAATCCGATGGCCATCAGCACGGCGGTGCCGAAGAACGGGTAGCGCCAGCTGGCGTCACCGAGCAGGGCGCCGACCAGGGGCCCGCACGCCATGCCGAGGCCGAGTGCCGACTCGTACAGCAGGATCGCCGACGAACTGCCGCCGGCGGCGGCGCCGACGATCACCGCGAGAGCGGTGGACACGAACAGGGCGTTGCCCAGGCCCCAGCCCGCCCGGAAGCCGACCAGCTGGGCGACGGACGAGGACGTGCCGGAGAGCGCGGCGAAGACGACGACCAGCGCGAGGCCGGCCAGCAGGGTCTTGCGCCCGCCGATGCGGCTGGAGACGAAGCCGGTCACGAGCATCGCGATCGCGGTGATCAGGAAGTACGAG
This sequence comes from Streptomyces sp. NPDC002793, assembly GCF_040295485.1. Classification (NCBI taxonomy): domain Bacteria; kingdom Bacillati; phylum Actinomycetota; class Actinomycetes; order Kitasatosporales; family Streptomycetaceae; genus Streptomyces; species Streptomyces sp. NPDC002793. The sequence continues at coordinate 5,056 of NZ_JBEOVL010000064.1, read as the reverse complement.
GTGAACAGCAGGGACACCTGGCCCGTCGTGGCCCTGAGTCCCTCGGCGATGGACGGCAGGATCGGGTCCACCAGGCCGATCCCCATGAAGGCCACGACCGATGCGCCCGCCGTGGCCCAGACGGCCTTCGGCTGACGCAGGATGCTGGTCGTCCCTTCGTCGAACGGATCCTCTCCCCGCATGGCTCTCTCACTCTCCGCTAGATCGTTGCGTTATACACAGAATAAGTTAGACGAACTAATAAATGCAAGCTACATGTATTTTTGCCGGTCAGGGCCGTGCCGCGAGCGGGTGATCGTCCTTGACGCGGCGACGGCCGGGGAGGACCGTTGGGCGTTATGAGGGGCGAACCCAGTTGCCCGAAGTGCGGTGGCCGGGTCAGGGCGCCCGGCTTCTTCGCCGATGCCTGGCAGTGCTCCACGCACGGCCAGGTGAGTCCGATGCAGCCGGTGGTCCCGCCCAGCGTCGAGGCGCTGGGCGTGGTGGTGCACCGGGCCCGGGTTCCGGTGTGGATGCCCTGGCCGCTCCCCGTGGGCTGGCTGTTCACGGGTGCGGCGTACGCGGGCGACGACCGCAGTGGCGGCCGTGCCACCGCCGTGGCGTGTTCGGGCCCCGGCCCGCTCGGAGGCATGGGCGAACTGCTGCTCGTCGCCGAGGAGCTGGGCGTCGGGCTCGGCGCGCGTTACGCCGGCATCGACGGCCCCGACCCCGGCTCCGGCCTCCGCGTCGACGCGGCACCGGACACCAAGGTGCTCGCCGCGGGACGCCCCACCGCCCTCTGGCACGTCAAGGACGCCCCCGCCGACCGTGCGGTCTTCGCGGGTGAGGCGCGTGGCATGTGGCTCTGGGCGATCGTCTGGCCCGAACAGTCCGGGCTCCTGATGTACGACGAACTCGTGCTGACCGATCTGCGCGACGCCGGCGGGGAAGTGGACCTGCTGCCGTGCGGAGCGCTGACCCCCCGGCTGCTCACGCCGCCCTGACCCCTCCCTGCTCCCGGCCGAGGGCCGTGAGGGTGCGGCCCGGCGGTTATCCTGGAGCGTCCCCCGTCCGTCGGCCCGCAATGGAGTACGCGTCGTGCGCATCGACCTGCACACCCACTCCACGGCTTCGGACGGCACGGACACCCCCGCCGAACTCATGGCCAACGCCGTCGCGGCGGGCCTCGATGTCGTGGCCCTGACCGACCACGACACGGTCGGGGGCCACGCGGAGGCGTCGGCCGCCCTCCCCGAGGGGCTCACGCTCGTCACGGGCGCCGAGCTCTCCTGCCGTGTCGACGGCGTCGGCGTGCACATGCTCGCCTACCTCTTCGACCCCGCCGAGCCCGAACTCGCCCGTGAGCGCGAGCTCGTCCGGGACGACCGGGTGCCGCGGGCGCAGGCCATGGTGCGACGGCTCCAGGAGCTGGGCGTCCCGGTCACCTGGGAGCAGGTCGCGCGGATCGCCGGGAACGGCTCCGTCGGCCGCCCGCACGTCGCGACGGCACTCATGGAGCTGGGGGTCGTCGACACGGTCTCCGACGCGTTCACCTCGGCCTGGCTCGGCAACGGCGGACGTGCGTACGCCGACAAGCACGAGCTCGACCCCTTCGACGCGGTCCGGCTGGTCAAGGCCGCCGGTGGCGTCACGGTCTTCGCGCACCCGCTGGCGGTCAAGCGGGGCGAGGTCGTCCCCGAAGCCGTGATCGCGCGGCTGGCGGACGCCGGCCTCGACGGCATCGAAGTGGACCACATGGACCACGACGAGCCCACCAGAGCCCGGCTGCGCGGGCTCGCCGCCGACCTGGGGCTGCTTCCCACCGGGTCCAGTGACTACCACGGCACCCGCAAGACCGTCCGGCTCGGGGAGTACACCACCGACCCCGAGATCTACGGCGAGATCACCCGGCGCGCCACGGGGGCCTTCCCCGTGCCGGGCGCCGGCGGACCGCTCCCCGCGTAACGGGGCCCTTCCCCCTCCCTCACCCGCTTCGTCGTGTCCCCGCACGCCCGGGCGTCCCCGTGACGTGCCGCCGCGTGCGTCCTCCTGCTCGACCCGCTCTTCTCTCGCAAGGCTCACCGTGTTCGACATCGCTGTCTTCGGATCCCTCTTCCTCACCCTTTTCGTGATCATGGATCCGCCCGGGATCACCCCGATCTTCCTGGCCCTCACCGCGGGCCGCCCTGCCAAGGTGCAGCGCAGGATGGCTCTCCAGGCCGTCGCCGTCGCCTTCGGCGTCATCGCCGTCTTCGGCCTGCTCGGCCAGCAGATTCTCGACTACCTGCACGTCTCCGTGCCGGCGCTGATGATCGCGGGCGGGCTCCTCCTCCTGCTCATCGCCCTGGACCTGCTCACCGGCAAGACGGACGAACCGACCCAGACCAAGGACGTGAACGTCGCGCTCGTCCCGCTGGGGATGCCGCTGCTGGCCGGGCCCGGCGCGATCGTCTCGGTGATCCTCGCGGTGCAGGACGCGGACGGCGTCGGCGGGCAGATCTCCGTCTGGGCGGCGATCGTCGCGATGCACCTGGTGCTCTGGCTGGCCATGCGGTATTCGCTGTTGATCATCCGTGTGATCAAGGACGGCGGAGTGGTGCTGGTGACCCGGCTCGCCGGAATGATGCTCTCGGCCATCGCCGTGCAGCAGATCATCAACGGCGTCACCCAGGTCATCCAGAACTCCTGAGCCCACGGGCCCGGACACCACAGCACCCCCGCACGAGTCTTCCGCGCGGGGGTGCTTCGTCTTCAGCTCGTCATGCGCTCGAGTTCAGCGACGCGGAGCAGTGCAAGGTGTCATGAAGCCGAGGTGTCGGCCGGCCGGATGTAGATGCGCTGGCCCATGGCTGCGGCCTGCTGCACGATCCGGTTGACGGAGGCGGCGTCCACGACGGTGCTGTCCACGGCGGTACCGTCGACATCGTCGAGTCGCATGATCTCGAAGCGCATATGGCTTCCCTTCGTCTGATCCTCCTGCTGGAGAACTACTGGGGGGACGGGCTGGCCGTCCGTGAGGACGGGGAGCACGAGGCGTCTGCGCCTCGCGTTCCCCAGGGGGTACAACGGCTTGCCCACGGCAAACATTCCCTACGCTAAGGAAATTTTTTGGATGTCTAAGTACCCGTCGGTAATCAGCCATGCGCGGACAATGAGGTCCGCATGAACCCGGACACGCGGACGGACGAGGGGCCGGGCATCCGCGAACAGCTGGACCGCACCAACGCACTGCTCCTGCGCGTACTCGCCGAGGTGTCGAAGACCCCTTCCACCCACGCGATCTTCGTGGACGCGGGGTACGTCTACGCGGCGGCCGGACTGCTCGTCACCGGCACCGAGGACCGCCGGTCCTTCGACCTGGACGCGGAAGGGCTGATCGAGGCCTTCATCGACAAGGCCCGCACGATCTTCGCGGACAGCAGGCTGCTGCGCGTGTACTGGTACGACGGGGCCAGGCGCCGGATCCACACCGTCGAGCAGCAGTCGATCGCCGAACTCCCCGACGTCAAGGTCAGGCTCGGCAATCTGAACGCGAACAACCAGCAGAAGGGAGTCGACTCACTCATCCGCACGGACCTGGAGTCGCTCGCCCGGCACCGCGCCATCAGCGACGCCGCACTGGTCGGCGGCGACGAGGACCTGGTCTCGGCGGTCGAGGCGGCCCAGGGCTACGGCGCCCGTGTCCACCTCTGGGGCATCGAGGCGGGCGAGGGCCGCAACCAGGCCGAGCCGCTGCTCTGGGAGGTCGACAGCCAGCGCACCTTCGACCTCGACTTCTGCCGCCCCTACGTCACCCGGCGCTCCGTCACCATGTACGACGACGAAAGCCCGGCGCCCGCACGCGACGACGTCCGCTTCGTCGGCGCCCAGATCGCCGCCGGCTGGCTCTCCTCGCGCGGCCGTGACGCCCTCGCCGACCTCCTGCCCGGGCACCCCTATCTGCCGGGCTCGGTCGACCAGGACCTGCTCGTCGAGGCCGAGCGGCTCCTCCAGCACTCGCTGCGCGGCCACGCCCATCTGCGCCGGGCGTTGCGCGACGGCTTCTGGCAGCACCTGCAGGCGCAGTACTGACCCGGGGCGGGGATCAGGGGCGGACTCCGTTCCAGAACGCGACGAGGGCCGCCGCGGTCTCCTCCGGCCGGGCCGTGTTGGGGGAGTGCTCCGCGCCCTCGATCACGGTGCGGCCGGCGCCGAGCCGCTCGGCCATGCGGTCGAGCAGCGGCACCGGCCAGACGTCGTCGCGCTCGCCCGAGACGACGTGCACGGGCAGGGAGAGGGCGGCGAGCTCGGCCACCCGGTCGGGCTCGGACGACAGCTGCGCGCCGGTGGCGATCAGCTGCGCCGGGTCGTGCCGCAGCCAGCGGCGGCGCAGGTCCTCTCCGTCGCCGGTGTCCGCGTCCTCGGGTGGGTCCATCGCGCGCATCATCTGCCAGACCTCGGCCATGCTCCAGCGCGTGAGCGCGTCGCCGAGCAGTCGCGCCTTCTTCTGCTGGGCCGGGTCGATCTCGGCGGGGCCGGACGACATCAGGGTCAGTGAACGGAAGGGCGTGGAGTCCAGCAGTACCGCCGCGCGGGCGATCTGGCCGCCCAGCGAGTGCCCGAGCAGATGGATGCCGCCGGTCGGGGCCGCACCGTCGACGGCAGCGGCCTGCGCCAGCACGTCCCGCGCCAACTCGGCCTGGCTGTAGCAGTCCTGACGGTCCGTCCGTTCCGTCTCGTACTGCCCCCGGCCATCGACGGACAGCACGCGGAAGCCTGCGTCGGCGAGGGGTTCCAGCAACGCGACGAAGTCCTCCTTGCTGCCCGTGTACCCGGGCAGCAGGAGCGCGGTGGAATGCGCGCCGGAAGGCGGTGCGGCGTCCAGTACGGCGAAATCCCCGCGCTCGGTGCGCAGCACGCGGGCGCGGGCACAGGGGGGCGGGGTGAAGGTGGGCGGCCTGCTCATGGGGCCGAGGGTATCGCCGCCGGTCCGACCGCGCCCAGGCAGCCGTACGGCCCCGTCCTGTGGACGGTGCTCGCCGCTGTCCCGCTGGCCGGCGCCCTGCTCGCCCTGACCCTGACCGCCGGGCGGCGGGAG
>NZ_JBEOVL010000063.1:0-32288 GCF_040295485.1 Streptomyces sp. NPDC002793 | reverse complement strand
TCCCGAACCCCCGCCGTCACCCTCGCCACATGAACGGGACCGAAACCCCCAAAACCGACAGCGCAGGATTGACGAACGACATAGAGGCACCCCCCACAGTCCGACAGTTCAAAGGGGAACTGACATGCCGCTCCTCGTGGTCGGGATCAGCGTTCTGGTGCTGCTGCTCCTGATGACCCGCATGAAACTCAACGGCTTCGCGGCCCTCCTGCTCGTGGCGGTCGGCGTCGCGCTGGTCCAGGGGATCCCGGCGATCGAGATCCCGGACGTCCTCTCGGCGGGCATCGGGGACCAGATCGGCGACACCATGCTCACCATCGGCCTGGGAGCCATGGTCGGCCGGGTCATGGGCGATTCCGGAGCGGCCCAGCGGATCGCGGGCAAGCTGCTCGACGCCTTCGGGCCGCGCGGCGTCCAGATGGCCATGGTGGTCACGTCCATGCTCATCGGCGTGACCATGTTCTACGAGGTCGCCTTCATCATCATCGTGCCCATCGCGTTCACGCTCGTCCGGGTCACGGGGGTCAACCTGCTGTGGGTGGGCCTGCCGATGTCGATCTCCCTGTCCACGATGCACAGCTTCCTGCCGCCGCACCCCGGCCCCACCGCCGTGGCCGCGACCTTCCACGCCTCCGTGGGGCACACCCTGTTCTACGGCCTCTTCATCGCCGTACCGGCAGGCGCGCTCATCGCGCTCCTCTGGCCGCGCCTGCCGTTCGTCAAGGCCATGAACCCGTCCATACCCAAGGGCCTGGTCAGTGAGCGCGAGTTCACCGACGAGGAGATGCCCGGCATGGGCTGGTCGCTGCTCGTGGCCCTCTTCCCGGTGGTGCTGATCGCCGGTGCGGCCGTCACCGACATGCTCACGTCCGGCGAGAGCCCCCTCCTGCACGCCGTCACCTTCATCGGCTCGGCGCCGATCGCGCTCCTGCTGGCCCTCCTCCTGGCGGCCTGGGCGTTCGGACCGCGGATCGGCCGCAGCCTGGCCGAGGTCAGCGACTCCTGTACCTCGGCGGCCAAGGCGATGGCGATGATCCTCCTGGTCATCGGCGCGGGCGGCGCCTTCAAGAACGTGCTCGTCGAAGGCGGGATCTCCGACTACATCAAGGACATCACCGAGCACTGGTCCATCTCGCCGCTCGTCCTGGCCTGGCTCATCGCCGCCATCCTCCGCATCGCGCTCGGTTCGGCGACGGTCGCCGTGGTCACCGCCTCCGGGGTCGTGCTGCCGCTCCTGGCGGGCAGCGGCGCCCACCCCGAGATGATGGTGCTCGCCGTCTCCTGCGGATCGATCGCCTTCTCCCACGTCAACGACCCGGGGTTCTGGCTGTTCAAGGAGTACTTCAATCTCTCGGTCATCCAGGCGATCAAGGTCCGCACCGGCTACACGACCGTGCTCGCGGTCCTCGGCCTCGGCGGCGTACTGGCGGTCGAGTGGGCCCTCGACGCCCTGAGCCTCTGAACCCGCCCCCGGCCCGCCCCTCCCTCGTCACCAAGGACTCGAACAGCATGAACCAGCCGACCATCACCCACTTCGCCGTCTATCCCGTCGCCGGCCGCGACTGCATGGAGCTGAACCTCTCCGGCGCCCACGGCCCCTACTTCACCCGCAACATCGTCGTCCTCAAGGACTCCGAGGGCCGTACGGGCCTGGGCGAGGTGCCCGGAGGGGAGAAGATCACCCGGACCCTTCGGGATTCCGAGTCGCTGGTCCTGGGCGCGAAGGTGGGTGACTACAAGCGCGTCCTGCGTGAGATCGGCAGCCGGTTCGCGGACCGCGACTCGGAGGGGCGAGGCGCCCAGACCTTCGACCTGCGGACCACCGTGCACGCCGTCACCGGCGTCGAGTCGGCCCTCCTCGACCTGCTGGGCCAGCACCTCGGCGTACCGGTCGCGGCGCTGCTGGGTGACGGCCGGCAGCGGGACTCCGTACGGGTGCTGGGCTACCTCTTCTACGTGGGCGACCCCGGCCGCACCGACCTGGAGTACGTACGCGAGCCCGGCTCCGACGTCGACTGGTACCGCATCCGGCACGAGGAGGCGCTCACACCCGAGGCGATCGTCCGGCAGGCCGAAGCGGCCTACGACCTCTACGGCTTCCGGGACTTCAAGCTCAAGGGCGGAGTCCTCGCGGGCGCCGAGGAGGTCCGTGCCGTGCGGGCGCTCAAGGACCGCTTCCCCGACGCGCGGATCACCCTGGACCCCAACGGGGCCTGGTCACTGCGTGAGGCGGTCGAGCTGTGTTCCCCGCTCGTGGGCATCCTGGCCTACGCCGAGGATCCCTGCGGGGCGGAGGACGGCTACTCGGGACGAGAGGTCCTCGCCGAGTTCCGCCGTGCGACCGGTCTCCCGACCGCGACCAACATGATCGCCACCGACTGGCGGCAGCTGACCCACGCCCTGGCCCTGCAGTCGGTGTCCATCCCGCTGGCCGACCCGCACTTCTGGACCATGCAGGGGTCGGTGCGGGTCGCCCAGTTGTGCAACGCGATGGGCCTGACCTGGGGATGCCACTCCAACAACCACTTCGACATCTCACTCGCCATGATCACGCACTGCGGTGCCGCCGCTCCGGGCGCCTACAACGCCCTGGACACGCACTGGATCTGGCAGGAGGGCCTGGAGCGGCTCACCGTCAGCCCGCCGCGCATCGTCGACGGCGAGATCGCGGTCCCCGACGCCCCGGGGCTGGGCGTCACACTCGACATGGACCGTCTCCTCGCGGCCCACGAGCTCTACCGGGAGAAGGCCCTCGGCGCCCGGGACGACGCGGAGGCCATGCGATACCTCGTCCCCGGCTGGACGTTCGACGCGAAGCGGCCCTGCCTGGTGCGGTAGGCCGCGCGCCCTCCGTCACACCGGCCGGCCGGCTCGTCCGTACGCTCCACCGGCCCTCGGAGCGGGTGAGACGGACCGGGTGGCCGAAGCAGGTGCTGACCTGATCACCGGTCAGCACCTCATCGGCGGGACCCGAGGCCAGACACCGGCCGTCACGCAGCAGCAGTACCGGACGCCGGGCCCGGCCGGCGTCGCTGAACCGGAGGAGAAGAGTGACCCCGCCCAGAATCCGTGTCGTCGCGTATGTGATCCGTCGTCGTGCGGCCGCGGAGCTTCTCGTGTTCGACCACGTCGGCATGTCGGAGGCCGGAACCCAGGTGCCCGCAGGGGGAGTCGAGCCGGGCGAGGAACTGTCGGTCGCGGCGCTGCGGGAGGTCGCCGAGGAGACCGGACTGCTGACCGCCATCGTGGTCCGGCCCCTCGCCGTGGAGGACAGGCCGCACCCGGAGACGCGGCAGCCGCGCCGGACCACCTTCTTCCTGCTGCGGGCACCGGCGGACACCCCTGACGCATGGCATCACCGGGTGAAGGGCGGCGGCGCCGACGCCGGTCTCGTCTTCGCCTGCCGCTTCGTGCCCCTGCCGCTGGGGCAGCCGCTGGCCGACGGGCAGGACGAGTGGCTGGGGCGCATCGAGGACTGAAGCGCGTCAGTGCCCGTGGCCCTCGGGTGTGGGCGCGGGTGTGGAAGGGGCCTCCGCCGCCCCTCCGGACGGGACGGTGAACGCCGCCGTCCGGACGACGCCGTCGTGCTTGAAGTCAAGGAACAGCCGGTACGTCGCCGGGCTCGGTGCCGTCGCGGTGAAGGACACGCCCGGCCCGGGCTCGGTCGAGCCGTCGCCGGGCGCACCGTCGGGGTGGACGTGGAGATAGGCGAGGTCTCCGGCGCGCAGGGCGACGAGATGCCCGTACGCCCCCAGATAGGGCTGTAGGTCGGAGACGGGCCGGCCGTCCTTCCGCACGGTGAAGGTGAGGTGCTCCGGCGCGTCGGGGCGGAGGGTGCCGTTGAGGGAGACCGTGTACCCGTCGACCGTGGATGTCCGGGCGGGCTTCGGGAGTTCCTTCGCCTTGTACGCACCGGAGACCGCGAGGTCCGCGCCCAGCGTCAGGTCGTCGGCGTTCTTCCCGGCGGGGGTGAAGTCGGCGAAGACCCGGTAGTCGCCCGCCGCGGGCAGCTTCACGGGGGTGCTCCACGTGCCGTCGGCCGCCCGGGTGGGATGCAGGTGGCGGTAGGTCACCAGGTCGCGTGAGGCGAGGATCAGATGGAGTTCCTTGTCGTGCTCGCGTTGGAACGCCGTGACCTGCCGGCCGTCCCGGTCGCGGATGACGAAGCGGAGCTCGCTCCGCTGGCCCGCCTCCAGGCGCGGGGTCCTGAGGTCGAGCGTGTAGCCGCCCTCGGAGATCTGGAGCCCGCCGGCGGGAGGGTCTGTGCGACCGCCTCCCTCCGAGGGGCGGGCGCTCTCCGTGCGCTCGGAGGTGCCGGTGGCGCCGTTGTCGGGGTCGGGCCCGACGGTGACGCCGATGCCGTAGGCGGTGCCGAAGGATGCCGCGAGTGCGGCGGCGAACGCAGTGATCTTCGCGGCGGGGTTCATGGCTGCTCCTGCTGCTCTGTGGCGGAGGTCCGTGTGGAGGTCTCGCGATGGTCCGACTCTCTTGAGCCTATACCCTCGGGGGGTATGAGCAAGTCGCACTGCCGAGACTTGCCAAGCATACGGGTGGGGGGTATACCTGAGACCAGATGGATACCCATGAGGGGTATACTGGGTTCCGTTCGGACGAGGAGCAGGAAATGACTTCCACGACTACAGGCGCCGCCCGGGTCGAGCTCGCCATCGGGGGCATGACCTGTGCCTCGTGCGCGGCGCGGATCGAGAAGAAGCTCAACCGCATGGAGGGCGTCGAGGCCACCGTCAACTACGCCACGGAGAAGGCCAGAGTCGCGTACGCCGACGACGTCTCCGTCGAAGACCTGATCGCCACGGTCGAGGCTACGGGCTACACCGCCGAGCCGCCCGCACCACCCCGCCCCGAGCCAGGCGACGCCGGTGCGCCCGGTGGCCAGGGCGAGGAGGGGCGTGCAGACGTCGAGCTGCGGACCCTGCGCCAGAGGCTCCTCACGGCGGCCCTGCTCGCCGCGCCGGTCATCGCGATGGCGATGATCCCCGCCCTCCAGTTCGAGTACTGGCAGTGGCTCTCCCTCACGCTCGCCGCCCCGGTCGTCACCTACGCGGCGTGGCCCTTCCACCGCGCCGCCTGGACCAACGCCAGGCACGGTGCGGCCACCATGGACACCCTGATCTCGGTCGGCACGTCGGCCGCGTTCCTGTGGTCGCTGTGGGCGCTCTTCTTCGGAACCGCCGGGATGCCCGGCATGACGCACCCCTTCGAGTTCACGATCTCCCGCAGTGACGGAGCGGGGAACATCTACCTGGAGGCCGCCGCCGGGGTCACGGCCTTCATCCTGGCCGGCCGGTACTTCGAGGCCCGCTCGAAGCGCAAGGCGGGCGCCGCGCTCAAGGCGCTCCTGGAGCTGGGCGCCAAGGAGGTCATCGTGTTGCGCGGAGGCCGTGAGCTCACGCTGCCCACCGCGGAGCTGGGCGTCGGGGACCGCTTCCTGGTCCGGCCCGGCGAGAAGATCGCCACCGACGGTGTCGTGGTCGAGGGCTCCTCCGCCGTCGACGTCTCGATGCTCACCGGCGAGTCCGTGCCCGTCGAGGTCGCAGCCGGCGACGGAGTCACCGGCGCGACCCTCAACGCGGGCGGCCGTCTGGTCGTCGAGGCGACCAGGATCGGCTCCGACACCCAGCTGGCCCGGATGGCCGCGCTCGGGGAGGAGGCCCAGAGCGGCAAGGCCGCCGCCCAGCGGCTGGCCGACCGCATCTCCGCCGTCTTCGTGCCGATCGTCATCGGTCTGGCGCTCGCGACACTCGGCTTCTGGCTCGGCTCGGGCGCCGGACTCACGGCGGCCTTCACGGCTGCCGTCGCCGTACTGATCATCGCCTGCCCCTGCGCCCTGGGTTTGGCCACGCCGACCGCCCTGCTGGTCGGCACCGGACGCGGGGCCCAGCTCGGCATCCTGATCAAGGGGCCGGAGGTCCTGGAGACCACGCGCCGTGTCGACACGATCCTCCTCGACAAGACGGGCACCGTCACCACCGGCCGCATGGCACTGCTGAAGGTCCACACCGCCGGGTCCACGGACAAGGCCGACGTGCTGCGGCTCGCCGGCGCCCTGGAGCACTCCTCCGAACACCCCATCGCCCGGGCCGTGGCCGAGGGCGCCGCCGCCGAGGTCGGCGCGCTGCCCACCCCCGAGGACTTCGTCAACGTCCCGGGTCTCGGTGTCCAGGGCGTCGTCGAGGGCCACGCCGTCCTCGTCGGGCGCGAGAAGCTGCTGGCCGAATGGGCCATCGAGCTCCCCGAAGAGCTCAGGGCGGCCAAGGACCTGGCCGAGGAGGCGGGGAGAACCGTGATCGCGGTGGCCTGGGACGGCGAGGCGCACGCGGTCCTGGAGGTCGCCGACGCGGTCAAGGAGACCAGCGCCGAGGCGGTCCGGCGGCTGCGCGACCTCGGCCTGACGCCCGTCCTGCTGACCGGCGACAACAAGGCGGTTGCCGCGTCCGTGGCGGCAGAGGTCGGCATCGACGAGGTCATCGCCGAGGTCATGCCGCAGGACAAGGTCGAGGTCGTCAGGAAACTGCAGGCGGAAGGCCGCAGCGTCGCCATGGTCGGCGACGGTGTCAACGACGCCGCCGCACTCGCCCAGGCGGACCTGGGCCTGTCCATGGGGACCGGCACGGACGCCGCCATCGAGGCCGGCGACCTGACGCTCGTGCGCGGGGACCTGAGGGTGGCCGCCGACGCCATCCGGCTCTCCCGCAGGACGCTGGGCACGATCCACTCGAATCTGTTCTGGGCCTTCGCCTACAACGTGGCGGCCCTTCCGCTCGCCGCCGCCGGGCTGCTCAACCCGATGATCGCCGGAGCGGCCATGGCCTTCTCCTCGGTCTTCGTCGTCGGCAACAGCCTGCGCCTGCGCGGCTTCCGCCCCACCGTCTGAGACCGCTCGCGACGCCCCGTGCCCCGCCCCCGCACCGCGCGGGCGCGGGGATCCGTGGTTTGCGTCCGGCGGACCGGGGCGGCAGGGTGCAGGCGTGGCCACTCTGCTGATCGTGCATCACACACCGTCGCCCAACTGCCAGGCACTGTTCGAAGCGGTGCTCGCCGGCGCGACGACGGAGGACATCGAAGGCGTACGCGTCGTGCGACGAGCGGCACTCGCCGCCACGGCGTCCGACGTACTCGCCGCCGACGGCTATCTGCTCGGCACCCCGGCGAACCTCGGATACATGTCCGGCGCCCTCAAGCACTTCTTCGACACGGTGTACTACCCGTGCCTGGACGGGACGAAGGGCCGGCCCTTCGGTTACTACGTGCACGGCGGGAACGACGTCACCGGAGCCGTGCGCGGCATCGAGACGATCACCACCGGCCTCGGATGGCGCCGTACGGCCGACGCCGTGACCGTCACCGGTGAGCCGGGCAGGGCCGACACCGAGGCCTGCTGGGAACTCGGCGCGACGCTCGCCGCCGGACTGATGGACTGACGGGCCTCACCGCGGGACGAGAGTCGCCTCGGTCGCCTTCACCCCGGTCCAGACCGGCACCCCTTCGGCCAGCCCCAGTTCGGCGGCGGCCTGCGGGGTGATCTCCGCGACGAGATCGGGTGCCTCGGCCGAGGAGATCAGCACGCGCAGCCGGCTGCCGACGGCGGTGATCTCACGGACCGTACCCGGCCAGACGTTACGCGGGCTGCCACCCGGCCGGTCGCGGTGGACGGAGACGGCTTCGGGGCCGATGACCGCGAGCGCCGGAGTGCCGGGGGGCAGCGGTTCCGCGGCGACGAGACGGCCACCGCCGGACAGTCGGAGGCCCTCGGCCGTGGCCGTGCCCGGCCAGGCGTTACGGCCGAGCATCCGGGCGACCCAGGGCGAGCGCGGATGGCGGGTGACCTCGCCGGGGGGCGCGTCCTGCAGCGCCCGGCCCTCGTCGAGCACGAGGACGCGGTCGGCCAGCGAGACGGCCTCGACGGGATCGTGCGTGACGATCAGACAGACGCCCCCGAAGCCGTCGAGGTGGGTGCGGAGGGTGTGGCGTACATGGGCACGGGTGGTCTGGTCGAGGGCGGCGAGGGGCTCGTCCAGGAGGAGCAGCCGGGGCCGCGCGGCCAGTGCGCGGGCCAGCGCGACCCGCTGGGCCTGTCCGCCGGAGAGCTGGGCGGGCTTACGCGCCGCGAGGTGCCCGACGCCGAGACGGTCGAGCCACTGCCGTGCGGCGCGCCGGGCCTCGGCGCGCGGCATCCCGTGGGCGCGGAGCCCGTACGCGGTGTTGGCCAGGGCGGAGAGGTGCGGGAAGAGGGCGCCGTCCTGCGGGACCCACGCCACGTCCCTCCGGTGCGGGGGCAGGCCGCCGATGTCGGTGTCCCCGAGCCGCAGCGCGGCGTGGGCGCGCGGCGTCAGACCGAGGAGCGCGCGCAGCAGGGTCGTCTTGCCCGCGCCGTTCGGACCGACGACGGCGATGGTCGTGCCCGGTTCCGCGTCGAGGGTGAGCTGGGTGAAGCCACTGACCTCGGCGTGCAGCGGCCGGCCCTCGCTCGGCGCGGGAAGCGCGTCGGGCGCCCGCGTGCTGTCCTCGGGGGGCTCCGGGGCGGGCGGCTCCTCGACGGGGCGGTGCGAGGGGGCGGCGGAGCGGGGCGTGCCCGCCCAGCGTCCGCGCAGGGCGACGAGCACCGCCATGGCGATGGCGAGCAGCAGCAGCGAGACGGAGGTGGCCGCCTCGGGGGACTCCTGGAGGAGTAGGTACACCTGCAGGGGAAGGGTCTGGGTGGTGCCCGGCAGATTGCCGGCGAAGGTGATGGTCGCCCCGAACTCGCCCAGCGCCCGGGCCCAGGTCAGCGCCGCGCCCGCGGCCAGACCGGGGGCGACCATGGGCAGGGTCACCGTGAAGAACACACGCACGGGGGAGCCGCCCAGGGAGGCGGCCGTCTCCTCGTAGCGTGGATGCAGGCCACCCAAGGCGCCTTCGAGGCTGATGACGAGGAACGGCATCGCGACGAAGGTCGCGGCGAGGACCGTGCCCGAGGTGTGGAACGGCAGGGTGATGCCGAACGTGTCCTCCAGCCAGGGCCCGAGGAGCCCCCGCCGCCCGAAGGCGAGGAGCAGGGCCACACCGCCGACGGTCGGCGGCAGCACCATCGGCAGCAGGACGAGCGAGCGTACGAGGGCCTTGCCGGGGAAGTCGACGCGGGCCAGCACCCAGGCCAGGGGCACGCCCAGCACGAGCGAGAGCCCGAGCGCCCAGGCCGAGACGAGCAGTGACAGCTTCAGGGCCTGTGTGGTCCCGGGACTGGTCAGATGGGTGCCGAGCTCACCCCAGGACGTCCGTGCCAGGACGCCGGCCAGCGGCAGCACCAGGAACGCGACGGCGAGCAGTGCGGGGATCGCCAGGGCGAGCGGGGTGCGGGGGCCGGACGGGCGGCGGCGGAGCTGTTTCAACGCGTTCCCCTACGGGTCCGGCCAGGCCGGGTCATGGTTTCTGGAAGCCCGCGGCCTGGAGGATCCTCTGCGCCTCGGGTGTGGACAGCCAGGACACGAAGGCGGCCGCGGCCCCGGCGTCACCGGACGACTTCAGTGTCGCGGCCGGATAGGACGCGATGGCGTTCTGCGCGTCGGGGATGTCGATCGCGTCGACCTTGCCGGTGGCGGCGGCATCCGTCCGGTAGACGAGGCCGGCATCCGCCTCGCCGAGCTCGATCTTGCTGAGGACGGCTCGGACGTTGGGTTCCTGGGACACCGGCTTCACGTCGATCCCCTGGGCGTCCAGGACCTGCCGGCCGTAGCGGCCGACGGGGACCTCGGGGGCGGCCAGGACCACCTTGAGGGCGGGATCGGCGAGATCCGCGAGGCCGAGGACCTTCTCGGGGTTTCCTCGGCCGGTGGCGATGACCAGACGGTTCCTCGCGATGACCGTCGGCTTGCCGGTGTCCGCCGAAAGCCCGTCCATCGTCCTGGTGTCGGCGGTGACCAGGGCGTCGGCGGGAGCGCCCTGCCTCACCTGGGCGGCGAGTTCCTGCGACCCGGCGAAGGAGAAGGTGACCTCCGTGCCGGGGTGCTCCTTCTCGTACGCGGCACCGGCCGTCGCGAAGACGTCGGTCAGCGAGGAAGCGGCGAGCACGGTCAGCTCGGTGTCCGGCGCGGCGGAGTCGTTGCCGTCGTCGCTGCCGCACGCGGCCAGGGTGGCGAGCAGTGCCACCGACAGGGCCGCGGCCCCGGTCCGGCGGCCGGTGAGGGGGAAGGGCATCGGAGAACTCCTCGGTGGGGGCCGTCGCGTCAGGCGCGGTCGATGTGCACGCTGGTCGACTTCACCCGGGCCGTGGCCCGCATGCCGACCTCGAGCCCCAGCTCCTCGACGGCTTCCCGGGTGAGGAGGGAGACGAGGCGGTGCGGGCCGGCCTGGATCTCGACCTGGGCCGCGATGTCACCGAGCTTCACCGCGGTGACGATGCCGGGGAAGGCGTTCCGCGCGGAGGTGTAGGGGACTTCGTCCTCGCCGGGGCCGACCTGGGCGACCTCGACCGAGAAGGCGGCCAGATCACGGCCGTCGATGAGACGGCGCCCGGCTTCGTCGCGATGGGTCGCGACCCTGCCGGCGTCCGCCCAGCGGCGGGTGGTGTCCGGGCTCACGCCGAGGAGACGTGCCGCCTGACCGATGGTGTAGGACTGCATGTGCGACACGATATGGGGATCACGGGCGCATGTGCAATGTATGTGAGCACAGTGCCTGGCAGATGCGAGGTGTCGTTGAGGGTGTACCTCGCAGTGGGGCTGTAGAGGCCATGGCTCCACCGGCATCCACTTGCGGTTTGCCTAGATGGGGTCAGTTATGGGTTTTATGCCCGATTTAATCTAGTTTTATTGAATTCATCCCGTAATCCATAAAAGGTCATTTCGTGCGACCCGCACCCCTTCTCTCTGGAGCAAAACGCCCGAATCGGACTCGGTGACGAGGGTCACTTCGCGCGCCCCGGACGCACGGGCGCGGCAGTCGGTTCCCTTCTGTGCCAACGGGAATGCCCGGCTCGGTGTGGGGTGGATTACATGAATTCCCATGAATCGATCTTGCGGGGGAATTGTGATCACCGCGCCAGGCTTGTTCCTTTCCCTATTTCTCGCCTACGGTCGCCATCACTCCGGGCGGAACGCCGAATCCTGCCGCCGTCCGGTTACCCGACCACTTCTTCGTACGGCAGGAGCGGGGGACCCAAGTAAGTGCCGATCCGGTTACCGGAGCGGCTCGGGGTGAAGTCGCATTCGTATGCGGCCGGGCATCTCCAGCCCGAACCCGACAGCTCACTTCGCAGGCGACGGAGAGGAATCCAGCATGCCCGAAAATGGTAAGCACCGTCGTTTCAGGACCAGTTCGCTGACTCGCGGCATCATCGCCGTGACCACGGGTGGAGCCGCCCTTGCCCTTCCGGTGATCGGCGCGACCGGCGCATTCGCCGCTCCGGCCCAGCCGGCCGCGGTCGAAAAGGCGGCGACGTCTACTGCCGTGTCCGGCAAGGGAATTGCCGCACAGAAGTCCGAGACCGCCACCTATTCCGTGGTCGCGGGTGACACTCTTGCCAAGATCGCGCGCGAGCATTCCGTGAGCGGTGGCTGGAAGGCTCTGTACGAGGACAATCAGAAGATCGTCGGCGGAAACCCCGACCTGATTCTTCCCGGTCTTCAGCTGACCATCGGCGCCGACGCCGACAACAAGTCGGCGGACAAGGCGGAGAAGGCCGAATCCAAGGCCTCCGCCTCGTCCGGCCGCGCCGATCGCTCAGAGCGTACGAGCGACACCGTCGCCGCCGAGGGCGCGCCGGCGGCCGAGGCCGTTCCGGCCGCCGAACCGGCCGCGTACACGGACGACCTCGACGGCTGGATCAAGGAGTCGCTGGCCGTCATGGCCGAGCACGGCATCCCCGGCAGCTACGACGGCATCCACCGCAACATCATCCGCGAGTCCGCCGGCGACCCGCTGGCCATCAACAACTGGGACTCCAACGCCGCTGCGGGCATCCCGTCCAAGGGCCTGCTCCAGGTCATCGACCCGACCTTCCAGGCCTACCACGTGCCCGGTACGTCGACGGACAGCTACGACCCGGTCGCCAACATCACGGCCGCGTGCAACTACGCCGCGGACAGGTACGGCTCGATCGACAACGTCTTCGGGGCCTACTGAGTCCTCGCGGAGGCGGAACCGCTGACGCACGGGCGTGTGACAGAGGGACAGGACTGACGGGTGGTGCGGGTTCGGCGGAACCCGCACCACCCGTCAGTCGTCTCCGGGGTACGCCGTGCCGGGCGGCCGGAGCACCGGCGACAGGCCGGGCGGAGCCCGGGTGACTGGTCTCGTACAGCTTCGTCGTCCATACTGCCCGCCGTGGAGCAGCGCATAGATTCGAAGATCAAGTCCGAGTTCGCCGCGGGTACAGACCCGGCGTACATCCCCGGCCTGACGGCCCCTGCCCCCGCGCGGACGGAGGCGGAAGCGGAGAAGACGGCGGCGACCGAGGGCACCCCGGAGGAAGCGGCCGTGGACGCGCAGGCCGAGGAGGCCGTGGACGATTCCACGGCTGCCGAGGACGCGACCCCGGACGAGGCCCCGGCTGACGAGGCGACCCCGGACGAGGCCCCGGCTGACGAGGCGACCCCGGACGAGGCCCCGGCTGACGAGGCGACCCCGGACGCCGAGGCCGCCCGCAAGGAGGACGGGCCCGTCTTCGAGGTCAGCGACCGGCGAGGGTCCATCAAAGTGGACGCCGAGGGCGTCCGCTTCCGGCTCGACGACCAGGAGGCGGAGTTCGACTGGTCCGAGATCGGCGCGGTCGAGGTCAAGACCGGCCGTTTCGGGCGCCGGTTCACCGTGACCGTCCACCTGTCGAGCCGCCGGTGGTTCAACGCCGAGGTCGAGGCCGCCGCCCGGAGTGACCTGAAGACGTGGACGGCCGAACTCGACGAGGCGCTGGACGCCTACTTCGAAGAGGCCTGACCCCCGTCATGGCCGAGGCCGCGTACCGGGCCGCCCGCCGGCCCGGTACGCGGCATGCCCCGGGGCCTTCAGGCGCCCGCTGACGGGTCGAGCACCACGGAGCGGGTCAGATGGCGCGGCAGGTCGGGATCGAGACCGCGGGCCGCCGCGCGGGCGATCGCCAGCCGCTGCACCCGGACCAGGTCGGCCAGCGGGTCCAGGCCGCTCTCCACCCAGCGGGCCCCGGTCGCCAGCACCTGCTCCCGCAGCCCCTCCGGGGCGGCGCCGAACATCCAGGTCGCCGTGCCGGTCGTGGCGATGCTGATGGGGCCGTGCCGGTATTCCATCGCCGGGTACGACTCGGTCCAGGACAGCGACGCCTCCTTCATCTTGAGGGCCGCCTCGTTGGCGAGCCCGACCGTCCAGCCGCGCCCCAGGAAGCTGAACTGGGCGCAGTCCAGCAGGCCTTCGGGCAGCGGCTCCGCCAAGGCGGTCTCGGCGTCCCGTACGACGTCCTCGGTGTGCAGCCCGAGGTGGGCGCGGAACAGGGTCAGCGAGGTGGTCGCGAACCTCGTCTGGACCACGGACCGTTCGTCGGCGAAGTCGAGGACGACCACGTCGTCGGCCGCGCCCATCACGGGAGTGTGCGGATCGGCGGTCACGGCAACGGTCCTGGTGGCCCCCCGCAGCCGGTTCAGCAGGCCGAGCACCTCCGTCGTCGTACCGGAACGCGTCAGCGCGACGACCCGGTCGTACGCGCGGCCGAAGGGGAACTCCGAGGCGGCGTACGCGTCCGACTCGCCCTGCCCGGAGTCCTCACGGAGTGAGGCGTAGGCCTGGGCCATGTAATACGACGTCCCGCAGCCGACGACGGCGATGCGCTCACCGGTGGCGGGCAGGGCGTCCTTCCGGTCGACGGCGGCCTCCGCGGCACGGCGCCAGCACTCCGGCTGGCCGGCTGTCTCGGTCTCGACATGCGACATGTCCGCACTCCGCTTCCGCTGCTGTTCACACATGGTGGGGGTGGGGCTGGCTGAAATCGATGCCCACGTGTTCAATTCTGCATGTTAGTCGGGTCGATCGAGCAAGAACAAGCAAACTGTTGGTGATCAAGCAGTCCACGATGCGACTGTTTTCAGCCAAGCTCGGTGGGTAGTCGGCTGATTCCGGTTCTGTTGCCTCCGTGCGGGTATCCCTCACGTGGCACGAAGTCAACGACCGACATGTCAGAACATGTGGAAGTGAAGGGTGTGAGGGGCCGGCGTGCGGCAACCCCGGACGGTCACCGGAGGGTGACGGTCCGATCGGGAGGGGGTCGGTTTCACGCCATAGGGCAGGCGGGATGGCCGAGTTCGAACACGCGGCCGTATCGGGGTCGGCATAATCGGCCCATGCCGATCAGGGGTGGGGACGTCGTGGACCTCGGCGAGGGGCCGTGCGCCTGGTCGCCGCGGGAGAGTGGCTGCGGTCCGGCCGGACGCGGGTTCTCCGTACCGCCGCGCGGCACGCCCGGGAACGACGGCCCCGCTCCGACAACAGGGACGCGGTGACGGCGTGGTGGCATGGATCGTGGCCCTGATCGCCGTCGCCGCCGCGCTGTGGTCGGTCTCCCGGATGCAACAGGCCAGGCGGGACGCGTACGCGGCCTCCGCACGCGTGGAACTGATCGAGCGTCAGGCCAGGGCCGCCGAGGCCCGCACCCTCGCCCTCACCGAGGAGATACGTCAGCTCGCCCGCAAGCGGATACCCGCAGCGGCGACCGCGCTCTCCCACCGGACCGCGGCTGTTCCCGGGCTGCGGGAGGCCGCCGGGATCGAGGGCGACGCCGCACGCCTGCTGACCGACGCCGTACAGGCGGCCCGCACGGCGGTGCTGGAGGAACGCGTGCGCGTCGACGCGGCGGCGCGCTCGGCGATGCGCGGCACCTCCGCGAAGATCCAGTCGCTTCTCAACCAGTCGCAGCACCTGCTGCAGGAACTCCAGCACGAGTACGACGACCCGCGGATCCTGCAGCTCGACTTCCGTAACGAACTGGCCCTGCGCCGCACCCAGGCGACGGCCGTGCTCTGCGACGCGTGGCCGGGACTCGCCCGGCAGAACTCCTCTCTCGTCGAGGTCGTGCTCGGTGCGCAGTCCCGGGTCGCGGGGTACGAACGGATCAAGGTCGCCAACCATCTGCGCCAGGAGAGGCTCGCCCTGGTCGCCAGGGCCGCCGAACCGCTCGCGATCGCGCTCGCCGAGCTGCTGGCCAACGCGACGGCGTACTCGCATCCGGACACCGAGGTGCCGGTGACGGTCCAGCAGACGGCGGGGCGCGGTGCTCTGATCCTGGTCGACGACGCCGGGATCGGCATGGACGACGACGCGCTGAAGCGCGCCCGGGCCCTGCTGTCCGGCCCCTCCGAGGTGCTGCTCACCGAGCTGGGCGATCCGCCGCAGACCGGCTTCGCCGTGGTCGGGCGGCTCATCGCGCGGTACGGCTTCAGCTGCCACATCGAGGCGTCGCCGTACGGAGGGATGCGCACGATGCTGCGCGTCCCGGCCCATCTGCTGACCGTGATGGACGACGACCGCACCCTGTCCGTGCTCGCGCCGAAACCGGTCCACGCGCGGGGTGCCGGGGCCGGAGCCGCCTCGCCCGCACCCGACGCCCTCGCCGCGTCCCCGCCACCCGCCGAGCCGGATCCCGCCGTCGAGCGCGCGGCGGGTCCGGCGGAGCTGCCCACCCGACGGCGCAGATCCCCCCGGACGGCCGTCCCGCAGCCGCCGACGGCTCCGCAGCAGGCGGCGGAGGAGCCCGCGCTCCGCACGCCCGAGCAGGCCGGAGCCGCCTGGGCCGCCCTCCAGGAGGGCACCCTCAGCGGCAGGAACGCGCCAGGGCCCGCGGCACCCCCAGCATCCCCATCGGACGACCAAGGAGACGACGAGACGTGAGCACCACCCCCACCGCCGGCGACCTCGCCTGGGTGCTGACCCCCCTGCTGGAGCTGCCCGGAGTGCAGCACGCGGTGGTCGCCACCGGCGACGGGCTCGTCGAAGGCGCCTCGCCGGGCCTGGACCGCGCGTCGGCCGAACGCGTCGCCGCGATGACGGCCACCCTGCACGCGGCGGCCCGAGCCTTCACCACCGCCTTCACCGAGGCCGAGGCGCCGCGGCTGGCCCAGACGGTCGTGGAGTCCGACCTGGGGTTCGCCGTCGTCGTGCCGGCCGGCAGGAACACCACGCTGGCCCTGTTCGCCGCCCCCGACGCCCACCTGGGGAACATCGCCTACCAGATGCAGGTGCAGGTCACCGCACTGACCCGGGCCATGCACGCGCCCACCCGCCGACCGGACGCTGTCACCCGGCCATGAACCCCGGCCCAGGGCGCCGACTGATCCCCGCCTACCTGGTCACCGGTGGCCGCTCCGCGCCCACCGGCCCCGTGCTCGACCGGCTGGCCGTGCTCCTCCGCACGGACTCGGTCCTGCCGCCGGACAGCGGTGCGGAGCAGCGCAGGCTGTGCGAGCTCCTGGAGCCGGGGGCACTCACCGTCGTGGAATGCGCTGCCCATCTGGACCTCCCGGTCAGCGCCACGGTCTTCCTGGCCACGGACCTCGTGGCCGCCGGACATCTGCACGCTCGACCACCGATCCCCAGCGCCGGTGAGATCGACCGGTCGCTCGTCGAGAGGCTGCTCGTTGGACTCCGTTCCCTCCACTGACCGGGGCGTCATCGGCTATCTGCCGAGTGCCGCCGAGACCCTGATGAAGCTCGTCGTCACGGGTCCCTTCGGCGTGGGCAAGACGACCCTGATCCGTACGCTGTCGGAGATCCCGACCCTGCACACGGAAGAGGCGATGACGCAGTCCAGTACGGGACTCGACGACATCGCCGGTCTGCCGGAGAAGACCACGACCACGGTGGCCGTCGACTTCGGGAGACTCACCGTCCAGGACGACCTGGTGCTCTACATGTTCGGCACCCCCGGTCAGGAACGCTTCTTCCCCCTCTGGGAGGACATCGCACGCGGTGCGCTCGGCGCCCTGGTCATGGTCGACACCCGCCGGCTGGAGGACTCCTTCGCCGTCATGGACATGGTGGAGGAGCAGGGGCTGCCGTACGCCGTCGCCGTGAACCGCTTTCCCGACGCCCCCGCCCACGCCGACGAGGTCCTGCGCAAGCACCTCGACCTCGATCCCCGCACCCCGCTCGTGCAGTGCGACGCCCGGGAGCGCCGGGGCAGCATCGACGCCCTGATCGCCCTCGCCGAGCACGCGCTGACCCGTCTGCCCGCGTCCCAGGAAACCCCATGACCTCTCCCGTGACCGGTACCGCACCCGGCGCCGACCGCCCGCTCCTCGAGCCGCTCGCGCTGTACGGTGCCGGCTTCGCCGCCGATCCGCACGGTCACTACCGCAGGCTGCGGGCCCAGGGGCCGCTGGCAAGGGTGCGCATCGCCCCGGGCGTCGACGCACTGCTGGTCACCGACTACCACGCGGCCGTCGACCTGCTGCGGGACACCGAGACCTTCACCAAGGACCCGCGTGCCTGGCAGGCGGGTGTGCCGGCCGACTCGCCGGTCCTGCCCGTGCTCGGGCACCGGCCCACCGCGGCCTTCACCGACGGTGCCGTGCACGCCCGCTACCGCGACGCCATCACCGACACCCTCGCCCTGATCGAACCCCACCGGCTGCGTGGCGAGGTCGCCCGGGTCGCGCAGCGGCTCATCGCGGCGTTCTCGGGCACCGGCACCGGTGACCTCATCGCCCAGTACGCCCGCAGGCTCCCCCTCCACGTCTTCACCGCTTCGCTCGGAGTGCCGCCGGAGGACGTCGGCAGGGTGGTCAGGGGCGTCGGCGGGATGATGGACTCCGAAGGGGACGCGGCGGCCGCGTACGACGACCTCGTCGGCGTGGTCTCCGGCCTGGTCGCCGCACGGCGGGCCCGGCCGGGCCGCGATCTCACCACGGCCCTGCTCGAACACCCGGCGGGTCTCGACGACGACGAGGCCGTGCGGCAGATCACGCTCATCCTCAGCGCGGGCCACGACCCCACGACGAATCTGATCGGCAACGCCCTGCTGCGCATGCTGAGCGACAGCGGCTACGGAAGATCCCTGCACGGCGGCGCGATGACCGCGCGCGAGGCGATCGACGACGTGCTCTGGCGCGATCCTCCCCTGGCCAACATGGGGGCGCACTTCCCCCGTCACGACACCGAGTTCCACGGGGTTCCGCTGCGCTCCGGGCAGCTGGTGCTGGTCTCCTTCGCCGCGGCCAACACCCAGTCGCTCCCCGCCCTTTCGGACTCCGCGGTGCGCTCAGGCGACGGCGCCCACCTGGCGTGGTCGACGGGGCCGCACCGCTGTCCGGCCAAGCAGTCCGCCCTGCTGATGGCGATGACCGCGATCGAACAGCTCACCAGTCAGCTCTGCGACCTGGAACTGGCCGTCGAGCCCGACGCGCTGGTCTGGCGGCCGGGCCCCTTCCACCGCGCCCCGGCGCACCTCCCGGTACGTTTCACGCCGCTCGACACGATCCCCGTACATGACGGCGGGGGTGCACCGGACGACGTCGATCACGTTCAAATCCGTGTCGGTGGTACGCCGAACGGGTGAGGGACGAGAGAATTGCCCGATGAACAGCGAGCGCAGCCGGCGCACAGCCAACCGGCATACGGACGGGGTGGTTCTGTGAGCAGGTACGACAGGTACGACGCCACTGACGAACAATGGGAAGGGCTCGCCCAGGTAGTGCCCCTGCGGGGACGCAACGAATGGCCCTCCCGGGTCGACCACAGGACGGTCCCGGAGCAGCGGGAGGCGGCCGAGCAGCGCCGCTTGGTCGTCCTGCGGGTCCAGGTGTTCGCGGACGCGCGCGAGGTCGCCGAGTACCTGGTGGCGCAGATCCCGGTCCTGCTGGACCTGACCGGCGCCGAGAACGATGTGGCCAAGCGGATCCTGGACTTCAGCAGTGGCGTGGTCTTCGGGCTCGGCAGCGGGATGCACCGGGTGGACCGCAACGTCTTCCTGCTCGCGCCGGTCGGCATGGAGGTCGAGGGGGTCACCGCGGCGGGAGTACCTCACTCGTAGGAAGGCTGTGCGGGTGTGTCGGGTCCGCAGACGACCGCGCGGGAGTACCCCGATCGTAGGAAGGTCGTGCGGGCGGAACGGTTCGCCGCTCACGGGCGTGCGTACGGTCCGCTCATGACTGTGATCTCCTCGGGGCGGCCGTCGGGTACGGCCCGCCCCGCCCGTCCCTTCGTCGGTGAACTCCGGCTCGACGCCTTCGCCTCGCACCGCCGCACCGTCATCCCGCTCGGTCCGCTGACCCTGCTCGCCGGGGGCAGTGGCAGCGGGAAGTCGACCGCCCTGCGCGGGTACGAGGCGCTGGCACGGCTGGCCGCCGGTGACGTGCTGGAGGACGTCTTCCCCGACCCGGCGGCGTGGGTGCCCGAAGGGGCCGGGGCCGACGCGCAGGGGCGGCGCGGATTCAAGCTCGGCTGCACGGTGGAGGGCCCGGCCGGCCCGGTGAGGCTGGATCTCGCCGTGCAGGCCGAGCCCGCCCTCCGTGTCGTCGGCGAGCGGCTGACGGACTGCGGGGAGACCCTGCTGAGCACGGCGCTGCGGGATCCGCGGCGTTCCTGCGTCCAGGCCGCCTGGCACACCGCCGGGACGGTGCCGGTCACCCGGGCCCCGCTGCCCGACGACCGGCTCGGCACGGCGCTGCTGCCGCTGCGGGTGGCGGGGACGACGGACGGGCAACTGAGGGTGCTGGCCGCCGCCGAGCAGGTGGTCGTGGCGCTGCGGTCGGCCTTCGTCTGCGATCCGCAGCCGGGCCGGATGCGTGCCGCGGTACCGGTCGGGGAAGGGCGGCTGACCTCGTGCTGCGACAACCTCGCGGACGTCCTGTACCGCACGCACAGCCAATGCGCCCAGCGGCACGCCCGCTTGGTCGCCGGTGCGGACGCCGGGTGCGCGGGGCGGGTGACGGGGCTGACCGTCGAGCGTCTGGAGGACGGGACCGTGCGTGCCCTGGCCGGCCGGGGGCCCGGCCGCAGCACGCCGATCGGGCGGCTCGGTGACGGTGAGCTCCGCTACCTCGCTCTCGCGCTCGTGCTGTTGACCGGCCCTCACGTCCTGGTGGTGGACCCTGCGGCGGAGGTGCCGTCGGCCATGCAGGCCCTCACCGTGCTGGCCGACGGACTGGACCGGAGTCTGGACGCTCGGCAGGCCGGTGAGTTGCTGGCACTGGCGGCGTCGATCTGTGCGGGCGGGCACATGCGACTGCTGGGGACGGTCGGTGAGGCGACCGCGAGGGCTGCCCGCGGGACGGCCGGGGTGACAGTGGTAGACCTGGAACCGTGACAGAACTGGATGTGGCGCAACTGCAGCGCCGGCTCGCCGACTTCGCGGCGTCCCGGGCCTGGGAGCCCTATCACACGCCCAAGAACCTCTGCGCCGCGCTGAGCGTGGAGGCGGCCGAACTCCTGGAGATCTTCCAGTGGCTGACACCGGAGCAGTCGGCGCGGGTGATGGAGGACCCCGGCACGGCGTTCCGCGTGACGGACGAGGTCGCGGACGTCCTGGCGTACCTGCTGCAGTTCTGCGAGGTCCTGGGCATCGACGCGTTGGCCGCTCTGGCGGCCAAGATCGACCGGAATGAGGCACGCTTCCCGGTGCCCGACGGCAGTGAGTCGACGGATCGTCACTCTTCGGAGTGATCGACTTATGCACAATCGACTTCCTGTCCACAGATTTCCGATTTCCTCTGGCTTTCGTGTGCCGCGACCCTCACTGTGGGTAATGAAGAGGTGAGCGGGTTATCACCCGGATGGTCTCGGCGACGGGGGAATCACATGGAAGCGGAGCGACTGATCGCGCTGGGACGGAGCGCTCTGGCGGAGAGCCGGGGGACGCCGGCCGTCATGGCGGAGGCCTGGCAGGCCCAAGCGCTCGCCCGGGCGGTCGGCGGGCAGTTGGTGAGAGGGGGACCGGCGGAATTACGGGCGGAGGCCCGCGAGCTCAGCGAGACCTGTGCCCTGGGCAGTGCCGTGCTCGACCACCCGATGGTTCCGGCCGGAGGGGTGCGGGCGTCGCAGCTCAGCGACGTGGCTGATGTGCCGAGGGCGTTGGCGGCCCTCGCGCTGCTTCTCGGCGAGGCGGGCATCGCGCTGGTGGGGGTCGCCTGCGGCACGGAGGAGGAAGCGCTCTACTGGCAGTGCATCGAGTCGATAGACGCCGTCGACGAATCGGTGGACCGGATCCACGGCATGCTGAGACGGCTCGCCGAGCAGGAGCGCGAGCACGAGGCGCACCAGGAGCCCGACGGCCCGTTCGGATTGATACACGGACCGGCGGGATTCGTCGCCGGCCAGCCGTGAGGCAGGCGGCCGGGAAACGCCGGCCTGCCGGCGCGGAGGAGGACAGGGCGGACGAGGCGCGGCGGTCGCGAAGGTGCAGGATGGAGGCATGGATCTTCGAATCTTCACCGAGCCCCAGCAAGGGGCGAGCTACGACACCCTGCTCACCGTCGCCAAGGCCACCGAGGACCTGGGCTTCGACGCCTTCTACCGTTCGGACCATTATCTGCGCATGGGCTCCGGCGACGGTCTGCCCGGCCCGACCGACGCGTGGATCACCCTGGCCGGCCTGGCCCGCGAGACCAAGCGGATCCGTCTCGGCACGCTGATGACCGCAGGTACCTTCCGTCTGCCCGGGGTACTGGCCATCCAGGTCGCCCAGGTCGACCAGATGTCCGGCGGACGCGTCGAGCTCGGCCTGGGCGCGGGCTGGTTCGAGGAGGAGCACAAGGCGTACGGCATTCCGTTCCCCAAGGAGAAGTTCGGCCGGCTCGAGGAGCAGCTGGCGATCGTCACCGGCCTGTGGGGGACCAGGACGGGGGAGACGTTCAGCTACGACGGGACGTACTACCAGCTCACCGACTCACCCGCGTTGCCGAAGCCGGCCCAGGCGAAGGTGCCGGTCCTGATCGGCGGCCACGGCGCGGTCCGCACCCCGCGGCTGGCCGCGCGGTACGCCGACGAGTTCAACATCCCCTTCGCGTCGATCGAGGACAGCGAGAAGCAGTTCGGCCGGGTCAGGGACGCGGCCGTGGCGGCGGGCCGTGCCCCCGACGACCTGGTGTACTCCAACGCCCTGGTGGTGTGCGTCGGGAAGAACGACGCCGAAGTGGCGCGCCGCGCGTCCGTGATCGGACGGGAGGTCGAGGAGATTAAGGCGAACGGCCTGGCGGGGACGCCCGACGAGGTGGTCGAGAAGATCGGCCGCTTCGCCGCCATCGGCTCGTCCCGGATCTACCTCCAGGTGCTGGACCTGGACGACCTGGACCATTTGGAGCTGATCTCGTCGCAGGTCCAGTCGCAGCTGGGCTGACGGGGCACCGATCGACCCAGCGCAACCGGACCACCGCACCACCGCGGAGCCTGCCGGATCCAGCCGACTTCGGAGGAGTACCTGTGCACCCCGCCCGGACACCTGACGTCCCACCCCGTCGTACGCTCGGCGACGCGCTCGCCGAGGGGACCGTACTGCTGGACGGAGGGCTCTCCAACCAGTTGGAGGCGCAGGGCTGCGATCTGTCCGACGCCCTGTGGTCGGCCCGGCTGCTGAGCGACGCGCCCCAGCAGATCGAGGCCGCCCACACCGCCTATGCGCGGGCGGGTGCGCAGGTGCTCATCACCGCCAGCTATCAGGCGACCTTCGAAGGCTTCGCGCGGCGCGGGACCGGACGGGCCCGGGCGGCGGAGCTGATGGCCGGCAGCGTGGAGGCGGCACGCCGGGCGGGGACGGTGGCGGGGCGGGAGAGCTGGGTCGCCGCCTCGGTCGGGCCTTACGGGGCGATGCTCGCGGACGGCAGCGAGTACCGGGGCCGGTACGGGTTGACCGTCCGGGAGTTGGCGCGCTTCCACCGGCCCCGGGCGGAAGTGCTGGCCGGGGCGGATCCCGATGTGCTGGCCCTGGAGACGGTCCCGGACATCGACGAGGCCGAGGCCCTGCTGCACGTGGTCCAGGACCTCGGGGTGCCGGTCTGGCTCTCGTACAGCGTGGCGGGTGACCGGACCAGGGCCGGGCAGCCCCTGGCGGAGGCGTTCGGGCTCGTCGCCGGTATCGATCAGGTGGTCGCGGTCGGGGTCAACTGCTGCGATCCCGCCGACGCCGACCGGGCGGTCGAGGTGGCGGCCGCGGCGAGCGGCAAGCCCGTCGTCGTCTATCCGAACAGCGGGGAGGAGTGGGACGCCGACGGCCGGGCCTGGACGGGGGAAGGCACATTCGCATCGGGCAGGGTGCGGGACTGGCAGCGGGCGGGCGCACGTCTGGTCGGTGGCTGCTGTCGGGTCGGCCCGTCCGAGATCGCGGCGCTGGCAGAGCGGCTGGAGTCCACGGAAGCGTGAAAATGCCTGGTAGGGGACAGATCGCCGGACCATACTCGGACGTGTGTTCCTGACTATCAGCACGACCGGCACCCCTGAGCGTCCCGCCACCGATCTCGGCTACCTGCTGCACAAGCATCCTGACAAGGCGCAGACGTATCCGACCTCGCACGGCACCGCCCATGTCTTCTACCCCGAGGCATCCGCGGAGCGCTGTACCGCGGCACTGCTGCTCGAGGTGGATCCGGTGGCGCTGGTGAGGCGCGGCAAGGGCAAGGGCCGGGGCGGAGCCCCCGACGCGGCGCTCGCGCAGTACGTCAACGACCGGCCGTACGCGGCGTCGTCGCTGCTGTCGGTCGCGATGACGACAGTGTTCAAGTCCGCGCTCAACGGGGCGTGCCGCGCGATGCCCCAGCGGGCGGAGGAGCCCCTCCCACTGCGGATCGAGGTGCCCGCGCTGCCCGCGCGCGGAGGTGCGGACCTCGTGCACAAGCTCTTCACGCCGCTCGGCTGGACGCGGGTGGACGCCGTGGCCGTACCCCTGGACGAGCAGTTCCCGGAGTGGGGCGACTCGCGCTACGTACGGCTGGTGCTGGAGGGGGAGTTGCGGCTCGCTGACGCCCTGCGTCAGCTGTACGTCCTGCTGCCGGTGCTCGACGACGCCAAGCACTACTGGGTCGCTCCCGACGAGGTCGACAAACTGCTCCGGGCCGGCGAGGGGTGGCTGGCAGGCCACCCCGAGCAGAAGCTGATCACCAGCCGGTACCTCTCCCGCCGCTGGGGGCTCACGCGGCAGGCGATGGAGCGGCTCGAACTGGTGCGGCTCGCGGAGTCGGACGACCTCGAGGTGGAGAGCATCGACAACGCGGTGGACGAGACCACCGACACCGAGGAGAAGCCGGTCCCGCTCGCCGAGCGGCGCCGCGAGGCGGTCCTGGAGGCACTCCGCGCAGCCGGGGCGGCACGGGTGCTCGACCTGGGCTGCGGACAGGGCCAGTTGGTGCAGGCCCTGCTCAAGGACGTGCGCTTCACGGAGATCGTCGGGGTCGACGTGTCCATGCGGGCCCTGACCGTCGCCGCCCGCCGGCTGAAGCTGGACCGGATGGGCGAGCGGCAGGCCGGGCGGGTCACCCTCCGCCAGGGCGCGCTCACCTACACCGACAAACAGCTGAAGGGGTACGACGCCGCCGTGCTGAGCGAGGTGATCGAGCACCTCGACCTGCCGCGGCTCCCGGCCCTGGAATACGCGGTCTTCGGCTCCACGCGACCGCGGACCGTGCTCGTGACGACGCCCAACGTCGAGTACAACGTCCGCTGGGAGACGCTTCCCGCCGGTCACGTACGTCACGGCGACCACCGCTTCGAGTGGACCAGGGGGGAGTTCCGGGACTGGGCGGGACAGGTGGCCGGACGCCACGGCTACACGGTGGAGTACGTGCCCGTGGGCCCGGAGGACCCCGAGGTGGGGCCGCCCACCCAGATGGCCGTGTTCACGATGACCACCGTCCAGGAGAAGACGAAGGAGGCGAAGGCCGCATGACCGGTACCTCTCGCACACTGCCGGTGACCGACCTGTCCCTCGTCGTCCTCATCGGCGCCAGCGGCTCGGGCAAGTCCACCTTCGCCCGCAAGCACTTCAAGCCGACCGAGATCGTCTCGTCGGACTTCTGCCGGGGGCTCGTCGCCGACGACGAGAACGACCAGAGCGCCAGCCGGGACGCCTTCGACGTCCTCCACTACATCGCGGGCAAGCGCCTCGCCGCGGGCCGGCTCACCGTCGTCGACGCCACCAACGTGCAGGCGGAGAGCCGTAAACAGCTCGTCCAGCTGGCCCGGGAGCATGACGTACTGCCCATCGCCATCGTGCTGGACCTCCCGGAAGAGCTCTGCCAGGCACGCAACGCCACCCGCCCCGACCGCGCCTCCATGCCCCGCCACGTCGTGCAGCGCCACCGCCGTGAGCTGCGCCGCTCGCTGCGCGGACTGGAGCGCGAGGGCTTCCGCAAGGTGCACGTCCTGCGCACCGAGGAGGAGGCCGACAGCGCCGAAGTCGTCCTGGAACGCCGTTACAACGACCTCCGGCACCTCACCGGACCCTTCGACATCATCGGCGACATCCACGGCTGCAGCTCCGAGCTGGACACCCTGCTCGGCACGCTGGGCTACAAGGACGGAACCCACCCCGAGGGGCGTACCGCCGTGTTCGTGGGGGACCTCGTGGACCGCGGCCCCGACAGCCCAGGTGTGCTGCGCCGCGTCATGTCGATGGTGGCGTCGGGCGACGCGCTGTGTGTCCCCGGCAACCACGAGAACAAGCTCGGCCGCTATCTCAAGGGGCGCAAGGTCCGGCACAGTCACGGTCTCGCGCAGACCGTCGAGCAGCTGGAACGGGAGGACGCCGAGCACCCCGAGTTCCGCGGGCAGGTCGCGGAGTTCATCGACGGTCTGGTCAGCCACTACGTCCTGGACGGGGGCAGGCTGGTCGTCTGCCACGCGGGGCTGCCCGAGAAGTACCACGGGCGCACCTCCGGACGGGTCCGGTCGCACGCACTGTACGGGGAGACGACCGGGGAGACCGACGAGTTCGGCCTGCCCGTGCGCTACCCGTGGGCCGAGGAGTACCGGGGCAGCGCCGCGGTGGTCTACGGCCACACGCCGGTGCCCACCGCCTCCTGGCTGAACAACACCCTCTGCCTGGACACCGGGGCGGTCTTCGGCGGGAAGATGACCGCGCTGCGCTGGCCGGAGCGCGAGATCGTCGACGTACCGGCCGAGCGCGTCTGGTACGAGCCGGTGAAACCGCTGACCACCGAAGCCCCCGGCGGACGCGAGGGCCGCCCGCTCGACCTCGCCGATGTGCAGGGCCGCCGCGTCGTGGAGACGCGGCACATGGGCCGTGTCGCGGTGCGTGAGGAGAACGCGGCGGCGGCGCTCGAGGTCATGAGCCGCTTCGCCGTCGACCCCAGACTGCTGACCTACCTTCCGCCGACCATGGCCCCGACCGCGACATCCCGCGAGGAGGGCTTCCTGGAGCATCCGGCCGAGGCCCTCGCGCAGTACCGCGACGACGGTGTCGCCAGGGTCGTCTGCGAGGAGAAGCACATGGGCTCGCGCGCCGTGGCGCTGGTCTGCCGCGACGCCGACGCCGCACGTGAGCGCTTCGGGGCCGGGGGTGCCACCGGTGTCCTGCACACCCGCACCGGACGGCCGTTCCTGGACGATGCGGCACTCACCGAGGTCGTCCTCGGCCGACTGCGCGCGGCCGTCACCGCCGCCGGACTCTGGGAGGAGTGGAACACCGACTGGGTGGTGCTCGACGCCGAGCTGATGCCCTGGTCCCTCAAGGCCGCCGGGCTGCTGCGCTCGCAGTACGCGGCAGTGGGCGCCGCCGCCGGCGCGGTCCTGCCCGCGGCCGGCGACGCGCTGGCCGCGGCGGCTTCGCGCGGGGTCGACGTCGGTGACCTCGCGGCCCGCCAGGAGGGGCGCGCCGAGGACGCGGCCGCCTTCACCGAGGCGTACCGGCGTTACTGCTGGAGCACCGAAGGGCTGGACGGCGTCCGGCTCGCACCGTTCCAGATCCTCGCCGTGCAGGGCCGTTCGCTGGCCTCCGTACCGCACGACGAGCAGCTGGCGTGGCTGGACCGCCTCGTCGAGCACGACCCGACGGGGCTGCTCCAGGTCACCCGGCGTCTCGTCGTCGACACGGGGGACGAGGCCTCCGTGCGTTCCGGGATCGACTGGTGGCTGGAGATGACAGGCCGGGGCGGCGAAGGCATGGTCGTCAAGCCGCTCGGCGCCCTCGTCAGGGACGCGAAGGGCAGGCTCGTCCAGCCGGGCGTCAAGGTGCGCGGCCGGGAGTACCTGCGGATCATCTACGGACCCGAGTACACGCGGCCGCAGAATCTGGAGCGGCTGCGTTCCCGCTTCCTCGGCCACAAGCGGTCGCTGGCCCTGCGGGAGTACGCCCTCGGGCTGGAGGCGCTCGACCGGCTCGCCGAGGGGGAGCCGCTGTGGCGGGTCCATGAGGCGGTCTTCGCGGTGCTCGCACTGGAGTCGGAGCCCGTCGACCCGCGGCTGTAGGACGCCCCGGCCGGAATCCGGTGGCGGTTCGCGGGGTGAACGGCGTCCCGCGCGGTGAGGATGAGGGCATGGGATTCCATGTCGATTCCGAGGCCGGGCGGCTGCGCCGCGTCATCCTGCACCGCCCCGATCTGGAGCTGAAACGGCTCACCCCCAGCAACAAGGACGCGCTCCTGTTCGACGACGTGCTGTGGGTGCGCCGCGCCAGGGAGGAGCACGACGGTTTCGCCGACGTGCTGCGTGACCGCGGTGTGGAGGTGCACTTCTTCGGCGAGCTGCTCCGTGAGGCGCTCGGCATCCCGGTGGCGAGGCGGCTCGTCCTCGACCGGGTCTTCGCGGAGAAGGAGTACGGTCCGCTCGCCACCGAGCACCTGCGCGCCGCCTTCGACGAGCTGCCCGCGGCGGAACTGGCCGAGGCCCTGGTCGGCGGGATGACGAAACGGGAGTTCCTGGAACGCCACTCCGAACCGACCTCCGTCCGCTTCCACGTCATGGATCTGGACGACTTCCTGCTCAGCCCCCTGCCCAACCACATCTTCACCCGTGACACGTCCGCCTGGATCTATGACGGCGTGTCCATCAACGCGATGCGCTGGCCGGCCAGACAGCGCGAGACCGTGCACTTCGAGGCGATCTACCGGCACCACCCCCTCTTCACCGGCCCCGAGGCGGGCGTCTTCCACCACTGGTCGGAGGGCCAGGACGACTATCCGTCCACCATCGAGGGCGGCGACGTCCTCGTGATCGGCCGGGGTGCCGTCCTGATCGGGATGAGCGAACGCACCACCCCGCAGGCAGTGGAGATGCTGGCCAGAGGGCTCTTCGACGCGGGTTCGGCCCGGACGATCGTGGCGCTCGACATGCCGAAGCGCAGGGCGTTCATGCACCTCGACACGGTGATGACGATGATCGACGGGGACACCTTCACCCAGTACGCCGGGCTGGGCATGCTCCGCTCCTACACGATCGAGCCCGGCGCGGGCCCACGTGAACTGAAGGTCACCGACCATCCCCCGGAGCACATGCACCGGGCCATCGCCGCCGCTCTCGGTCTGGACGCGATCCGGGTGCTCACCGCCACCCAGGACGTGCACGCGGCGGAACGGGAGCAGTGGGACGACGGTTGCAACGTGCTGGCCGTGGAGCCCGGTGTCGTCGTCGCGTACGAGCGCAACGCCACCACCAACACCCATCTGCGCAAGGAAGGCATCGAGGTCATCGAGATCCGGGGCAGCGAGCTGGGCCGGGGCCGGGGCGGTCCGCGCTGCATGAGCTGCCCCGTGGTGCGCGATCCCGTATGAGGCGATACGAGCCGCCGTATAGCGATGCGGTGTCTCGTATAGACTTCCAGGAATATCGCAGCACGCCCGCAGCCTGACCCAGGAGCAGTCACCATGGCCATAGACCTCACGGGCCGCCATTTCCTCAAGGAGCTGGACTTCACGGCCGAGGAGTTCCGCGGCCTGATCGCTCTGTCCGCCGAGCTCAAGGCGGCCAAGAAGGCGGGCGAGGAGGTGCGGCGGCTGCGCGGCAAGAACATCGCGCTGATCTTCGAGAAGACCTCGACGCGGACCCGTTGCGCGTTCGAGGTGGCCGCTGCCGACCAGGGGGCGTCCACGACGTTCCTCGACCCTGCCGGCTCACAGATGGGGCACAAGGAGTCGGTGAAGGACACCGCGCGGGTGCTCGGCCGGATGTTCGACGGCATCGAGTACCGCGGCGACAGCCAGCAGGTCGTCGAGGAGCTGGCGGCGTACGGCGGCGTGCCGGTGTTCAACGGTCTCACCGATGACTGGCACCCCACCCAGATGCTCGCCGACCTCCTCACGATGACCGAGCACAGCGCGAAGCCCCTGGAGGAGATCACCTTCGCCTACCTGGGCGACGCCCGTTTCAACATGGGCAACTCCTACCTCGTCACCGGAGCGCTGCTCGGCATGGACGTCCGGATCGTCGCCCCCGCCGCCTACTGGCCGGTGCAGGAGGTCGTGGACCGGGCGCGTGCGCTCGCGGAGTCCAGCGGCGCGCGCATCACCCTCACCGAGGACGTCGCCGAGGGCGTGCGGGGGGCCGACTTCGTCGGCACCGACGTCTGGGTCTCCATGGGGGAGCCCAAGGAGGTCTGGGACGAGCGCATCGCCTCCCTCGTGCCCTACTGCGTGACCATGGACGTCCTGCGTGCCACGGGCAACGACGACGTCAGGTTCCTGCACTGCCTCCCGGCCTTCCACGATCTCGGTACGGAGGTGGGCAGGGAGATCCACGAGCGGCACGGTCTGTCGGAGTTGGAGGTCACCGACGAGGTCTTCGAGTCCCCGCACTCCGTCGTCTTCGACGAGGCCGAGAACCGGATGCACACGATCAAGGCGGTACTCGTCGCCACGATGGCAGGCGGCACGCGGGTGGCGTGAACGAGCGGCCTGAAGCGGGCCGCATGGACATGCACCCGATTGGGTGAACATGCGTGCAAGTGGCTACGATGGTGTCACTTGGTGGGGTTCGGGCTCGCATGTCCGGACCCCTTCGCATGTGCCCGGTCCGGAGCGCATGCCGGATGGCGAGCCCCCCACGGCTCGTCGCCCCCGCACCGCCAGAGAAGAGACCCCGTCCCCCCATGAGCCCCGCCTCCCGCACCCCGCAAGCCCTCGCACGCGCGACGAGGGCGCGCGTCAAGAGCCCCGACCTGCTGCTCGCCGAGTCCGGAGCCGACCTGGAAGGGCACGGCCTGCGGCGCACCATGGGGCTGTTCCAGCTCGTGTGCTTCGGGGTCGGGGCGATCGTCGGCACCGGGATCTTCGTCGGGCTGTCCGACAGCGTCGCCGAGGCGGGCCCCGCCGTGGTGGTGTCGTTCGTCCTCGCCGCCGTCACCTGCATCTTCACCGCCTTCTCCTTCGCCGAGCTGGGCGGCGCCATCCCCGTCTCCGGCAGCTCCTACTCCTTCGCGTACGCCACGCTCGGGGAGCGGGTCGCGTTCCTCGTCGGCTGGTGCCTGCTGCTGGAGTACGGCGTCTCGGTCTCCGCCGTGGCGGTCGGGTGGAGCCAGTACGTCAACGAACTGCTCGACAGCCTCATCGGCCTGCGGCTTCCCGAGGCGCTCTCCTCCGGGCCCGGCGACGGTGGTGTGATCAACCTGCCGGCGGTCGTCGTGGTCATGATGGCGGCCACCCTGCTGGTCCGCGGCATCAGGGAGAGCGCGGGGGCCACGGCGGCGATGGCGGTGCTGAAGATCGGCATCCTGATCGCGTTCTGCGCGGTCGCCTTCACCGCGTTCCAGGACGGTCACCTCTCACCGTTCGCCCCGCACGGCGTGGCCGGGGTCACCGCCGGCGCGTCGGTGGCGTTCTTCTCGTACATCGGCTTCGACGCCATCACCACCGCCGGCGAGGAGGTCAGGAACCCCCGTCGGAACATCCCGATCGCCATCATGATCTGCATCGGCGTGGTCACGCTGCTCTACTGCGCGGTGGCCCTCGGTGCCATCGGCGCGCTGGGTGCCGACGCCGTGTCGGACAAGCCGGCCGCGCTCTCGCTGGTCGTGGACGAGGTCACCGGGTCGAGTGTCGGCGGAGGGGTGATCGCCTTCGGCGCGGTCGTCGCGATCGCGTCCGTCGTCCTCGCGGTGATGTACGGCCAGACCCGGATCCTGATGTCCATGTCCCGCGACGGCCTGATCCCCAGGGTCTTCGAACGGGTGTCGCCGAAGACTCGTACGCCGGTCGCCAACACCTGGATCGTCGCCACCGTCTTCGCGGTCCCGGCCGCGTTCTCGTCCCTCGATGTCGTCGTGAACCTGACGACCATCGGCACGCTCGCCACCATGGCCGTGGTCAATGTCGCCGTCATCGCGCTGCGCCGCAGCGCCCCGGAGCTGAA
Organism: Streptomyces sp. NPDC002793; assembly: GCF_040295485.1. Classification (NCBI taxonomy): domain Bacteria; kingdom Bacillati; phylum Actinomycetota; class Actinomycetes; order Kitasatosporales; family Streptomycetaceae; genus Streptomyces; species Streptomyces sp. NPDC002793. Next base: position 1,052 of record NZ_JBEOVL010000063.1, on the reverse strand, counting down.
GCGTTCCTTCCGGGTGCCGCTCCACCCGCTCAGTCCGGCCCTCGGCGTCGGCTTCTGCCTGTATCTGATGTACGGGACGGGCTGGACGACCTGGCTGCAGTTCGCGGTCTTCCTGCTGGTGGGCGCCCTGGTGTACGCGGGATACGGCCGCAGCCGCTCCCGGCTCGTCAACCCCGGGGCGTCGCAGGACCCGGCGGGGTCAGGCCCGAGCGCAGGGTGAACCAGACCGCCTTGCCGTGTTCCGTGGGGCGGTGACCGCAGGCGGAGCTGAGGGCGCGTATCAGGAGCAGCCCCCGGCCGTGCTCCTGCCAGGGGTCCGGCGTACTGCCGGGCAGCGGCCGGGAGAGGCCGCCGGGCGGCCCCGGGTCGTGGTCGTGGACCTCCACCTGGCAGCCGGACGCCAGGAGCTCGACCACCAGCTCGATGGGCCCCGAGCCGTCGGTGTGCTCCACGGCGTTGGCGACCAGCTCGGCGGTCAGCAGCTCGGCGGTGTCGCTGTCCGCGGGCACGTCGAGGTCCGCCAGCGCCGTACGGACGAGGGCGCGGGCGATCGGCACCGCGGCCGTCGAGTGCGGCAGGGTGATACGCCAGGAGGGCGGCGGGGGCGCGGGTGCGTCGGGGGGCAATGCGGGAGCTTCCGTTCGGGAGCGAGGCATCCGGCGGGTGACTTCCTTGCGTACCGGGCGGCTGCGCCCGGGACCGCGTCCTCCGTCACCGGAAAGTACGGGGTCCGTACCAGGACTTCCTGCGCTCAACCATACGAAGCATGACGCCCCGGACATAGAGGCGGGCGACAGGCGTAAAAGGGACCTTCGCCACAGTGGTGACGGCTCCGGCGTCAGGAGCCCGGTCGAGGAGCTCGGTGCCGGCCGACGTGAGTGACTCCCTGTGAACGGCTGACCGGTCCGATCACGGGCTGTGCGCCACCGGGGGGCGTCGCCCCTCTGCCGGTGGGCCCTAGGGCGTGTTTCGAAAGTAGCGCCGTCCGCCCGAAGGGCGGGCCTGGCGGCGTCTGGTGCGTGCGATCGCAAGGCGGAGGGTCGCCCCGATAC
>NZ_JBEOVL010000062.1:0-32306 GCF_040295485.1 Streptomyces sp. NPDC002793 | reverse complement strand
GCGGTCACGATGTCGACTGGAAGGCCGTGCTGCCCGGACGAAACCGGGTGGACCTGCCGACCTACGCCTTCCAACACCAGAACTACTGGCTCACCGGCACCGGCAAACCAGCCCCCGTGCTTCCTGCCTCTCACCCGCTGCTCACCGGCTCCCTCGCCCTCGCCGGAGCACCGGCCCATCTCCACACCGGGCACATTTCCCGTGCGGACCAGCCGTGGCTGGCCGACCACCGGCTCGGGGACATCCCGATCGTCCCCGGCACGGCCTTCGCCGAACTCGCCCTGCACGCAGGCGCGCGCGACGGCTTCGGCACCCTCGCGGAGCTGACCCTCCACGAACCCCTCGCCCTGCCCGACGACGGCGGCGTCGACCTCCAGCTCACCGTCACGCACGGCGGCGACGGTACCGCTGCCGTCGCCGTGCACGCCCGCCCCGACGTCGACCTGCCGTGGGTGCTGCACGCCAGCGGCTCGCTCACCACGGGCACTCCCCCGTCGCCTGCCCCCGCCGACGCGTGGCCGCCACCCGGTGCGGAAGCCCTTACCACCGAAAACCTGCACGACGCGTTCGCGGCCCACGGCGGCGTCGAGTACGGCGACGCCTTCCACGGCTTGCGTGCGGCCTGGCGGCTGGGTGAGACCGTATACGCCGATGTCGTCCTGCCACCGGAGACCCCGCCGGGCGCGTTCGGCATCCACCCCGCGCTGTTCGACGCGGCTCTGCACGCGGCCGTGTTCCTGCACAGCGCGGACACGGCACCGCGGGTGCCCTTCAGCTGGACCGGCGTCTCCCTCTCGGCCCGCGGCGCCAACGCTCTTCGCGTGAGCATCACGGCATCCGGGCCGGAGTCCTTCTCCGTCGTCGCTGCGGATCCCGAAGGCGCACCGGTCTTCCACGTCGAATCGCTGGCCCTGCGCGAGATCGCGTCGGCCACCCCCGACCCGCTGCGTGACGCGCTCTTCGAGACCGTCTGGCGGCCCCTGGCGGAACCGCCCGCTCCGGCACCCCGGTCCTGGACGACGGTGCCTCTCGGGACCGGTGGTCTGCCGGACCTCGACGATGTACCGGACGTGGTGTTCGTGACCGTCGGGGCCGACGCGTCGGCTCCCACCGCTGTCCACCAAGCCGTCAAGGCTGTCTGGGAGCTGTGCCGGTCGTGGCTGAGCGACGACCGGTACGCCGAATCCTTGCTCGTACCGGTGCTGCCGGGTGCCGTCGCGGCCTCCGCCGACACGGTCCCGGACCCGGCCCTCGCGGCCTGCTGGGGCTTTCTGAGCGCGGCGCAGACGGAGCACCCGGGCCGGATCGTGCTGGCCGACGCCGACCCGGGTGACCTCGCCGGCCTCCTGCCCGTGCTGGATGCCGACGAGCCCCGCCTGGCCGTGCGGGCCGGGAGCGTCCTCGTACCGCGTCTGACCGCAGTGACGGCGGAGCCCGGCGAACCGGACCTCGGCGACGGCACCGTGCTGATCACCGGCGGCACCGGCGCCCTCGGCGCGCTGCTCGCCCGGCACCTCGTGGCTCACCACGGCGTGCGACGGCTGCTGCTGACCAACCGTGGCGGCCCCGACGATCCACGCGCGATGGCGCTGACGGCCGATTTGCGCACGCTGGGCGCGGCCGTCGATGTCGTGGCGTGTGACTTCGCCGACCCGGCCGCGGTGGCGGCGCTGCCGGCCGTCGCGTCCACGGAGAACCCGCTGACCGCGGTGCTGCACCTGGCCGGCACCCTCGACGACGGCCTGGCCACCTCCCTTACCCCGGAGCGCATCGACCGGGTGCTCACTCCGAAGGTCGACGGTGCCTGGCACCTGCACGAGGCGACGCGGGACCTCGACCTGCGCGCGTTCGTGCTGTTCTCCAGCGCGTCCGGCTTGCTGGGTGGTGCCGGCCAGGCCGCCTACGCCGCCGCCAATGCCTACCTCGACGCGTTCGCCGTCCGGCTCCGGGCCGAGTCCGGGATCCCGGCGCAGTCCCTCGCGTGGGGCGCCTGGGCTGCGGGCGAGGGCATGGCCGCCTCCGTCTCACCGCTGGCCGCCCGCCGGATGGCGCGGGCCGGACTCCGCGACATCGGCGACGCGCAGGGGGCCGCCCTCTTCGACGCCGCCCTCTCGATCGGCACCACGGGCCTGGCCCCGGTCGCGCTCGACCGGGCACGGCTGCGCGCGTCCGCCGCCGACGGGTCGTTGCCCCCGATCCTCCGCGACCTCGCCCCGAAACCGGCGCGCGCCGCCACCCTCGGTCTCGCCGCGCGGCTGGGCTCGTTGTCCGAGGCCGACGCCGAACGGCAGGTACTCGACGTCGTGCTGGCCACCGCCGCCACGGTGCTCGGCCACCGCAGCGCGGCCGATGTCGAGCCGCGGCGCAGCTTCCAGGAGTTGGGCTTCGACTCGCTGGCCGCGGTCGAGTTCCGTACCGCGCTCGGCACCGCCCTCGGGCAGCGGCTGCCCGCGACGCTCGTGTTCGACCACCCGACCCCGGTCGCGCTCGCCCGGCACCTGCTCGCCGACGCGACGACATCCCGCCCGGTCACCACCGCCCGCGTCGCGACGCCCGCCGACGACCCGATCGTCGTGGTCGGGATGGGCTGCCGGTTCCCCGGCGGCGTGCACACGCCCGACCAGCTCTGGGACCTCGTCGTGAGCGGCACGGACGCCATCTCGGAAATGCCGTCGAACCGCGGCTGGGACGTCGACGCCCTCTACGACCCCGTTCCCGGTACCCCTGACAAGAGCTACACCCGTCACGGCGGGTTCCTGCACGACGCGGACCGGTTCGACGCGGAGTTCTTCGGCATCGCCCCGCGTGAGGCCTCGGCGATGGACCCCCAGCAGCGCGTGCTGCTGGAAGTCGCCTGGGAGACGCTCGAACACGCCCGCGTCGCGCCGGACTCGTTGCGCGGCACCCGGACCGGTGTCTTCGCCGGGGTCATGTACAACGACTACGGCTCGTGGCTGCACGACCCGTCGTCCGAGACCGGCGGCTACGGCGGGCTGGGTACCGCGGGCAGTGTGCTGTCCGGCCGGGTCGCCTACGTGCTGGGGCTGGAGGGACCGGCGGTGAGCATCGACACGGCGTGCTCGTCCTCGCTGGTCTCGCTGCACCTGGCCGCCCAGGCGCTGCGCGGGGGTGAGTGCGATCTGGCGCTCGCGGGTGGTGTGACCGTCATGTCGACGCCCGCCACCTTTGTCGACTTCAGCCGCCAGGGTGGCCTGTCGGCGGACGGCCGGTGCCGGTCCTACGGTGCGGGCGCGAACGGGACCGGATGGGGCGAGGGTGCGGGACTGGTGCTGCTGGAAAGGCTGTCGGACGCCCGGCGTCACGGCCACGACGTGCTGGCGGTGGTGCGCGGCTCCGCGATCAACTCCGACGGAGCGTCCAACGGGCTGACCGCCCCCAACGGCCCCTCACAGCAGCGGGTCATCCGGGCCGCACTGGCTGGCGCCGGCCTGTCCACGACGGACGTCCAGGTCGTGGAGGGGCACGGCACCGGTACCTCACTCGGCGACCCGATCGAGGTACAGGCCCTGCTGGCGACCTACGGTCAGGACCGCGACGATCCCCTGTGGCTCGGCTCGGTCAAGTCCAACCTCGGGCACACCCAGGCGGCCGCCGGTATCGCGGGCGTCCTCAAGATGATCCTCGCCATGCGACACGGGACGCTGCCTGCCACGCTGCACGCCGACGAGCCGTCCGGGCAGATCGACTGGGGCCCCGGCTCGGTGTCGCTGCTCACCGGCGCGCGGCCGTGGCCCGCGGGTCCGCGTCGGGCCGCGGTGTCCGCGTTCGGCGTGAGCGGGACCAACGCCCACGTGATCCTCGAAGGGGTCGTCCCGGACGAGACCGCCCCCGTACCGCCAGTGATACCGCTGCCCGCGTCGGGTGTGCTGTCCGGGCACACTCCGGAAGCCGTGCTCGCGCAGGCGGAGGCGCTCGCCGGGCATCTGCGCGAGCGGCCCGGGCTCACCGCCGTCGATGCGCTCCACGTCCTGGGAACCGGCCGGTCGCCCCTGCGCCACCGGGTGCCGCTGACCGCCGCCGACCGGGACGGCCTTCTCGCGGAGCTGGGCGCGGTCGGCCTGGACGACATCGTCGTGGCGGGTACGCCGAGGACGGCGTTCCTGTTCACCGGCCAAGGCGCGCAGCGTGTGGGCATGGGCCGGGGGCTGTACGAAGCGTTCCCGGTGTTCGCGCGGGTGCTCGACGAGGTCTGCGACCAGCTCGACCGGTTTCTGGCGACGCCGGTGCGGCCTGTGCTGTTCGGGGACGACGGTGCCGTGCTCGACCGGACCGTGTTCACCCAGACCTCCACCTTCGCCGTCGAGGTCGCGTTGTTCCGGCTGCTGGAGTCGTGGGGGCTACGGCCGGACGCGGTCGCCGGGCACTCCGTCGGTGAGCTGGCCGCCGCGCACGTCGCGGGCGTGCTGGACCTGGCCGACGCCTGTGCGCTGGTCGCGGCGCGCGGACAGCTGATGGGGGAGCTACCGGAAGGGGGCGCGATGGTCGCGATCGCCGCACCCGAGTCGGAGGTCGTGCCCCTGCTCGGCCCGGGTGCGTCCCTCGCCGCGGTGAACGCCCCGGACGCCGTCGTGGTCTCCGGCGACGACCATGTCGTCACCGCGATCGCCGACAGGCTGGCTGGAACCGGTCGGCGGGTGCGGCGGCTGCGGGTCAGCCACGCGTTCCACTCCGCGCGGATGGAGCCCATGCTGGCCGAGTTCACGGCGCTGGCGTCGTCCCTGACCTTTCACGCGCCGAAGCTGCCGATCTTCTCCAGCGTCACCGGCACCGCACAGACCGCCGCGGAGTGGGCGGCCCCGGAGTACTGGGCCCGGCAGGTGCGCGACACCGTGCGGTTCGCCGACGTCCACGCGACCCTGCGCGCCGACGGGATCGGGCTCTGCCTGGAAGTCGGGCCCGACGCCTCCCTGACCGCGAGCGCACCGGATGATCTCCCCCACGTGGCTCTGCTGCGCCGCGAGCGGGACGAGCCGGCCTGTCTGCTGCGGGCGGTGGCGACCGCTCACGCGCACGGTGCCGAAGTGGACTGGGAGGGCGTGTTCGCCGGCCGGCCCGCCCGCCGGGTCGAGTTGCCGACGTATGCGTTCCAACGGTCGCGGTACTGGCTGCCACGCAGCCCCGCCGGTGCGGGCGCGCGTGGCGGTGGGCTGACCCCGCTGAGCCACCCGCTGCTGGGCACGAGGATCACCCTGGCCGACGACGGTGTCGTGCTCGCCGGCACGCTTTCGGCCGCCGCGCTGCCGTGGTTGGGCGAACACTCGGTGGGCGGGACACCCCTGCTGCCCGGCAGCGCGTTCGTCGAACTGGTCACGCAGGCCGCTGATCACGGCGGGTCCACCGTCGTCGAGGAACTGGTGCTCCAGTCGCCCCTGCGCCTGCCCGAGGGGTCCACCGTCGACGTCCAGGTGCGGATGGACGCTGCGGAGGACGACGGGCGGCGTGCGGTGTCCGTGCACTCGCGTCCCGTCGGCGGTGACTGGGTGAGCCACGCGTCCGCGACGGTGCACGCCGAGGAGACCTCCGCCCAGGCGTCGGACTGGGCCCTCGCCTGGCCGCCCGCCGACGGCGAGGCTCTGGACGTCTCGTCTCTGTACCCCGCGCTGGAGGCGGCAGGGTACGGCTACGGGCCCACCTTCCGCTGCCTGCGCGCGGCGTGGCGGCGCGGGGACGACGTGTTCGCCGACCTCGCGTTGCCGGAGGCGGCCGCCGAGGAGGCCGGGGCCTACGGCCTGCACCCCGCCCTGCTGGACGCGGCCCTCCACGGCCTCTCGCTGGCCGCGCGGGAAGGGGACGGCGTTCGGCTGCCTTACGTGTGGACCGGGGTCCGCTGCGCGGCCACCGGGGCGTCGGTGGCGCGGGTGCGGCTGAGCCCGGTGGGTGAGGGCTGGCGCGTCGAACTGGCCGATCCCTCCGGTCAGCCGGTGGCCACCGCGGATTCCCTGGTGCTGCGGGAGGTCCCGGCCGAACGGGCACCGGCCGGTGACAGCTCGTTGTTCCGGGTGGACTGGACGACGACGGTGCCCGCCGGTGAGCCGCGCTCGCTGGTGCTGCTCGACGGGGACGTGTTCGACCTCGCCGCCGCGAACCACGACGTGATCGGGGACGACATCTCCGTGCTCTGCGTGCGCAGCGAGCCGGGCGACACCGTGGCCGCCGCACACGCGCACGCCGAACGCGTCCTCGCCTCCGTCCGGTCCGCGCCGGACGGTGAGCTGGCCGTGGTGACGCGCGGCGCGATCGCGGTCGGCCCCGACGAGGACGTTCCGGATCTCGGTGCCTCGGTGGTGTGGGGGCTGGTACGGTCCGCGCAGAGCGAGCAAACCGCGAAGTACACCCTCGTCGACGTCGACGAGGACCCGGCCTCGCTGGCTCTGCTGCCCAGGGTGCTCGGGCAGGGTGAGCCGCAGCTCGCGCTGAGGGCGGGGGTCGCGTACGCGCCTCGCCTGGCCGGAGCGGACACCGCCGGTTCGCTGGTGCCCCCGGCGGGTCCGTGGCGGCTCGACAGCACGGGCGGGGGCACGCTCGACGCGGTGACGCTGGTGCCGTTCCCCGAAGCGCGGCGCCCGCTGGGTCCGCACGAGGTGCGCGTCTCGGTTCGGGCCGCGGGCCTGAACTTCCGGGACGTCATGGTCGCGCTGGCGATCGTGCCCGGGCTGGACGGCATCGGCGGCGAACTGGCCGGAGACGTCCTCGAAGTCGGCCCCGGAGTGAGCGACCTCGCGCCCGGGGACCGGGTGATGGGCCTGTGCCCGGCGGCGTTCGCGCCGGTCGCGGTCACCGACCACCGCTGGCTGACCCGGCTGCCCGAGGGCTGGAGCTACGAGCAGGGCGCTGCGGTCCCCGTCGCGTTCCTCACCGCATACTACGGCCTCGTCGACCTCGCGGACCTGCGGCCGGGCGAGTCCGTGCTGGTGCACGCCGCGGCCGGCGGGGTGGGGACGGCCGCTGTACAACTGGCCGGGGTGCTGGGCGGCGAGGTCTACGCGACCGCGAGCCCCGGCAAGCAGGACACCCTGCGCGGCCGTGGCATCCCCACGGCCCGGATCGCCAACTCCCGGACCCTGGACTTCGAACCGGCATTCCTCGATGCCACCGGCGGGGCCGGGGTCGACGTCGTGCTCGACTGCCTGTCAGGGGAGTTCGTCGACGCGTCGCTGCGGCTGCTGCCGCGTGGCGGCAGGTTCCTGGAGATGGGCAAGACCGACGTCCGCGACGCCGACCGGGTCGCCGCGCAGTACCCCGGTGTGCGCTACCAGGTCTATGACGTCCAGGATGCCGGTCCCGACCGTACCCGGGAGATGCTCGACGCGCTCTCGGCGTACTTCACCGACGGCTCCCTGACCCCGCAACCGATCACCGTCTACGACGTGCGCCGTGCCCCGGAAGCGTTCCGCGCGCTCAGCCAGGCGACGCTCATCGGGAAGGCGGTGCTCACCCTTCCCCGCACCCCGGACCCGGCGGGCACCGTGCTGATCACCGGCGGCACCGGCGCGCTGGGCGGCCTGCTGGCCCGGCACCTGGTCGAACGCCACGGTGCCACGCGGCTGGTGCTGACCAACCGCAGCGGCCCGGACGCGCCGGACGCGCGCGAGCTCGCCGGTCAGCTGGGTGAGCTGGGCGCCGATGTCAGCGTCGTGGCTTGCGATGTCGCCGACCGCACGGCTGTCGAAGCGCTGCTGGGCTCGATCCCGGCGGCGCACCCGCTGACCGCCGTGGTGCACGCGGCGGGCCGGCTCGACGACGGCGTCGTGGCGACGATGACCGGGACGCAGCTGCACGGCGTACTCGCGGCGAAGGTCGACGGCGCATGGCATCTGCACGAGCTCACCCGCGATATCGACCTGGTCTCGTTCACGATGTTCTCCAGCGCCGCCGGGCTGTTCGGCAACGCCGGTCAGGCCAACTACGCGGCCGGGAACACCTTCCTCGACGCGCTGGCCCAGCACCGCCGCGCGAGCGGCCTGCCGGGCCAGTCGGTGGCGTGGGGCGCGTGGACGGCCACGGGCGGCATGGCCGGCACGCTCGACGAGGCCGCGGTGCGCCGGATGGCCCGGACCGGGTTCGTCCCGATCACCGAGGAGTCCGGGCTCGCGCTCTACGACGCGGCAGTTGTCCGGGACCTGGCTCTGGTTGCGGCCGTCCCGCTCGACGCCAGCCGTCGGCCCGAGGCCGACGAGGTGGTGCCGCCGTTGCTGCGCGGGCTGCTGAAGACGGCGGTGCGCCGGGTCGCGGAGGGCGGATCCGGGAGCGGCGAGGCACTGCACGACCGGCTGGGCGCGATGTCGGCCGAGGACGGGCTGCGGCTGCTGACCGACCTGGTCCGCACCGGCGCGGCCCGTGTCCTGGGGCACCCGTCGTCGGCCTCGGTGCCCTCCGACCGCGCGTTCAACGACCTCGGATTCGACTCGCTGACCTCGGTCGAGTTCCGCAACCACCTCAACCGGCTGACCGGGCTCCGGCTGCCCTCGACGCTGGTGTTCGACCATCCCACCGCGGAGCTGCTGGCCGCGCACCTGCGGGTCGAGCTCGCTCCGGTCGAGGTTTCTGCGCTGGACGCGGGCCTGACAGCGCTGGAGCAGGCCGAGGCGCTGCTGGCCTCGGTGCCGGCCGACGACGCGGACCGGGACCGCGTGACCCGGCGCCTGCGGGTGCTGCTGGCCGCGTGGGCGGACGACCCGGACGAACCCGGGTTCGCCGATGCCGGTAACGACGACCTGTTCGCCATGATCGACCAGGGCTACGCCGGGCCCTGACCCGCGGCCGCCCCCGGAACGAGTGAGGAGCCACCCGAATGTCTGAAGAGGACAAGCTGCGCGACTATCTGCGCCGCGCCGTCGCCGACGCCCACGGTTTCCGTCGGCAGCTCCAGGAAACCGAGGCGAAGGCCCGCGAGCCGATCGCCATCGTCGGGCTGGCCTGCCGGTTCCCAGGCGGTGTCACGAGCCCGGACGATCTGTGGCGCATGGTGTGCGACGGCGTGGACGGGCTCTCGCCCTTCCCCGCCGACCGTGGCTGGGACTCCGCCGAGGTCTACGGGGAGGACGCCCCAACTCGCACCGCGCACGGCGGGTTCCTCGACGCGCCGGGCGACTTCGACGCCGGATTCTTCAACATCTCCCCGCGCGAGGCCCAGGCCACCGATCCGCAGCAGCGGCTTCTGCTGGAAGTCTCGTGGGAGGCGCTGGAGCGGGCCGGCATCGATCCGCAGGCGCTGCGCGGCAGCCGCACCGGTGTGTTCTTCGGCGGCACGTCGCAGGAGTTCGGTGCTCTGCTCGCGGCGTCCGAGCACGCCCAGGACGGCCACATGTTGACCGGGACGTCGGCGAGCGTGCTGTCCGGCCGGGTGGCCTACGTGCTCGGGCTGGAGGGTCCGGCGCTCACCGTGGACACCGCGTGCTCGTCATCGCTGGTGACCCTGCACCTGGCTGCGGAATCCCTGCGCCGGGGTGAATCGAGCCTCGCGCTGGTCGGCGGGGTCACGGTGATGTCGACGCCCGCCCCGTTCGGCGAGTTCGCGCGGCAGGGCGGGCTGGCCGGCGACGGCCGCTGCAAGGCGTTCGCCGAGGCCGCCGACGGTACCGGCTGGGGCGAGGGCGTCGGGGTCGTCGTGGCGGAACGGCTGTCCGACGCCCAGCGGCTCGGGCACCCGGTGCTCGCCGTCCTGCGCGGCAGCGGGATCAACCAGGACGGTGCGTCCAACGGCCTGACCGCGCCCAACGGACAGTCCCAGCGTCGACTGATCCAGCAGGTGCTGGCGGCGAGCGAGCTGACCGGTGCGGACGTCGACCTCCTCGAGGGGCACGGCACCGGCACCACGCTCGGCGACCCGATCGAGGCACGGGCCATCCTCGCCACCTACGGCCGGGACCGCACCGAGCCGGTCCGGCTGGGGTCGGTGAAGTCCAACGTGGGCCATACCCAGTACGCGGCGGGCATCGCGGGGGTGCTCAAGGTGGTCATGGCCCTGCGCCACGGTGTGCTGCCGAAGACCCTGCACATCGACGAGCCGAGCCGGCACGTCGACTGGTCGTCCGGCGCGGTGCGGCTGCTGACCGAAACCGTCCCCTGGCCGGACGTCGACCGCCCGCGCCGCGCGGCGGTCTCGTCCTTCGGCGTGAGCGGCACCAACGCCCACGCCGTCTTCGAGCAGGCGCCCGCGGCGGAGGCCCCGGTGGCCACCCACCATGACGGGCCGCTGCCGTTCGTCCTGTCCGCCCGTACTGCTCCGGCGCTGCGCGAGCAGGCGAAGCGGCTCCGTTCGTGGGTGACCGACCGGGAGGTGCCGCTGGGCGAACTCGCACATTCCCTGCTGCACCACCGGTCGCGCTTCGAGGAGCGGGCTGTCGTCGTGGCCGCCGATGTGGCCGAGTTGGCCACGCGCCTCGATCGGCTGGCCGCCGACGCGCCCGATCCGTCCGTGGTGACCGGCCGGCGCCACGACGGCCGCGTGGTGTTCGTCTTCCCGGGCCAGGGTTCACAGTGGGCGGGCATGGCCCGCGCGCTGGCTGCGGACTCGCCGGTGTTCGCCGAGGCGCTCGGCGAATGCGCCCGGGCACTCGACCCACTGGTCGACTGGTCGCTGGCCGACGTGCTGGCCCGCGAGGCGGACGACCCTCTCCTGGCGCGGGTCGATGTCGTGCAGCCCTCGCTGTGGGCGGTCATGGTGTCGTTGGCGGCGTGGTGGCGCTCCTGCGGGGTGCGGCCCGCCGCGGTCGTCGGGCACTCCCAGGGCGAGGTGGCCGCGATGTGCGCGGCGGGCGGGCTTTCACTCGCCGACGGCGCGCTGATCATGGTCACGCGTGCGAAGCTGGTGCGGGCGAGGCTGTCCGGGGCCGGCGCGATGATCTCCGTCGCGGCCGACGCGGACACGGTCAAACTGCTGCTGGAACCGTGGGCGGGCCGACTCGGCATCGCCGGGCTCAACGGCCCGCGCAGCACGGTCGTCTCGGGTGACGCCGACGCGGCGGACGAGCTGCTCGTCCACTGTGCCGAGACGGATGTCCGGGCCCGGCGGATCGCGGTGGACTACGCGTCGCACTCCCCGCACGTCGAGGTTCTCGAGGCCGAGCTGCGCGAGCTGCTCGCCGGAATCAAACCGGTCACGTCCACGGTGCCGTTCTTCTCCACGGTCACCGGGGAACTGATGGACACCGCGCTGGCCGACGCCGCCTACTGGTACCGAAACCTGCGGGAGCCTGTGCGGTTCGCCGACGCCGTGCGGACGCTGCTGGCCGACGACCACCACACCTTCGTGGAGACGAGCCCGCACCCGGTGCTCACCTCGGCCGTGCACGAGACCGCGGACGTCACCGGGACCGACGTCTGCGCGGTCGGTACGCTGCGTCGCGGCGAAGGAGACCTGCGCCGGGCGCTGTTGTCCCTCGCAGAGGCGCACGTGACAGGCACGCCCACCGAATTCCCGGTGCCGGCGGGGCGGTTGACGGACCTGCCGACGTACCCGTTCCAGCACCAGCGCTTCTGGATCGACGCGCGGCCGGGCCCCGGTGACGTGCGCGCGGCCGGGCTCGACAGCGCAGATCACCCGCTGCTGGGCGCTTCGCTGGATCTCGCCGACGACGGCGGCCTGATCGCCACGGCCCGGCTTTCGGTCGTGGCGCAGCCTTGGCTGGCCGACCACGCCGTGTCCGGCCGGGTGCTGCTGCCCGGGACGGCCCTGCTCGAACTGGGCTGCTGGGCGGGCTGGCAGCTCGGCTGCGGCACCGTGCGGGAGCTGACCCTGCAGGCGCCGGTGCTTCTGCCCGAGAGCGGCGCGGTGCGACTGCAGCTCGCCGTCGGCGCGGCGGACGAGCGGGGCGAGCACACGATCACCGTGTCCTCGCGCCCGGACCCCGCCGGGGCGGGCGAGCCGTGGACGTCCCACGCGGTCGGCGTCCTCGCCCGCGACACGTCGCCCGCGCCCTCGGCGACGGTGCCCTGGCCGCCCGCGGACGCGGAGCCGATCGACGTCGGCGGGCTGTACGAGCGGCTGCGCACGGGCGGACTCGAGTACGGGCCGGCGTTCCAGGGGCTGCGCCAGGCGTGGCGGCACGGCGACGACGTGCTCGCCGAGATCGTCCTCGGCGCCCGGTCCGACGCCCGCTACGCGGTGCATCCCGCGCTGTTGGACGGCGCGTTGCACGGCCTCGCTCTCCTCGACGGGCACGGCGACGCGGCGGTGCCGTTCGAGTTCACCGACGTCCGGGTGCACTCCGCGGGCGCGCAGACCCTCCGGGTCCGGCTGAGCCGCGGCGCGAACGGCTCGGCCCGGCTGATCGCCGAGGACGACTCGGGCACCCCGGTCCTCGGCATCGGCGGGGTGACTTTGCGCCCGGCGTCCGACCTGCCTGGCCCGGACCGCGTCTTCCAGCCGGACTGGGTCCCGGCCACCGCCGTGGTGCCCGTGCCCGACGACGCCGTGGTGGCGTTCGCACCGGAGCCCGGCGGCGACCCGGTGGCGGACGCGCACCACGCGGCGCAGTGGGCGTTGCGGCAGGTGCAGACGTGGCTCGAGGACCCGGGCAGCCGCACGCTGATCGTCGTCACACGGTCCGCGACCGCGGTGACCACGGGCGAGCCGGTCGACCCCGCGCACACCACCGTCGCCGGGCTGATCCGCAGCGCGCAGGCCGAGAACCCCGGCGGCATCGTGCTCGTCGACACCGACGACACCGACGTCCCGCTCCTGCTGGCCGACGGCGAGCCGGAGGTCGCGGTGCGGGCGGGGCGCGCCCATGTGCGCCGGCTGCACCGCTTCACCGGGCCGTCCCTGCCCGTCCCGGAGGGCGGCGGCTGGCGGCTGGACACCACCGCGCGCGGCACGCTGGGCAACCTCTCAGCGGTCTCCGCGCCCGGTGCCACCCGTGAGTTGGCCGAGGGCGAGATCCGGATCGCGGTGCGCGCGGCCGGGCTGAACTTCCGCGACGTGCTCATCGCGCTGGACATGTACCCCGGCGCGGCGAACCTGGGGAGCGAAGGCGCGGGCGTCGTCGTGGAGACCGGCCCGGGCGTGACCACGCTCGCGCCCGGGGACGCGGTGATGGGCATGTTCGACGGCGCGTTCGGGCCGGTCGCGGTGGCCGACCACCGGCAGGTCGTGCGCATCCCGCGCGGGTGGTCGTTCGAGCGTGCCGCAGCGGTGCCGATCGTGTTCCTCACCGCGTACTACAGCCTGGTGGACCTGGCCGGCCTGCGCGCCGGGGAGAAGGTGCTGGTGCACGCGGCCGCGGGCGGGGTCGGCGGCGCCGCCGTCCAGCTCGCCCGGCACCTCGGCGCGGAGGTCTTCGGTACGGCGAGCCCGGCCAAGCATCCCCACCTGGCGGAGGCCGGGCTCGGCCCGGCGCACATCGCGCACTCGCGGACGGCGGACTTCGAGTCGGCGTTCGCGCCCGGCGTCGACGTCGTGCTCAACTCCCTGACCGGTGACCTGCTGGACGCGTCGCTGCGGCTGCTGCCCGGCGGCGGCCGGTTCGTCGAGATGGGCAAGGCCGACCCGCGCGACGCCGCCGAGGTCGCGGCCGCTCACCCGGGTGTGGCGTACCAGCGGTTCGACCTGGCCGAGGTGGGCGGGGACCGGATCGCGGAGATGCTGGCCACGCTGGTGGAGCTGTTCGAGTCCGGCGCGCTGACGCCGCCTCCGGTCACGGTCCGGGACGTGCGCGAGGCGCCGGAGGCGTTCCGTGTGCTCAGCCAGGCCGGGGTGGTGGGCAAGATCGTGCTGCGCATGGACCACACGTTCGCCGACGACGAGACGGTCCTGCTCACCGGCGGCACCGGCACCCTGGCCACGCTGCTGGCCCGGCATCTGATCACCGGTTCCGGGCTGCGCCACGTGACGCTGCTGAGCCGCCGCGGCGGCCCGGTGCCCGAGGAGCTGGCCGGGCTGCCGGGCAACGTCACGGTGCTGGCGTGCGACGTCTCCGACGAGCGGGCGCTCGGCGCGGCCATCGACGACATCACGAGCAGGCACCGGCTCGTGGGCGTCGTCCACGCGGCGGGCGTCCTGGACGACGGCATCGTAGAGGCCCAGGACCCGGACCGGCTGACGGCCGTGCTGAAGCCCAAGGTGGACGGTGCGTGGCACCTGCACCGCTTGACCGACCACCTCGACCTACGGCTGTTCGTGCTGTTCTCCTCAGCGGCGGCGACGTTCGGCAACCCCGGGCAGGGCAGCTACGCGGCGGCCAACGCGTACCTGGACGGTCTGGCCCAGCACCGGCACGCGCGCGGACTGCCCGCGACATCGCTGGCGTGGGGGCTGTGGCAGGAGCGCAGCGCGATGACGACCTCGGTCTCGGGGCCCGGCCTGGCCACGGACGAAGCGCTGGCGTCGTTCGACCGGTCGTGGCGAGCGGCGCGACCGGTGCTCGTCCCGGCCAGGCTCGACCTGAGCCGCAGGGGCGAGGTCGTACCACTCCTGCGTGACCTGGTGCGTGCGCCACGGCGGCGGGTGGCGGTACCGGCTGTCCCGGGGGATTCCCAGGACGACCGGCTGGCGGCGCTGCCCGCGGCGGAGCGCCGGGAGCACCTGGTCGCGCTGGTGCGCGCGCAGGTGGCGGCGGTGCTCGGACACGACAGCGCCGACCAGATCGCCCTGGACCGCTCGTTCCGTGAGCTGGGGTTCGACTCGTTGACGGCGGTGGAGCTGCGCAACCGCCTCGGCGCGGCCACCAAGCTCCGGTTGCCGGCGACGCTGGCGTTCGACTACCCGACCCCGACGGCCCTGGCCGAGTTCCTGGCGGCCGAGCTGGTCCCGGCGGACGCGGTGGCCCGCCCGGCGGACCCGGACGAAGAGGTCCGCGAGCTGCTGCGAACGATCCCGGTGGCCCGCCTCCGGGCGGCCGGGCTGCTTGACGCGCTGGTCGAGCTGGGCCGGTCGGTCACCGGCCGGGCCGAGGAACCGGCGGCCCCGGGGGCGGACATCTCCAGCATGAACGCCGCCGACCTGATCCGTATGGCCATGTCCGCGGGGGAACAGCCGTAGGCACGGCATCCGGGACGACCGGAGCGGACGCCCCCTACCGGTGGCGCCCGCTCCGGTGACGGACCCACGAGTGGCACCGCGGGCCCACACCTTCCGGCGCGGCGGTACCGCTGATCATGCTCGTCCCCCGTACCGCGGGGCCCAGGGACTGTCTGTCCGGCGGGGGCCCAGAACCAGCTCCCGCGTCCGACCGCTCGGGCGGGTGATCCGGGCTGCGGCCCGAACGAGACCGGCCCGGCCCCCTGGGGCCGGGCCGGTCTCACGTCACCACTTCTGCTACTGCTTCAGCAACCACGCGTGGACCGCCGACGCCGTCTCGTCCGCGTGCTGCTCGATCATGCTGTAGTGGTGGCCCGGGACGTCCAGCGTTTCGAGCGGGATCGGCCACTGCGTCTGCCACTCCTCCGCCGGCGGTGCCTGCTCCCCCGGTTCCAGGCCGAAGCATTCGCTCGCCCGGACCAGGAGTGTCGGCGCGGCCAGCTCCTCTGGCTGCCACGTCTCGAACATCGAGAAGTACGCCGCCATCGCCGTCAGGCGGACGCCGCTCATCCGGCCGAAATCCTTCTCCAGCTCCAGCGACCGCTGCTCCATCACCGGCATGATGTAGGCCGTCTGCGGGGTGCCGCTGAGGTAGGTGTCCAGCAGGACCACCGCGGCCGGGCCGTGGCCCATCTCCTCCAGGCGGCGCGCCACCGCGTGGGCCACCGAACCGCCCGATGAGCGGCCCGCCAGCACGAACGGCTCGCCGCCCGCGTGCTCGACGATCCGTGCCGCCAGGTAGCCGGTGAGCGCGTCCACGTCCACGGCGACGCGCTCCCCGCCGACGAAGCCCGGCACCATCAGCGACCACATGTCGCGTTGCCCGCGCAGCGCGCCCACCAGGCTCATGAACTCCTGGTCGGTCGACCACACCGACGTCGACGGGATGCCGATGATCGGCGGGTACGCCGAACCGGACGTCAGCCGCACCGGGACCGGGCCGGGCACGTCCTCCTCGGCCGCCGTGAAGACCGGGCGCAGGTCCGCCGATATCTTCAGCAGCTTCGCCGCGACGTCGTACCGGCCCGTCTCGCACGCCTCGCGGTAGAGCACCTCCACGCTGTCGGCCACGGCCGTCTCCCGCGCGGGTCCGGGCGTCTCCGACTTCGCGTCGCCGAGGTCCGCCTCCAGCGCCGCCACCAGGGCACCGACCGTCGGGTGGTCGAACACCACCGTCGGCGCCAGCCGCAGGCCGGTGGCTTCGGCGAGCCTGTTGCGCAGTTCGACCGACGTCAGGGAGTCGAAGCCGAGTTCGGGGAAGGTCCGGGGGCCGATCTCTTCGACGCCGTCGTGGCCGAGCACCCGCGCGACCTCCGCGCGCACCAGCGTCGCCAACGCCTCCCGGCGCTCCTCGTGCGGCAGTTCGCGCAGTTCGGTACGTGCCTTGGCCGGCCGGGGCTTCGCCCGCGCCGGCGCACGCAGCACCGACGGTGCCCGGTCGCCCGCACCGGTGGTGTCGAGCCGGATCGGGACCAGCATCGGCTCGGCCCCCGCGCACGCGCTGTCGAACGCCGCCAGCCCGCGCGCCGCGTCGAAGGGCAGAAGACCGCTCTGGCGCATCCGTCCGCGGTCCTGCTCGCCGAGCGCGGCGGCCATGCCCGATTCGACGTCCCACCAGCCCCACGCCAGCGACAGTCCCCGTCGCCCCTCCGCCCGACGCCGGGACGCCAGCGCGTCCAGGAAGGCGTTGGCCGCCGCGTAGTTGCCCTGCCCGGCGCTGCCGAGCACACCAGCCGCCGAGGAGAACAACACGAACGCGGAGAGGTCGAGGTCCGCCGTCAGCTCGTGCAGCGCCCACGCCGCGTCGATCTTCGGCCGCAGCACCTCGGCGAGTTGGTCGTCCTTCATCGTCGCGACCAGACCGTCGCGTGTCACGCCCGCGGTGTGCACGATCGCGCCGAGCGGTGCCGCCGGGTCGATCGAAGCCAGCAGGTCCGCCAGCGCCGTACGGTCGGCGACGTCGCAGGCCACGACCCGTGCCCGGGCGCCGAGCGCGGTCAGCTCGTCGATCAGCTCGTCGATGCCGGGTGCGGCCGGTCCGCGGCGTCCGGCCAGCAGCAGGTGCCGCACACCGTGCCACTGGACGAGGTGCCGGGCGAGCAGGCCGGACAACGCGCCGCCCGCGCCGGTCAGCAGGACCGTACGGGCCGCGTCGAACTCCGCCGCCGGACCGTCGGTCACCCGGCCGAGACGGGCCAGTCGCGGCGCGTGCGCGACACCGTTGCGCAACGCGAGCTGTGGTTCGGCCGAGCCGAGCGCCGTGGGCAGCGCGGCGAACGACGCCTCGCTGCCGTCGATGTCCACCAGGGACACCAGGCCGGGGTTCTCGTTCTGGGCCGAGCGGACGAGCCCCCACACCGGTGCGGCCGTCAGATCGGGCACGTCCTCGTACCCGACCGCGACCGCCCCTGCGGTCACCACCACCAGCCGTGTGGATACGCCCTCGTCGATGCGCCGTCGGAGGAGGTCCAGCATGCGGCGGGTGGCCGCGTGCGCGCCCTCCGCCACCGGCCCGGGTCCCCCGGCGCAGCTGACCACCAGGACCTCCACGGTGGCGTCACCGGTGGTGGTGACGTCCGGTCCGCCGTCCCGCAGCCGGTCGCCGAGCCGCCAGGGATCATCGCCGGCGATCGCCACACGCGCCGGTGCCGGGCCGGCGACAGCGGCGACCGGCCAGTCCACGCGGTACAGCGGCTGGGTGGTCCGGGTGGGCGCCGGGGCGCGCAGCACCACCGAGTCGACGGACAGGACGAGGTCGCCGTCGCCGTCGGTCAGTACGAGGGAAGCGCCGTCGCGGCCGACCGGGCTGATCCGCGCCCGCAGGTATGTCGCGTCGGTACGGTGCAGCCGGACGCCGGTCCATACGAACGGCAGCCCGGCGGGTACCGCCTCGCGGTCGGGTTCGCCGCCGCCGAGCAGGCCGAGCCCGAGCGGTTGCAGGGCCGCGTCGAAAACGGCCGGGTGCACGCCGAACCCTTCACCGCCCAGCTGGTCGCCGAGGTCGACCTCCGCGAAGAGGTCGCCCTTGCGCCGCCACAGCCGGCGCAGGCCCTGGAAACTCGGGCCGTAGTCGACGCCGCCCGTGGCGATGTCCGCGTAGAACGTGTCGAGGGCGATCTCCTCGGCGTCCCGGGGCGGCCACGACTCGGCTCCGGTGCTCGCCGCGCCGTCCTGCGCGACGCCCAGGGTGCCCGAGGCGTGGAGCGTCCAGGAGTCGCCTGCCGCGCGGCAGCGGACGGTGACCGCCCGCTGCCCGCGCTCGTCCGGGGCGGCCACGGCGACCTGCACGTCCACCGCCGACGCGAGCACCAGCGGGGTCGGCAGGGTCAGGT
The DNA here is from genome assembly GCF_040295485.1 of Streptomyces sp. NPDC002793. Classification (NCBI taxonomy): domain Bacteria; kingdom Bacillati; phylum Actinomycetota; class Actinomycetes; order Kitasatosporales; family Streptomycetaceae; genus Streptomyces; species Streptomyces sp. NPDC002793. Next base: position 13,934 of record NZ_JBEOVL010000062.1, on the reverse strand, counting down.
CGAGGACGGTGTCGCACTCGGTGTGCAGCGCTGCCAGCAGGGCCAGTTCGACGAAGGCCGTCCCGGGCAGCAGCGGTGTCTGCGCCAACACGTGCTCGGCCAGCCACGGTTGCGCGACGGGGTCGAGGCGGCCGGTGAGCACGACCGCGCCGTCGTCCGCGAGCGAGAGTGACGCCGGGAGCAGCGGGTGCGCCACGGCGGCCATGCCGGGCGGCGTGGCCGCCGACACCGGCGCGTCGAGCCAGTAGTGCTGGTGCTGGAAGGCGTAGGTGGGCAGCGCGACCCGGCGGCGGCCCGGCAGCACGGCTGCCCAGTCGACGTCGTGCCCGCGCAGCCACAGGCGCCCGAGGGTTTCCCGTACGTCGGCGACCTCGGTCTCCGGCCCGCGCACGGCGGCGAGGCCGTGGTCGGCCATCGTGCTCAGCACCGGGGCCGGGCCGATCTCCAGCCACGAGCCCGGGCCCTCGGAGACGGCGTCGGCGAACCGGACCGTGCCGGTCACCTGTGCCACCCAGTAGTCCGGGTCGGTGGCATCCGTCCGGCCGCCGCCGGTGGCGATCAGCGGGATCTCGGGTTCCCGGTAGGTCACCGACTCGACGACCGCGCGGAACCGCTCCAGCATCGGTGTCATCAACGGCGAGTGGAACGCGTGCGAGACCCGCAGCCGCCGCACCCATACGCCCCGCTCCCGCAAGGCGTCCACGGCGGCGGAGACCGGCTCGGCCGCCCCGGACAGCACGATCGAGCGAGCGCCGTTGACCGCCGCCACGGCGACCTCGTCCCCGAGAAGATCGGCGACATCGGCCTCGCTCATGCCGACCGTCCACATGACGCCGCCGGCGGGCAGGGCCTGCATCAGCCCGGCCCGGGCCACCACGACCCGGGCAGCGTCCGGCACCGACCACAGGCCGGCCACGCACGCGGCGGCCAGCTCACCGATCGAGTGGCCCACGACGGCCTCGGGCCGCACGCCCCAGGACATCAGGAGCCGCGCGAGAGAGAGCTCGAACGCGAACAGCAGCAGTTGGGCGAGCCCGGTCTGATCGGTGTCACCCGTCGGCGAAGCCGGTCCGCCTTCGAGGCCCTGGGCGACCTCGACCAGACCCCAGGCGTCGAGCACCGAGGGCGGCCACTGGGCCACGACCTCGTCCCACGCCTCGGCGAAGGCGGGGTACTCCTCGTACAGCTCGGCGCCCATCCCGAGCCGCTGAGCGCCCTGGCCGGCGAACAGCCAGCCCAGACCGCCCTCGACCGCGCTTTCGACGGTGGCCGACCGGTCGTCCGCGCGTACGACGGCGCCGTGCTCCAGGCGTGCCCGCGACGACACCAGCGACCAGGCGACGTCGGCCGGCACCAGTTCGGGGTGCGCGTCGAGAAACTCCGTGAGCCGCTCGACCTGGGCCTGCACCGCGGCCGGGCTGCGGCCGGAGACGACCAGCGGCACCGGCCCGGCCGTCTCTCCGGCGGCCGTGGGGACCGGAGGCTCCTGCGGCGCTTCGAGGATCACGTGCGCGTTGGTGCCGCTCATCCCGAAGGACGACACGCCCGCCCGGCGCACCCGGCCGGTCTCTGGCCATCGCCGTTGTTCCGCGACGACTTCCACGGCTCCGGCGGACCACTCCACCTGCGAGGTCGGCTGCCCGGCGTGCAGCGTCGCCGGAACGACGCCTTCGCGCAGCGCCAGCACCATCTTGATCACCCCGGCCACCCCGGCCGCGTACTGGGTGTGGCCGATGTTGGACTTCACCGAGCCCAGGTAGGCGGCGATCTCCCGGTCCTGACCGTAGGTCGCCAGCAGCGCCTGGGCCTCGATCGGGTCGCCCAGCGCGGTGCCGGTGCCGTGCCCCTCGATGACGTCCACATCGGACGGTGCGAGACCGGCCGTCGCCAGCGCGGCCTGGATCACCCGCTGCTGGGACGGGCCGTTCGGCGCGGTGAGGCCGTTGGAGGCCCCGTCCTGGTTGATCGCCGAGCCGCGCACCACGGCGAGCACGTCGTGGCCGTTGCGCCGGGCATCCGAAAGCCGTTCCACGACGACGATTCCCACGCCTTCGCCCCAGCCGGTGCCGTCGGCCCCTTCGGCGTAGGACTTGCAACGCCCGTCCCCGGCGAGGCCGCCCTGCCGGGAGAACTCGGCGAAGACGCCGGGCGTCGACATGACCGTGACACCCCCGGCCAGTGCCAGGTCGCATTCGCCGTTGCGCAGTGACTGCGCCGCCAGGTGCAGGGACACCAGGGACGACGAGCACGCCGTGTCGATGGTGACCGCGGGCCCTTCGAGACCGAGGACGTACGAAACGCGTCCCGAGAGCACGCTGCCCGACGTGCCGGTGAGCGCGTAACCGGCACCGAGTGCCGCCGCCGAGTTCATGGTGAGCGCGCTGTACTCCTGGGTCGTACCGCCGACGAAGACGCCGGTGCGGCTGCCCCGCAGCGATGTCGGGTCCACGCCGGTCCGCTCGAGCGCCTCCCATGAGGATTCCAGGAGCACGCGCTGCTGGGGGTCCATCGCCATCGCCTCGCGCGGTGACACCTCGAAGAACCCGGCGTCGAAGAGCCCGGCGTCATGGAGGAACGCACCGCGTTCGGTGTAGGTGAGCCCGTTCTGACCGGTCATCGCCTCCCAGCCGCGGTCGGCCGGGAAGCCCGTCATCTCGTCTCGGCCTTCGGCCACCAACCGCCACAGGTCGTCCGGTTCGGTGACCCCACCGGGGAACCGGCACGCCATGCCGACGATGACGATCGGGTCGGTGGTGTCGGCGACCGGCGCGGTGACCGGCACCGAGTCGGCCCGGACGCCGCCGAGGCGGGTGTCCAGCTCGGCGGCCAGCTCCCGCACGGTGGGGTGGTCGAACAGCAGCGTCGCGGGCAGACGCAGACCGGACGCGGTCTGCAGCCGGTTGCGCAGCTCCATCGCGATCAGCGAGTCGACGCCCATGTCCTTGAACGCCTTGGTGAGGCCGACGTCGCGCGGCGAGCCGATCCGCAGCACGGCGGCGGCCTCGGCGCGGACGAGGTCGGCCAGGTGCTCGCGGCGCTTGACCGCGTCGAGCCCGGCGAGCCCGTCCCGCAGCGAAGTCTCGGTCGCGGGTTCGGCGTCGCCGTCGAGGGCCCGCACGGCTTCGGGGATGTCCGCGATCAGCGGGCGGCGGCGGGACATCGCGTAGCTGGGCGCGAAGCGGTCCCAGTCCAGGTCGGCGACGGCCAGCAGGGTCTCGTCCCGCTCGACGGCCAGGCGCAGCGCGGTGATCGCCGGTTCCGGGGCCATCATGCCGAAGCCGATACGGCCCAGCACGTCCGCGGTGTCCCCGGTGGACATGCCGCCGCCCTGCCAGGCGCCCCAGGCGATCGCGGTCGCGGGCAGACCCCGCGCGCGGCGTTCCGCGGCGAGCCCGTGGAGGAACCCGTTGGCGGACGCGTAGGCGCTGCTGCCTGCGCTGCCCCACATGGCCGCGCCGGAGGAGAACAGGACGAAGGCGTCCAGTTCCAGTCCGGCGGTCAGCTCGTCCAGGTGCCGGGCCCCTGCGACCTTGCCCCCGGCGACCTCGGCGAGGTCGGCGACGGTGGTTTCAGCCAGTTCGCGGTAGCCGAGGGTGGTCCCGGCGGTGTGCAGGACGGCGGTCAGCGGCCGGTCCTCGGGGATGCGGGCCAGCACCGCGGCGAGGGCGTCCCGGTCGGCGACGTCGCAGGCTTCGACGGTGACCGGCACGCCCAGTCCGGCGACCAGTTCGGCGACACCGGGCGCCCGATCGCCCCGGCGGCTGGTGAGCACGAGGTGCTCGGCGCCCTGGACGGCGGCCCAGCGGGCGAGGTGCGCGCCGATGCCTCCGGTACCACCGGTGATGAGCACCGTGCCGCGCGGCTGCCAGGTTCCGGACGGCGGGGCGAGCGACAGCGGCGCGTGTACGAGCCGCCGGGCGAAGACGCCGTCGGCCCGCAGCGCGATCTGGTCCTCGTCCGAGGTGAGCGCGGTGACGAGGCCCTGCCCGTCCCAGTCGGCGGGCAGGTCGACGATGCCGCCCCAGGTGTCCGGCCGTTCCAGGCCCGCGACCTGTGCGAGCGCCCATGCCTGGGCCGCTTCGCCCGCTTCGGTGGCTCTGCGGGTGAGCAGCCAGAGCGTCGCGTCGAGTCCGGCGTCGGCGAGTGCCTGCGCGGTCAGCAGGACGCCGGTGGCCGACCGGGGCACCTCGTCGTGGTCCGCCTCGGGGCCCTCGCGCAACGCCAGCAGGGAGAGCACGCCGGTGACGTCGCCGAAGCGGGACAGCTCGGCCGCGAGCGACGCGCGGTCGGCGGAGCCGGGCACGGTCAAGGTGGTCAGGTCCGTGCCGGCCAGCGCGTCGAGCACGGCCGTGCCATAGGGGTTCTCCGGGTCCTCGGGGAGCAGCACCAGCCAGCGGCCGTCGAGCACGGCTCCGGGCGCGGCCGGGACCGGCCGCCACTGCACGCGGTAGCTCCACCCGTCGATCTCCGACAGCTCGCGGCCCCGCCGCCGCCACGCGGCGAGCGCTGGCACCAGTTCGTCGAGCGCGCCCTCGGCGGGCAGGCTCAGCTCGGCGGCGAGCCCTGCCACGTCGGCGTTCTCCACCTTCTGCCAGAACGCGCCGGCTAGTGGGTCCTCGGCGACCTGCGGGGGCTCGGGCGTCAGCCAGAACGTCTGGTGGTCGAAGGCGTAGGTGGGCAGCGGAATGCGCCGGGCACCGTCGAACACTTCGGCCCACCGCACGGGTACCCCGGCGGCGAACGCTTCGGCCAGAGACCGGAAGTAGCGGTCGAGGCCGCCTTCGTCACGGCGCAGCGAGCCGACGGCGACGACGGGGCGATCGGCCGCGTCGCCCACCTCCCGCAGTGGCATGGCCAGTACGGGGTGTGGGCTGACTTCGACGAACGCGGAGAACCCGCGCGTCATCATCAGCTCGGTGGTGGCCGCGAACTCGACGGGCCTGCGCAGGTTGCGGAACCAGTACTCGGCGTCCGCGCCGGCCGTGTCGAACCGGTCGGCGGTCACGGTGGAGTAGAACGCGATGTCCGCGGTGGAGGGCTTGATGTCGCGCAGGCCGTCGAGGATGGGGCCGCGCATGACGTCGACCTGGGCGCTGTGGGAGGCGTAGCCGGTGGGGACCATCCGGGCCCGGATGCCGTCGGCGACACAGGCGGCGACGAACTCCTCGACCGCGGCGGACCCGCCGGCCACCACCGTCGCGGCCGGGCCGTTGCGCGCGCCGATGGAAAGCTGCCCGGCCCACGGCCGCATCCGGCGCTCGGCCTCCTCGTGCCCCAGCGCGACCGCCGCCAGGTTGCCGCGGCCGATCAAGCGCTCACCGACGATCGCGCTCCTCAACGTCACGATGAGCGCGCCGTCCTCGAGGGACAGCGCCCCGGCGACGACGGCGGCGGCGACCTCACCCTGCGAGTGACCGACGACCGCGCCCGGCTCGACGCCGTAGGAGCGCCACAGCTCGGCGAGCGACACCGCGACCGCCCACGACACCGGCTGCAGCACGTCGACGCGGTCGAACGCGCCGCGCTCCACGACTTCGCGCAGCGACCAGTCGACGTGCGGGGACAGTGCTTCTTCGCAGCGGCTCATCCATGCGGCGAACACCGGTGAGCTGTCCCACAGCTCACGGCCCATTCCGGCCCACTGGGCGCCCTGGCCGGAGAAGACGAACGCGACCTTCGGCTTGCCCGCCGCGGCCGTGACGACGCGGGGGTCCGGCCGGCCGGAGGCCACCGCGTGGAGCCCTGCGAGCAGGTCGTCCCGGCCCGCGCCGACGATGACGGCGCGGTGTTCGAGCGCGGCCCGCGAGGTGGCCAGGGAGAACCCGACGTCGGCGAGGTCGATGTCCGGCTCGGCGGCGAGGTGCGCGGCCAGCCGCCGGGCCTGCCCCGCGAGCGCCTTCTCCGACGCGCCCGAGAGCACGAGCGGCACGATGCCGGGCGTCGGCCGGGGCCCCGGTTCCGGTTCGGCCTCCTCCGGGGCCTGCTCGATGATCACGTGCGCGTTGGTGCCGCTGATGCCGAAAGAGGAGACGGCGGCCCGCCGGGGGCGGCCGTGGCCCGGCCAGGGCCGGGCCTCGGTGAGCAGCCGCACGTTGCCGGCCGACCAGTCGACCTTCGGGGTGGGCTCGCCGACGTTCAGCGTCTTGGGCAGCACCGCGTTCCGGATCGCGTGGACGACCTTGATCACCCCGGCGACGCCGGAGACGACCTGGGTGTGGCCGATGTTGGTCTTGAGCGAGCCCAGCCAGGCCGACTCGGCACGGTTCTGACCATAGGTCGCCAGCAGCGCCTGCGCCTCGATCGGGTCGCCCAGCGGGGTGCCGGTGCCGTGCGCCTCGACGAGGTCCACATCGGAGGGGCGCAGGCCGGCGTTGGCCAGTGCGGCGCGGATCACCGCTTCCTGGGCCGGGCCGTGCGGGGCGGACAGGCCGTTGGACGCGCCGTCCTGGTTGATGGCGCTGCCGCGCAGCACGGCCAGCACCGGATGCCCGTTGCGCGTGGCGTCGGAGAGTCGTTCGACGAGCAGGACGCCGACCCCCTCGCCCCAGCCGATTCCGTCCGCTCCGGCGGAGAACGCCTTGCTGCGGCCGTCGACGGCGAGCCCGTGCTGACGCGAAAGGGTGACGAACGCCGCGGGCGTGGCGAGGATGCCGGTGCCGGCGGCCAGGGCCATGCTGCAGTCGCCCTGCCGCAGCGCCTGCGCGGCCAGGTGCAGGGCCACCAGTGACGAGGAGCACGCGGTGTCCACGGTGACCGCGGGCCCGGCGAGACCGAGGGTGTAGGACACCCGGCCGGACAGCACGCTGCCGGAGCCGCCGGTCAGCGCGTAGCCCTGGTCGCGCGGGGAGTTCATCAGCAGCGTGGTGTGTTCGATGGCGTTGCCGCCGACGAACACGCCGGTGCTGGTCCCGCGCAGTGAGAGCGGGTCGATGCCGGCGTTCTCCACCGCCTCCCAGGAGGTTTCGAGCAGCAACCGCTGCTGCGGGTCCATCGACATGGCTTCGCGCGGCGAGATACCGAACGGCGCGGGGTCGAAGTCGCCGGCGTCGGTCAGGAAGGCACCCTGGTCCGTGTAGGTCTTGCCGGGCGCGTCCGGGTCGGGGTCGTGGAGCGAGGCGAGGTCCCAGCCGCGGTCGCGCGGGAATCCGCCGATCGCGTCGACGCCGTCGGCGACGAGCTGCCACAGCTTCTCCGGGGTGTCGGCTCCACCGGGGAAGCGCGCTCCCATCCCGATGATCGCCAGCGGTTCGGTCGCCCGGGCCTTCTCCTCCTGGAGGCGGGTGCGCGTCTGCTGCAGCTCGGCGGTCACCCGGCGCAGGTACGTGCGGATCTTGTCTTCCTCGGTCATGGTGTGGTCACTCCGCCTCACGAGACGCCGAGGTCCCGGTCGATGATGTCGAACAGCTCGTCGTCGGTGGTCGAGTCGAATTCGGTGGCCGTGATGCCGCCCGCCCCGGTCACCACGGCGAGCAGCTCGCGGAGCCGGTCGCCGATCGGCCCGCCTTCGGCGGCGTCGAGCAGCGGCAGTGCGCGTTCGATCCGGTCCAGTTCTCGGGCGACGCCCTCGGCATCGGTCAACTCCCCCGGTTCCAGGCCCGGTTCGGGGGCGAGAGCCCCTTCGATGTGGTCGGCGAGTTCGGCCGCGGTCGGGAAGTCGAACACGAGCGTTGCCCGCAGCCGCAGACCGGTCGCCGTGTTGAGCCGGTTGCGGAGCTCCATCGAGGTCAGCGAGTCGAACCCCAGCTCCTGGAACGGCCGGTCGTCGGTCATCGTGTCCGGGCCGCTGTGGCCGAGCACCGCCGCGACTTCCCCGCGCACGATGTCCAGCACGGCCGCGGCGCGTTCGAACCCGGTGAGGCCGACCAGCCGCTCCCGCAGATCGGTGGCGGCCGCTGCGGGCTCGTCCCCGGCGTCGGCGTCCAGCGCCGCCCTCGCTTCGGGGATGTCCTCGATCAGCGGCCGGCGCCGCGCCATCGCGTAGCTGGGCGCGAAGCGGGCCCAGTCGATGTCGGCGACGGTGAGCATCGTCTCCTCCCGCTCGACGGCCTGCCGCAGGACGGTCAGGGCCGAGGCGGGGTCCATCGGCCGTACGCCGAGCCGGGCCAGCCGCTCCCCCATCTCCGCGTGGTCGGCCAGCATGCCGCCGGAGCCCCAGGCGCCCCACGACACCGAGACGGCCGGCAGGCCACGCCCACGGCGATCGGCAGCGAGCGCGTCCAGGGCGGCGTTCGCGGCCGCGTAGGCGGCGTTGCCCGCGCTGCCCCAGACCGCCGCGCCCGAGGAGAACAGGACGAACGCGTCCAGGTCGCACCCGGCGGTCAGCGCGTCGAGATGGCGGGCGCCGAGCACCTTCCCTCGGGCGGCGTGGGCGATCTCGGCGACGTCCAGCTCGCGCACCTCGCGGTAGTCGCCGACGCCGGCGGCGTGCAGTACGGCGGTCAGCGGGTGTGCGGCCGGGATCTCCGCGAGCACAGCGGCCAGGGCGTCCCGGTCGGCGACGTCGCAGCCGGCGAAGCCGACCTCGACGCCTCCGGCCCGCAGTTCGTCCCGGAGCGCTTCCGCGCCGGGGGCCTCCGCGCCGCGTCGGCTGACCAGGAGCACGTGTGACGCGCCCTGGTCGGTGACCCAGCGGGCGAGGTGGCCTCCGATGCCTCCGGTGCCGCCGGTGATGAGCACCGTGCCGCGTGGCTTCCAGGGCCGGGTGACCGGCCCTTCGGGGGCCCGGACGAGGCGGCGGGCCAGCGGACCGGTTGCCGTGAGGCGTAGCTGGTCCTCGTCGGAGGTCAGCGCGGCGGCGAGGTCGGTGCCGGTCCAGCCGGGCGCGAGGTCGATCAGACCGCCCCAGCTCGCCGGTTCTTCAAGGCCGGCGATCTGGGCCACGGCCCGCACCTGGGCCTGGTCCGCGCGGACGTCGACCTCGGTGGTCAGCAGCCGGCGCGGGGCCGTCACCCCCGCTTCGGTCAGGGCGCGCAGCAGCCGTGCGGTGCCGGCGAGCCCGGCGGTCAGCTCGGGGTGCTCCGGGTGCGGGGTGCTGTCGAGGCCGAGGGAGGAGACGATGCCGTCGAGGTCCCCGACGGCGGCGAGTTCGTTCCGCAGCCACGCCGGGTCGGCGTCGGCGGGTACCGCGAACGGGATGACCTCGACCCCTGCGGCGGTGAGCGCGGCGCGGACCTCTGCGGCGACGTCGCCGGCCGGTTCGACGCTCAGCCAGCGGCCGGTGAGCGCCCGGCCGGGACCCGGCGCTACCGGTTTCCACGTCAGCCGGTAGCGCCAGGTGCCGAGCCGCGACTCCTGGCGCCAGCGGGCCAACGCGGGCACGAGGTCGGAGAAGCGGGCGTCCGCGTCGACGTTCAGCTGGGTGGTGAGCGTGGCGAGGTCGGCGTCCTGGACGGCTGACCAGAAGGCGTCGTCGCGCGGGTCTCCGCCGACGGCGACCGGCGCGTGGGCCGGGAGCCAGTAGCGCGTGTGCTGGAAGGCGTAGGTGGGCAACGGTGTGCGGCGGCCCCGCGGCAGGACTTCGGCCCAGTCGACCGGGACTCCCTGGACGTATGCCTCCGCGAAGGAGGTGAGGAGCCGGTCGAGGCCTCCGTCGTCGCGGCGCAGGGTGCCGACGGTGGCGACGTCCGCGGCGACGGCGTCGGCGGTCTCCCGCACGGCCATCGCCAGCACGGGGTGGCTGCTCATCTCGGCGAACACGGTGAAGCCGTCGTTGAGCAGTCGCTCGGTCACGGGGGCGAAGAGGACCGGCGACCGCAGGTTGCGGTACCAGTAGTCGGCGCCCAGCTCGGTGGTGTCGAGGAGGCCGGAGGTCAGGGTCGAGTGGAAGGGTACGGCCGAGGCGGTCGGTGCGAGCCCGGCGAGCTGCTCGACCAGCGGCCCGGCGAGCGCTTCGACGTAGGCGGAGTGCGAGGCGTAGTCGACGGGGATACGGCGCGCCCGGATACCGTCGGCCTCGCAGGCGAGCAGCAGCTCGTCGAGGGCCTCGGGCGGTCCGGCGACGACGCACAGCTCGGGACTGTTCACGGCCGCGATCGAGAGGCCGCCGTCCAGCCGCCGCAGCAGGTCCGACTCGCCCAGGGAGACCGAGGCGAGTCCGCCGCGCCCGGAGAGGTGCGAGCCGATCAGCTTGCTGCGCACGCTCACCACGCGCGCACCCTCGTCGAGCGAGAGCGCACCGGCCACGACAGCGGCGGCGATCTCGCCCTGCGAGTGCCCGAGCACGGCGTCGGGCTCGACTCCGGCGGCCCGCCACACCTGGGCGAGCGATACCATCACGGCCCACGAGGCGGGCTGTACGACATCGACGTCGGTCCAGTCACCCCGGTCGACGGCCTCGCGCAACGACCAGCCGACGTGGGGGGCAAGCGCGGTTTCGCACCGTTCCATCCAGTCGGCGAAGACCTCGGAGGTCTCCCACAGTTCGCGGCCCATGCCCGCCCATTGGGCGCCTTGGCCGGGGAAGACAAAGGCGACCCGGCCCCGACCGGCCTTCCCGCCGCGTACGATGCCCGGCCGTGGCTGCCCGTCGGCGACCGCGCGCAGCCCGGCGACGAGGTCGTCCCGGTCCTCCGCGACGACGACGGCCCGGTGCGGGAGTGCGGCGCGGGTGGTGACGAGGGAGTGCGCGAGGTCGGTGAGGTCGGGGGCGGCGCTGTCGAGGTGCGCGGCGAGCGCCGCTGCCTGCCCGCAGAGCGCGGCGGGGGTGTGCCCGGAAAACACGAACGCCAACGGCTTGCCCGCTTCCGTCGCCGGTTGTCCGGCACCGGCATTCTGCCTGGGCGCGACGACGTCCTCGGTGGCGGGTGCCTGTTCCAGGATCAGGTGCGCGTTCGTACCGCTCATGCCGAAGCCCGAGACGCCCGCGCGGCGGGGGCGGCCCGTCACCGGCCAGGGGCGGGGCGCTGTCAGCAGTTCCACCGCACCGGCGGTCCAGTCGACCTTCGGGCTCGGCTCCGCCGCGTGCAGCGTGGCCGGCAGTTCGCCGTGGCGCAATGCCTGCACCATCTTGATCACCGACGCGACGCCCGCCGCGTGCTGGGAGTGGCCGATGTTGGACTTGACCGACCCGAGGTAGACCGGTTCCACACGGTCCTGGCCGTAGGTCGCCAGCACCGCCTGCGCCTCGATCGGGTCGCCCAGCGCTGTGCCCGTGCCGTGCGCCTCCACCACGTCCACGTCGGACGGTCGCAGGCCGGCGTCGGCCAGTGCCGCGCCGATGACACGCTGCTGCGCCGGGCCGCTGGGGGCGGTCAGACCGTTGGACGCACCGTCGGAGTTGATCGCGGAGCCGGTCAGCACGGCCAGTACGTCGTGGCCGTGGCGCTGTGCGTCGGAGAGCCGTTCGACGACGAGCATGCCGACGCCCTCGGCCCAGCCGGTGCCGTCCGCGTCGGCCCCGAACGCCTTGCACCGCCCGTCCACCGCGACAGCGCCCTGGCGGCCGAACTCGGCGAAGGTGCCCGGGGTGACCATGACCGTCACCCCGCCGGCCACCGCGAGATCGCATTCGCCGCCGCGCAGCGCCCTCGCCGCGAGGTGCAGGGCCACCAACGACGACGAACACGCGGTGTCCACGGTGACCGCCGGGCCTTCGACGCCGAGTACGTAGGAGATGCGCCCGGACATGACGCTCGACGACGCGCCGGTCGCGGTGTAGCCGCTCGTGGCCTCCGGGGAGTTCACGAGCAGCGTGGCGTATTCCTGCACCGAGCCGCCGATGAACACGCCGGTGCTGCTGCCCCGCAGCGACGACGGGTCGACGCCGGCGGACTCGAACGCCTCCCACGCCGATTCCAGCAGCAGCCGCTGCTGCGGGTCCGTCGCCAGCGCCTCGCGCGGGGAGATGCCGAAGAACTCCGCGTCGAACCCCGCCGCGTCGGTGAGGAAGCCGCCCGCGGCGACGTCCGTGTCCGGCCACGCGTGCCAGCCTCGGTCGGCCGGGACCGGGCCGACGGCGTCACGGCCTTCGCGCACGAGGTCCCACAGGTCGTCCGGGCCGGTGATGTCGCCCGGGTACCGGCAGGCCATGCCGACGATCGCGATCGGGTCGGCCGTCGCCGTCCCCACCCGCTCGGCCCGGTCGGCGTCCCGGCCGAACAGTTCGGCGGCCAGGTGATCCGCGAGCGCGGTCGGGTCCGGGTGGTCGAAGACGAGCGTGGCGGGCAGGGCGAGGCCGGTCGCGCCGACGAGTACGCCTCGGAGTTCGACGGCCGTCAGCGAGTCGAACCCGATCGACTGGAACGGCTTGTCGAGCGGTACGTCGCGCGGCGAGCCGAGCCGCAGCACGCCGGCGACCGCACCGAGCACGAGGTCGGTCAGCCGGTCCCGGCGCCGCGCGGGCGTCAGCGGGGCCAGCTCGCGGCGCAGTTCGGCGGCGGTGCCGTCTCCGGCGGGCTCGGGCGCGGCGAGGGCGGCTTCGGGGATGTCCTCGATCAGCGGCCTACGGCGGGCGACCGCGTAGTTGACGGCGAACCGGGCCCAGTCCATGTCCGCCACGGTCAGGTTCGTCTCGTCGTCCGCGATCGCCTGCCGCATCGCCGCGAGCGCCAGCTGCGGGTCCATCAGGCGCAGGCCGCGGCGGCTGAGCGTCCCGGCGTCGATGTCGGCGCTCATGCCCACGTCCCAGCCGCCCCAAGCGAGGGAGGTGGCGGGCAGTCCGCGTGTCCGGCGGTCCACCGCTAGGGCGTCCAGGTACGCGTTGCCGACCGCGTACGCGCCTTGGGACGCGCCGCCCCAGGTCGCCGCGCCGGAGGAGAACAACACGAACGCGTCGAGATCGAGGCCCGCGGTCAGCTCGTCCAGCCAGCGGGCTCCCAGCTCCTTGGCCCGGACGACGTCGGCGAGTTCGTCCGCCGTCAGCTCGGCGAGAGACCGGTAGCTCGCCACCCCCGCCGCGTGCACCACGGCCCGCAGGTCGCCGGCCACCTCGGCAACGATCTCCGCCAGGGCGTCACGGTCGGACACATCGCACGCCACCACGGACACCGGCACCGGCAGCTCAGCCAGCCCGTCCGCGTCCCCGCTGCGGCTCAGCAGCACCAGTCGCTCGGCGCCGTTGTCCGCCAGCCACCGGGCGAGGTGACGGCCGATGCCGCCGGTGCCACCCGTGACCAGCACCGTGCCGCGCGGCGACCAGGTCCGGGCCGAGGCGGCGGGCGCGCGGAGGAGTCGCCGGGTCAGAACGCCTTCTCGGCGGACGGCGATTTGGTCCTCCCCGGACGACAGGGCGCCGAGGAGGGCCGGGACGTCCCAGCCGGGGCCGAGGTCGATCAGCCCTCCCCAGCTCGCGGGCCACTCCAGGCCCGCGACCTGCCCGAGTCCCCACAGCCGCGCCTGGCCGAGCGAAATCCCTTCGTCCGGTGCGGTCGACACGCCCCCGCCGGTCACCGCCCAGAACGGCGGGGCGTCCGCGCCCATCGACGCCTGCAGAGCCGTGAGCGCCTCCGGCACGTCGGTCAGCAGGGAGAGCACGCCGGTGACATCCGTACGCGCGCTCAGCACAGCCGGATCCGCAGGCCATTCGACCACGTCGACCGAGCCGTGTTCGGCCAGCGCGTCGACCAGGCCGACGACCGACGGCTCACCGTCGGCCGGGACCACGCACAGCCAGTTTCCGGTGAGCAGCGCGGTGCGATCGATCTCAAGGGGCTTCCAGGAGACGCGATAGCGCCAGGAGTCCAGACGACGGCGTTCGCCGCGTCCGCGCCACCAGCGGTTGAGGGCGGGGACCACGTCGACGAGGTCGTCGGTGCCGAGGGCCAGTTCCCCGGCGAGCCCGTCCACGTCGGACTTCTCGACCAGCGACCAGAACGCGTCGCCGCCCGGGGTACGTTCGACCGGGGTGAGCCAGTAGTTCTGGTGTTGGAAGGCGTAGGTCGGCAGGTCCACCCGGTTTCGTCCGGGCAGCACGGCCTTCCAGTCGACATCGTGACCGC
>NZ_JBEOVL010000061.1:0-34486 GCF_040295485.1 Streptomyces sp. NPDC002793 | reverse complement strand
TGAACAGCCAGATGCAACGCCACCAACGACGACGAACACGCCGTATCCACCGTCACCGCAGGACCCTCAAGACCCAACACATACGACACCCGCCCCGACAACACACTGCCCGACGCGCCGGTCAGGCCGTAGCCGCTGTCGCTCTCCTCGGAGCCGACCAGCAGCGTCGCGAACTCCTGCGCGGAACCGCCGACGAACACGCCCGTCCGGCTGCCCCGCAGCGACGTCGGGTCCACCCCGGCCCGCTCCAGGGCCTCCCACGACGATTCCAGCAGCACCCGCTGCTGGGGGTCCATCGAGATCGCTTCCCGAGGCGAGACCCCGAAGAACCCCGCATCGAACGCCCCGGCTCCGGTGATGAAGCCTCCGTGGCCGGCGAACGGTGTCCCCTCGTACGCCCAGCCACGATCGGCGGGGACCGGAGTGATGGCGTCCCGGCACTCGGCGAGCAGCCGCCACATGTCGTCCGGCTGGTCGATGCCGCCCGGCAGGTGGCAGGCCATGCCGACGATCACGATCGGATCGTCGGCGGCGTCGGCCACCATCAGCCCGCCGACGGCGTCGGCCGCGCCACCGAGGCGGGTGTCCAGTTCGGCGGCCACGTCGCGGACCGTCGGGTGGTCGAACAGCAGCGAGGCGGGCAGCGCCAGGCCGGTGAGCGCGGTGATCCGGTCGCGCAGCTCGACGGCGGTGAGCGAGTCGAAACCCTGCTCCTGGAACGACTTCTCGACGGCGACCTGGTCCGGGCCGGCGTGGCGCAGCACAGCTGCCGCCTCGGCCCGGACGACCTTGGTCAGGTGGGTGCGCCGCCTGGCTTCGCTCATCGACGCCAGCTGGGCGCGCAGCGTGGCGTCCCCCTCACCGTCCGAGCGCAGTGCGGCGGCGGCCTCGGGGACGCCCTCGATCAGCGGGCGGCGGCGCGCGATCGCGTAGTTCGCGGCGAACCGGGGCCACTCGACATCCGCGACGGTCAACGTCGGTTCGGCGCTGCCCACCGCCTCGGCGAGCGCTTCGATGGCGGAGGCCGGGTCCATCAGCCGGAGCCCCATACGGGTGATCAGCCGGGCGGACTCCTCGTCGGCCATGCCGCTGTCCCGCCACGCTCCCCAGGCGACGGATGTCGCGGGCAGTCCGCGCGTCGACCGGTCCACCGCGAGGGCGTCCAAGTACGCGTTGCCGACCGCGTACGCGCCTTGGGACGCGCCGCCCCAGGTCGCCGCGCCGGAGGAGAACAACACGAACGCGTCGAGATCGAGGCCGGCGGTCAGCTCGTCCAGCCAGCGGGCTCCCAGGACCTTGGCCCGGACGACGTCGGCGAGTTCGTCCGCCGTCAGCTCGGCGAGAGACCGGTAGCTCGCCACCCCCGCCGCATGCACCACGGCCCGCAGGTCGCCGGCCACCTCGGCAACGATCTCCGCCAGGGCGTCACGGTCGGACACATCGCACGCCACCACGGACACCGGCACCGGCAGCTCCGCCAGCCCGTCCGCGTCCCCGCTGCGGCTCAGCAGCACCAGCCGCTCGGCGCCGTTGTCCGCCAGCCACCGAGCGAGGTGACGGCCGATGCCGCCGGTGCCACCCGTGACCAGCACCGTGCCGCGCGGCGACCACGGCTCGACGGACTCCGCCGGCGCGGGCACCAGGCGCCGGGCGGACACTGCGTCCCCGCGAAGCACGAGCTGGTCCTCACCGCAGGTCAGGGCCGCTGCCAGGGTCCCGGCATCGACGTCGTCGCCGAGGTCGATCAGGCCGCCCCAGCCGTCCGGCCACTCCAGGCCGGCCACCTGCCCGAGTCCCCACAGCTGCGCCTGCTCGGGCGAGATCCCTTCGCCCGGTGCGGTCGACACCCCGCCGCGGGTCGCCACCCAGAGCGGCGGCCCGTCCTGCGCCAGTACACCCTGCAGCATCGCCAGCGTTTCCGGCAGGCCGGTCAGCAGCGACAGGACTCCGGCGGCCTCGCGGTGGCGGGCCAGCAACTCGGCGAGTTCGGCGGGGTCCGTGGGGCACTCGACCACTTCGAACGGCTCGGGCAACTCGATCGGGTCGCCGTCCGCGGGGGCCAGGCAGAGCCAGGGGCCGGCCACGGCCCCGCGGCCGACGTCGACCGGCTGCCACGTCACCCGGTAGCGCCAGTCGTCGTGCGGCCGCCGGCCGCCGCGCTCGCGCCACCACCGGGCCAGGGCGGGCACGACCTCGGTGAGGTTTCGTGCGTCCAGGGCGAGTTCCCCCGCGATCCCGTCCACATCGGACTTCTCGACCAGCGACCAGAAAGCGTCGCCGGCCCCGGTACCGGCCACCGGGGACAGCCAGAACCGCTCACGCTGGAACGCGTACGTCGGCAGGTCCACCCGGTGGCGGCCGGGCAGCAGGGCGGCCCAGTCGACATCGTGGCCGCGCAGCCACAGACGCCCGACCGCCGCCGGCACGTCGGCGGCTTCGCTCTCCGGTCCGCGTACGGCGGCGAGCCCGCCATCGACCAGCGAGGCCAGGGTTCCGGCCGGCCCGATCTCCAGCCACGTCCCGTGCGGTTCGCCGACGGCGTCCGCGAAACGTACGGTGCCGGCCACCTGGGCCACCCAGTAGTCCGGGGTAGCCACGTCCGAGCGGCCCCCGCCGGTGGCCACCAGAGGGAACGCGGGTTCGTGGTACTCCACCGACTCCACCACCGCGCGGAAGCGGTCCAGCACCGGGGCCATCAGCGGCGAGTGGAACGCGTGGGACACGTGCAGCTGCCTGGTCCGAACTCCCCTCTCCCGCAAGGCTCCCACCGCAGCAGCAACCCGGTCTTCGGCACCGGACAGCACGACGGACGTGGCCGAGTTGACCGCGGCGACCGAGACCCCGTCACCCAGTAGGTCCGCGACCTCGGCCTCACCCGCCTCGACCGCCCACATGACACCGCCGGCGGGCAGCGCCTGCATCAGGCCCGCCCGTGCGACGACCACTCGGCACGCGTCGGCGACCGACCACAGCCCCGCCACGCAGGCGGCGGCCAGCTCGCCGATCGAATGCCCGACGACCCCGTCAGGCCGTACGCCCCACGACTGCAACAGCCGGGCCAAGGAGACCTCGAACGCGAACAACAACAGCTGCGCGAGACCGGTCTGCTGCACGTCCCCGGAGACGGAAGCCGGCGTCGTCAGCCCACCGGCGAGGTCGGCCAGACCCCACTCGGCCAAGACCTCGTCCGGCCAGTGCGCCACGATCTCGTCCCACGCAGCGGCGAACACCGGGAAGCTCTCGTGTAGCCGCGCGCCCATGCCGGGCCGCTGAGCGCCCTGACCGGTGAACATCCACCTGAGGCCGCCTTCGACGGCGCACTCGACGGAGGACGACCGGTCGCCCGCGGTGAGCACGGCGCCGTGCTCCAGGCGCGCCCGCGTCGACACCAGCGACCACGCCACATCGGCGACCGGCACGTCCGGCTGCGCGTCGAGGAAGTCTTCGAGCCGCCCCAACTGGGCGCGGACCGCCACCGGGTCGCGTCCGGACACCACGAGCGGCACCGGCCAGGTCGGGTCGGCGACGGCGGCCGCTTCCGGCTCTTCGACGCCTTCGAGGATGACGTGGGCGTTCGTCCCGCTGATCCCGAACGACGACACACCGGCCCGGCGCACTCGCCCGGTCTCGGGCCATGCCCGCCGCTCGGTCACCACCTCGACTGCTCCCGCCGACCACTCGACCTGCGAACTCGGCCGTCCGACGTGCAGCGAGGCGGGGATCACCCCCGAGCGCAGGGCCAGGACGCTCTTGATCACGCCTGCCACGCCCGCCGCGAACTGCGTGTGCCCGATGTTGGACTTCACCGAGCCCAGGTACGCGGGGATCTCCCGGTCCTGGCCATAGGTCGCCAGCAGCGCCTGGGCCTCGACGGGGTCGCCCAGCGCCGTCCCGGTGCCGTGCCCCTCGATGACGTCCACATCGGACGGTTCCAGGCCGGCGTCGGCCAGCGCGGCCCGGATCACCCGCTGCTGGGACGGGCCGTTCGGCGCGGTCAGGCCGTTGGACGCGCCATCGGAGTTCACGGCGGAGCCCCGGACCACCGCGAGCACATGGTGGCCGTTGCGCCGGGCGTCCGAAAGCCGTTCCATCACCAGGACGCCGACCCCTTCGCCCCAGCCGGTGCCGTCGGCGCCCTCGGCGTAGGACTTGCAACGCCCGTCCCCGGCGAGGCCGCCCTGCCGGGAGAACTCGGTGAGGATCGCGGGCGAGGACATGATGAGCACGCCGCCCGCCAGGGCCAGGTCGCACTCGTCGTTGCGCAGCGACTGCGCCGCCAGGTGCAGGGACACCAGCGACGACGAGCACGCCGTGTCGACGGTGACGGCGGGGCCCTCCAGGCCCAGGACGTACGCGACGCGCCCGGAAAGCACACTGCCCGGCAGGCCGGTGAGGGCGTAACCGTCGTCGGCTGCAGCGGAGTTCATCAGCAGTGCGCCGTACTCCTGTGGTGCGCCGCCGACGAAGACACCCGTCCGGCTGCCCCGCAGCGACCTCGGGTCCACTCCGGCCCGCTCCAGGGCCTCCCACGAGGATTCCAGCAGCACCCGCTGCTGCGGGTCCATCGACAACGCTTCCCTCGGCGACACCCCGAAGAACCCCGCGTCGAACAGCGCGGCGTCGTCGCGGAACGCCCCGACGCTGCCCTCCGGCACACGCCCGGTGTCCCAGCCACGGTCGTCCGGCAGCGCGCCCATCGGGTCGCGCTCGGCCATCAGGAGGTCCCACAGCCGTTCCGGCGTGTCGGCACCGCCGGGGAACCGGCACGCCATGCCGACGATCGCGACCGGGTCGCCGGCCGCGGCCAGCAACGTGCTGTTCTGCTTGCGCAGCCGCTCGTTCTCGAGCAGCGAGTTCCGTAGCGCGTCGACGACTTCGGCGACGGAAACGTCCTGGTTCGCCGTGGAATCCATCACCAGCTCCTGAGTTCGTTCACGCCGGGCAGCAGTCCGCCACCGCGGTCACGCTAGGTCGGCAGGTCCGAGCCGATACCCCGGCTCGGACCTGCCCGGCCCCTACTCTTCGCGGGCCGCGCCCCTGAGAGGGCTCCGCCCGGTCAGGCGGGTTCGACGTCGAGGGGCAGTCTCTTGGCGCCCAGCACGACCTGGGGGTTGTGGAACTCGACCGGCTCGTCGGTGGCGACCGACATCCGGCTGTAGCGGTCCAGCATCAGCTCCAGGGCCACCCGGCCCTCCAGCCGGGCCAGGGGCGCGCCGAGGCAGAAGTGGATGCCGCCGCCGAAGGCGAGGTGGCGGTTGGCCTTGCGGTCCAGGTCGAACCGGTCCGGGTCGGGAAAGTGCTGCTCGTCGCGGTTGGCCGAAGCCGCCCAGACGCACAGCATCTGCCCGGCGGGCACCGTCTTGCCCCCGACCTCGACCTCCTGCGTGGTCAGCCGGGACTGGCGGACCAGGGTCGGGCGCAGCCGCAGCACCTCTTCGATCGCGGCCGGGATCAGGCTCTTGTCCGCGCGCAGCCGCTCGACCACCTCCGGGTTCTCCTCGAGGCACATGATCGTGTTGCCCAGCAGCGCGGTGGTCGTCACGTGCCCAGCCATCAGCAGGAGAGCGGAGAACGAGACGATCTCCTCGTCCGACAGGCCCCGGCCGTCGTCCTCGGTCTGCGTCAAGGCGCTGATCAGGTTGTCGCCCGGGTTGGCGCGGCACTTCGACACGTGCTCCAGCAGGTAGGCGTTCATCGCCCGGCCGGTAGGCCGGAACGCCTCGATCTGCTCGGGCGTCGGCATCGCGCCCTCTTCGCCGTTGTTCTTGACGAACGCCTCGGCCCAGCCGCGGAACAGGTCCAGGTCGTCACTGGGCACGCCGATCAGCTCGGCGATGATCACCACGGGCAGCGGGTAGGCCATATCGGCGACGACGTCGATACGGGACTGCCCGGCGACCTTGTCGAGCAGCTCGGCCGCGATCTCGCGGACCCGGGGCTCCAGCGCCGCGACGTACTTCGGCGTGAACGCCTTGGACACCAGCGACCGCAGCCGGCGGTGCACCGGCGGATCCATCATCAGGAAGTTGCCGGTGGCGAACCAGTCCATGTCCGGACTCGGGGGAATCAGGGCGCTGAAGTCGCTGGAGAACTTCGTGTAGTCGCCGAATATCTTCGCGATGTCGTCGTAGCCGAACACGTGCCAGAGTCCCGGCATCTCGCCCGGGATGATCCGGTCGGTCGAACGGTGCGTCTCAAACCAGTCGTAGAGCCCGCTGATCTGCTCGGGCCAGGTGCGCGTGAGCGCGTTGTCGCCGGTCATCGGTATGGCCTTTCGGTGGTGGGGGTTCAGCGGATGCCGAACTCGTCGTCGATCAGGTTGAGCAGCTCGGCCGCGTCCAGGTCGTCGGCGAGTTCACCGTCGACCGGGCCGGTCGCCTGTTCGATTCGGGTGAGCAGCACGCGCAGCCGCGACGCGAGCGCGCCGTGGTCGCCCGGGTGGTCGCGTACGGCGGTTTCGAGGTCGTCGAGCGCGATGAGCGCTGGGCCGGCGGCCGTGGTCTCCGGTGGTACCAGCTCGCTCAGCAGGTGCGCGGCCAGCGCGTCGGGGGTCGGGTAGTCGAAGACCAGGGTTGCGGGCAGCCGTACCCCGGTGACGCCGCCGAGCCGGTTGCGCAGGTCCACCGCCATCAGCGAGTCGAACCCGACCGCGCTGAACGTCCTGGTGCGCGGGAAGGCCCCGGCCGACGGCAGCGCGGCGACCGTCACGGCCTCGCCACGGATCAGTTCGGCGAGCAGCGCGAGCCGCTCCTCCGGAGGCGTCACGGCCAGCCGGTCCCGCAGCGATGTCGCGGGGGCCGCCACCGGGCGCGGTCGTACAGCCAGGGTTCGCAGCATCGGCGGCACCGGCTCGCCGAGTGCCCGCGGGTCGAGCCGGACGGGCACGACCACGGGCAGCCCGGTCCCGACCGCCCGGTCGAGTACCGCGCCGCCCTCGTCGAGGGAGAAGGCCAGCAGCCCTGAGCGGGCGAGCCGGTTCCGGTCGGTGTCCGACAGCGCCGCGGTCATGCCCGCGCCGTCCGACCACGGTCCCCAGGCGAGCGCCTGCGCGGGCAGTCCTGCGGCGCGCCGCTGCCGACACAGCGCGTCGGCGTAGGCGTTGGCCGCGGCGTAGTTCGCCTGCCCGGCTCCGCCGAGCGTTCCGGCCAGCGACGAGAACACCACGAACGCGCTCAGGTCGAGGTGGGCGGTCAGCTCGTGCAGATGGTGGACGGCGTCGACCTTGACCCGTAGCACCCGCTCGACCTGCTCGGGCGTGAGCGTGCCGAGAACGCCGTCGTCGACGACTCCGGCCGTGTGCACGACCGCGGCCGGCGGGGTGTCGGCGAGCACGCGCTCCAGCGCCACCCGGTCGGTGACGTCACAGGCGACGAACCGGAACTCGGTGCCGAGGGCGGTCAGGTCCTCGGCAAGGGCCGCGGCCGCCGGGGCGTCCGCGCCGTTCCGGCTGAGCAGCAGCAGGCTCCGGACGCCGTGCTCGGCCGCCAGGTGCCGGGCGACGAGCCCGCCGAGCATGCCGGTGGCCCCGGTGATCAGCACCGTGCCGGTGGCCGGCCAGGGCGCTGCCACCGGTTCGGCGGCGGCGATCCGGGTCAGCCGCGGCACGAACGCCTGCCCGTCGCGCACCCGCACCTGCGGTTCGCCGGTGAGCCACGGCGCGGTCGACGCCGCCTCCTCGGCGGAGCCGGTGTCCACCAGCACGATCCGATCCGGGGCCTCAAGCTGGGCGGACCTGAGCAGTCCCCATACGGCGGCGTGCGCCGGGTCCGGGCGGTCGTCGTCGGTCGCTGCGACGGTCCGCACGACCAGTGGCGCCCCGGTCTCCGGGCCGTCGAGGAAGGCACGGACCTCCCCCAGCACCCGCTGGACGAGGGCGTGGGTGGCGGCCGGCTCGGTACCGGCGGGTTCGAGCGCGAGTGTGACCGGATCGGGCCGGGCGCCCGGCTCGGCTCCGGGCGCGGGAGACCAGTCGAGGCGCAGCAGGTCGTCGGCGCGCGGCCGCCCGGTCTCCCTCAGCGCCAGGGACCCGATCCGGGCGACCGGGTGGTTCTCGCTGTCCGCCAGGGAGACCGTCACCGAGTCCGGCCCGGTCTCGCGCAGATGCACGCGGGCCGTCGCGGCCCCCGGCCGCGAGACGCCGATGCCACTCCAGCTGAACGGCAGCTTCGGCCGCGCGCTCGCCCGCGCGCCCGGCCGGAACGCGAGCGCGTGCAGCGCGGCGTCGAGCAGCGCCGGGTGGATCGTGAACGACCCGGCCGACGCGGCGACCGACTCCGGCAGCGCCACCTCCGCGAAGACCTCGTCCTCGCCCTGCCACGCCGCGGTCAGCCCCTGGAAGGCCGGCCCGTAGCCGAAGCCCGCGGCCACGAGGTCGGCGCTGAGCGCGCTGACGTCGACCGCGCGGGCGTGCGGGGGCGGCCAGGCCGTGAAGCCCGCTTCGGCAGCGGGTTGTTCGGGCACCAGCCAGCCTTCGGCGTGCCGGACCCAGTCCTGTTCCGGTGCCGCCGAGTAGACGGTGACCGGCCGGCGGACGTCCTGCTCGACGCCGACGACAACCTGGATACGGACGCCCGCGTCCGTCAGCGGCAGCGGCTCACTCAAGGTCAGGTCCTCCAGCACCGGTGCCCCGACCCTGGAGCCGGCCCACAGCGCGAGTTCGACGAACCCGGTTCCAGGGAACAACACCGTGCCGAGCACCGTGTGGTCGGCCAGCCACGGCTGCCGCGCCGGGGACAGTTCCCCGATGAACAGCACGTCCCCGGTGGCCGCCGACGTCTCCTCGACGCCGAGCAGCGGATGCCCTGACGCCGTCGCCCCGGCCGGGGCCGCATCCGGCCAGTACCGGCGGCGCTGGAACGGGTACGTGGGCAGGTCGACGCGGCGCGCGCCGGTGCCGGCGAACACCGCGGACCAGTCCGGTCCGGCCCCGCGGACGTGGGCGGCGGCCACCGCGGTGAGCAGGGATTCGGCCTCGCCGTGGTCGCGTCGGAGCGCGGCGACGCACTCGGCGTCCGCCCCGGCGTCGAGGCACTGCGCCGCCATCACCGTCAGCGCGCGATCCGGCCCCAGCTCCAGATAGGTGCGGACGCCTTCTCCCGCGAGGTAGGCGATGCCGTCGGCGAACCGGACGGCTTCACGGGCGTGGCGCAGCCAGTACTCCGGCGTCGTGACCTCGTGCGCGGCGACCGGCTTGCCGGTCAGGTTGGACACGATCGGCACGGTCGGCGGGGCGAAGGTCAGCTCGGCGAGGACGTCGGCGAACCCGGCGAGCGCGGGTTCCACCAGCGGCGAGTGGAAGGCGTGGCTGACCGGAAGGCGCCGTGTGCGTACCCCGGCCGCTGACACGTGCTCGGCGACGCGGTCGAGCGCGGCGACCGGGCCGGACAGGACGACGGCAGCGGGCGCGTTGACCGCGGCGACCCCGACCGTGCCGGCCTGGTCCCCCAGCACCGCTTCGAGTTCCGCGGCCACCGAAGTCTCCGGCAGCCCGACGGCGAGCATCCCGCCGCCTCGCGGCAGTTCGCCCATCAGGGCGGCTCTGGCGGTCACCAGCCGGCTCGCGTCGGACAGCGACAGCACGCCGGCCACGTGGGCCGCGGTGATCTCGCCGACGGAGTGGCCGATCAGGTAGTCCGGCCGCACGCCCCAGCTCTCCACCAGCCGGTGGAGCGCGACTTCGACGGCGAACAGCGCGGGCTGGGTGAACCGGGTGTCGTCGGCGCCCTCCCCGCCGAACACCACGTCCCGCAGCGAGGTCCCGGCGGGCAGGTGCGGATCGCACTGCGCGCACACGGCGTCGAACGCCGTGGCGTAGGCCGGGAAGGCGGCGTACAGCTCACGGCCCATCCCGGCGCGTTGGCTTCCCTGGCCGGGAAACAGCACGGCGAGGCCGCCGTCTGCGGCGGTTCCCCGCAGCAGCCCGGTGTCCGGTGTGCCGTCACGCACGGCGGCGAGCCCGGTGAGCGCGGTCGCCGCCGGGATCGCGACCCGATGTTCCAGCGCGGCCCGGGTGGTCGCCAGAGAGAACGCGACGTCCGTCAGGTCCGCCCCACGGCTGAGCTGCTCGTGCACGGCGGCGGCCTGTGCCCGCAGGGCTGGTTCGCCGGCCGCCGACAGTATGAGCGGGACCGGCAACGCGGTGCCGCGTTCTGCTTCCGACGGGGGGAGGTCGGGAGCCAGTTCGAGGATCACATGCGCGTTGGTCCCGCTGATGCCGAACGAGGACACGGCCGCGCGCCGGGGGTGATCCAGCTCCGGCCACGGCGTGGTCTCGGTCAACAACCGCACCGCGCCCGCCGACCAGTCCACGTGTGGCGTCGGCTCGCCCAGGTGCAGCGACCTCGGCAGCACACCGTGGCGCAGGGCCTCCACCATCTTGATCACGCCGCCGACGCCGGCCGCCGCCTGCGCGTGGCCGATGTTGGACTTCAGCGAGCCGAGCCGCAGCGGCTCCGGACGCTCGCCGCCGTAGACCGCGAGCACCGCGCGCGCCTCGATGGGGTCTCCGAGCGTGGTGCCGGTGCCGTGCGCCTCGACGACGTCCACTTCGGACGGTGTCAGACCGGCGCGGTCGAGCGCGGCGCGCAGCACCCGCTGCTGCGCCGGGCCGCTCGGTGCGGTCAGGCCGTTGGACGCGCCGTCGGAGTTGATCGCGCTGCCGCGCAGCACGGCCAGCACCGGGTGTCCGTGCCGGCGGGCGACGGAAAGCCGTTCCAGGACCAGCATGCCCGCGCCTTCGGCCCACGACGTGCCGTCGGCGGCCGCGGAGAACGCCTTGCACCGCCCGTCGGCGGCCAGACCGCCCTGGCGGGCGAAGTCGTCGAACAGGAACGGGCTCGCCATGACGGACACCCCGCCGGCCAGCGCGAGGTCGCACTCACCGTCGCGCAGGGACGCGGCGGCGTTGTGCAGGGCCACCAGCGAGGACGAGCACGCGGTGTCCACGGTGACCGCGGGGCCCTCCAGCCCCAACGCGTAGGCGATGCGGCCGGACACGACACTGGCGGAGGTCCCGGTCACGCCGTAGCCGGCCATGCTGTCCGGGCCCGTGGCGAACACATTCGCGTACCCCTGCGCCGCGGCCCCGACGAACACGCCGGTGCGGCTGCCGCGTATCGCGTTCGCGTCGAGACCGGCCCGTTCCACCGCCTCCCACGAGGTTTCCAGCAGGATCCGCTGCTGGGGGTCCATGGTGAGCGCCTCGCGCGGGGTGATGCCGAAGAACTCGGCGTCGAACCAGGTCGCGTCCTCGACGAAGCCGCCGCGCACCGGGCTCGCCGGGGACCAGCCCCGGTCCGCGGGCAGGCCGGAGACGGCGTCGCGTTCGGCCACGACGAGGTCCCACAGGTCGTCCGGGGAGGCGACGCCGCCCGGATACCGGCAGGCCATGCCGATGATGACCACCGGGTCGTCGGCGACCGGGCGGTCGACCGGGACCACGGGCGCGGGTGCGGCGGCTTCGGCCGCGTCGGCGCGTTCGGTTTCGCCGACCAGTTCGCCGAGCAGGAAGCCGGTCAGGTCACGCGGGGTCGGGTGGTCGAACACCAGGGTCACCGGCAGCCGCACCCCGGTCGCGGCCGAGAGACGGTTGCGGAACTCCACCCCGGTCAGGGAGTCGAAGCCGTGTTCCTTGAAGGTGCCACCCGGTGCCACGGCCTCCGCGACGGCGTGCCCGAGCACGGCGGCCGCGTGCTCGCGGACCAGGCGCAGCACGATGGTCGTGCGCTCGGTGCCGGTGAGCGCCGCCAGCCGGTCCCGCAGCGACCCCGCGTCGTCGGTCTGCCCGGCGCGTCCGCGGCGGTGCGCCACCGGTCGGACCAGGTCGCTCAGGATCGGCAGGACGCGGGCGCCCTTCGCGGTCAGCGACGCCGGGTCGAGCCGGGCGGGCACCACGGTGGACAGCCCGGCGCGCAGGGCGGTGTCGAGCAGGCCGAACGCCTCCTCGGTGGACAGGGGGAGTACGCCGCCCCGGCTCATCCGGCGTACGTCGACGTCGCCGAGGTGCTCGGACATGCCGCTGCGCTCTGCCCAGAAGCCCCATGCCAGCGACAGAGCGGGCAGGCCGCGCGCGGCGCGGTGACGGGCCAGCCCGTCGAGGGCCGCGTTGGCCGCCGCGTAGCTGCTCTGGCCGGGTCCGCCGAGCACTCCGGCGAGGGAGGAGAACAGCACGAACCCGGCGAGGTCGGCGTCCTTCGTCAGCTCGTGCAGATGCAGCGCGGCCTCGAACTTCGGCCGCAGCACCCGGTCCACCCGCTCCGGGGTCAGAGTCTCCAGCAGGCCGTCATCAAGGACGCCGGCGGCGTGCACGACGAGCGTCAGCGGGTGTTCGGCCGGAAGGGCGGCCAACAGCCTTGCCACGTCCGCGCGTTCGCTGACGTCACAGGCGGCGACGGTGACGTAGGCGCCCAGCGCGGACAGCTCTGCGACGACCTCCTGCGCGCCCGGGGTCTCCGCACCGCGGCGGCCGGTGAGCAGCAGGTGCCGGACGCCGTGCCGCTCGACCAGGTGCCGGGCGGTCAGCGCGCCGAGGGTGCCCAGCCCGCCGGTGACGAGCGCGGTGCCTTCGGGATCGAGCGCGCGCGGCACGGTCAGGACGGCCTTGCCGACGATCGACGCCCGGCTCAGCGCCCGAAACGCGTCCCGGCCGCGCCGCAGGTCCCACGTGTTCAGCCGGGGCGCGTGCAGCACGCCGTCGGTGACGAGGCGGGTGATCTCGGCCAGCATCTCGCAGATCCGGTCCGTGCCCGCTTCGAGCAGGTCGTAGACGCGGTAGTCGACGCCGGGGTGGTCGGCGGCAACCCGCTGCGGGTCGCGTTTGTCGGTCTTGCCCATCTCCAGGAACCGGCCGCCTCGCGGGAGCAGCCGCAGGCCGGCATCGACGAACTCACCGTTGAGGCAGTCGAGTACGACGTCGACGCCCGCGCCGTCGGTCGCGGTGAGGAAGCGGGTTTCGAACTCAAGGGTGCGCGAGTTGGCGAGGTGGTCGTCCGCGACGCCCTGGTCCCGCAGGAAGGCGTGCTTCGCCGGGCCGGCCGTCGCGTAGACCTCCAGTCCGAAGTGCCGGGCGAGCTGGAGGGCGGCGTTGCCGACGCCTCCGGCGGCCGCGTGCAGCAGCAGCTTCTCCCCCGGGCGTACGCCGGCGAGGTCGACCAGCCCGTAGTAGGCGGTGAGGAAGGTGATCGGTAAGGCCGCCGCCTCGGCGAACGACATCCCGGCCGGAATCTTGGCCAGCAGCCGCTCGTCGGTGACGCCGATCGGACCGAGGGTCTCGGTGGAGAGGCCGTACACGCGGTCTCCGACCGCGAGCCCGTGCACGTCGGGCCCGGTCTCCAGGACGACCCCGGCGACCTCGCCGCCGAGCCCGGACAGCCCCGGCACCATGTCCAGCGCGACGACGATGTCCTTGAAGTTCAGTCCGGCCGCCCTGATGCCGAGCCGGACACGGCCGGGCGCGAGCGGGGCGAGGGCGTCGGGGAAGGGCACCAGGGTGAGCCCGTCGATGGTGCCCGGCCGTGTGTTCTCCACGCGGTAGGCGGTTTCGTCGGCCGGCGGCAGCATCACGGATGCGGGGTTCCAGGTGGTCAGTCGCGGGACGCGCGACTGTTCGCCGCGGACGGCGACCTGCGTCTCGCCGGACCCCAGCGCCCGCGCCACGGCGTCGGGCGCGCAGCCGGCCGGGTCGAGGTCGAGCAGGGTGAACCGGCCGGGGTGCTCGGACTGCGCCGACCGCACGAGCCCCCACACACCGGCCCCGGGCACGTCGGTGACGTCGGCACCCGGGTCCGTGGCAACCGCGCCGGTGGTGACGAGCACCAGCCGCGTGTCCTCGCGGGCGGGGTCGGCGAGCCATTCCTGAAGCAGGGCCAGGGTCTCCCGCACCGGGCCGGCGTCCTCACCGGCCGGGACGGGGTACAGCACGGCGTCGGGCCGGTCGCCGGCCGCGAACAGCGCCGCCAGGCCGCCCGGTTCGTGGGCGACGACCGCCTCCGGGAGGGCTTCGGCGAGGACCGGCGCGCCCGGGTACCGCACCCAGCGGCCCTCGGGGCGGGTCGGGTGGTCGAGCGCGGGCCAGCGCACCTCGTAGAGCGAGTCGTGCCGGAGCGGTGCCGCGGCGCTCGCGGCCATCGGGCGGACCACCAGCGAGCGGGCGGTCGCGACCGGTGCTCCGGCCATGTCGGCGACCAGCACCGACACCGCGTCGTCACCGGTGCGGGTGAGCCGGACACGCAGCGCCGTCGCGCCGTCGGCGTGTACGTCGACGTCCTGCCAGGAGAACGGGAGTCGGACCGCGTCCTGGCCGTCACCCAGCAGGAACATCGCGTGCAGGGCCGCGTCGAACAGGGCGGGGTGCACGGCGAAC
Organism: Streptomyces sp. NPDC002793; assembly: GCF_040295485.1. Taxonomy (NCBI): domain Bacteria; kingdom Bacillati; phylum Actinomycetota; class Actinomycetes; order Kitasatosporales; family Streptomycetaceae; genus Streptomyces; species Streptomyces sp. NPDC002793. The sequence goes on along the minus strand of NZ_JBEOVL010000061.1, from coordinate 20,127 downwards.
TCAGCTGCGTCGCGCAGCGCCGCCTCGGGCAGCACGACCTCCGCGTACACCTCGTCGTCCCGTCGCCACGCCCGGTGCAGGCCGCGGAAGACCGGGCCGTAGCCGTAGCCGGCCTCGGTCATCCGCCGGTAGATCTCCGCGCCGTCGACCTCGTCGACGTCGGTGGGCGGCCACGCGTCCAGGCGCTCCAATTCCGCTTCGGCCAGGGGGGCGAGCGCCCCCGACGCGTGCCTGGTCCACGGCGCGTCCGGCGTCGGGCGGGCGTAGACGCCGAAGTCGCGGACGCCCTGCTCGTCCGGGGCCCCGGCACGGGCCTGGACGAACACGCCGCCCTCGCGCGGCAGCACCAGCGGCGCTTCGAAGGTCAACTCGGCGATCCGGGGGCAGCCGGTCCGGTCGCCGGTGAGCACGGCCAGCTCGACCAGGCCCGTGCCCGGGACGATCACGCGTTCACCGACGGCGTGGTCGGCCAGCCAGCCGTGGGTGTCCAGGCCGAGGCGTCCGGTCAGCACGACGGTGTCGTCCTCGGCGCTCGCGACCAGCGCGCCGAGCAGCGGGTGCGCGACCGGTTCGACGCCGACGGCGGCGAGGTCGCCAGCACCGGGCCGCACCCGGGTCCAGTAGCGTCGTCGCTGGAAGGCGTACGTCGGCAGCTCGACGGTCCCAGCGCCCGGGAACACCCGTACCCAGTCGACCGGCGCGCCGTTGGCGTGCGCCTGGCCGAGCGCGGCGACCGCCCGCCGGAGGCCGCCGTCTTCGCGCACGAGCGTGCCGGACACCGAGGCGGCCACCCCTGCGTCATCGATGATCTGCTGCACCGGCAGGGTCAGCACGGGGTGCGGCGCGATCTCGATGAACACCCGGTGCTCGTCGGCCAGCAGCCTGTGCACCGCTGGTCCGAACAGTACCGGGCTGCGCACATTGCGGAACCAGTACTCCGCGTCCAGCCCGCCTTGCTCGGCCCATGAGCCGGTGACCGTGGACAGCATCGGAAGCGCCTCGGACCGAGGCTCCACGTCGGTGAGCGCGGTCAGGAGTTCCTCACGCAGGGCGTCGAGCTGCGGCGAGTGGCTGGCGATGTCGACCCCGGGTATGCGTCGGGCGCGGATGCCGTCCGCTTCGCAGGCCGCGGCGAACGCGTCGCAGGCCCCCGCCTCCCCGGCGACCGTCGTGACGGCGGGGCCGTTCATCGCGGCCACCGCGAGCCGGTCGGCCCACGGCCCGAGCCGGCGTTCCGCCTCGTCGGCGGGGGCCATCACCGAGACCATGCCACCGTCGCCCGCCAGGCGACGCATCGCGATGCTGCGCCGCGCGATGACGGCGGCCGCGTCCCGCAGGGACAGCGCACCGGACACGTACGCGGCGGCCACCTCGCCCTGCGAGTGCCCCACGACGGCGTCCGGCTCGACGCCGAGGCTGCGCCACTGGGCGGCGAGCGAGACCATCACGGTGAACAGCACGGGCTGCAGCACGTCGATGCGGTCCACCGGAGCCGCGTCCGGTTCGCCGCGCAGCACCGCGAGCAGGTCCCAGTCGACGAACTCCCGCAACGCTTCGGCGCACTCGGCGGCCTTCTCGGCGAAAACACCGCCGGCGGACAGCAGTTCGGCCCCCATGCCCGGCCACTGCGATCCCTGCCCCGGGAACACGAACACGACCTTGCCGGGGCCGGCCGCCCCGGTGATCGCCGGGCCGCCGTCCGCGAACTCGGCGAGCGCTGTTTCCAGTTCCGTGCGGTCACCGCCGACGAGCACCGCCCGCCGGGGCAGCGCAGTGCGGGTGGTGGCCAGCGACCGGCCGACGGCGGCGATGTCGAGGTCCGGGACGCCGCGCACGTGGTCGAGCAGGCGTCGGGCCTGCTCGCGCAGCGCCTCGTCGGAACGCGCGCTCAGCACCCACGGCAGCGGTCCGGACAGCGCCGGAGTCGCCAGGGCCTCCGGGGTTTCCTGGTGCTCCTGGGCCTCTTCGAGGATGACGTGGGCGTTGGTCCCGCTGATGCCGAACGCGGAGACCGCGGCCCGGCGGGGCCCGTCCCCGGCCGGCCACTCCCGCGGCTCGGTCAGCAGCCGGACCGCGCCGGAGGACCAGTCCACCAGCGGCGACGCCTCTTCGGCGTGCAGGGTCTTGGGCATGGTGGCGTGCCCCAGCGCGGCGACCACCTTGAGCACGCCCGCCGCACCCGCCGCGGCCTGCGTGTGCCCGATGTTGGACTTCAACGCACCCAGCCACAGCGGCCGGTCGGCCGCGCGTGTGCGGCCGTAGACCGTCAGCAGCGCGTCGGCCTCGATCGGGTCACCGATCCTGGTGCCCGTCCCGTGCGCCTCGACGAGGTCGATGTCGGCCGCCGACAGGCGGGCGTCGGCCAGCGCGGCGCGGATCACCCGCTGCTGCGAAGGCCCGTTGGGCGCGGTCAGGCCGTTGGACGCGCCGTCGGAGTTGACGGCGGTGCCGCGCACCACGGCGAGCACACGGTGGCCGTTTCGCCGGGCGTCGGAGAGACGCTCGACGGCGAGCACTGCCGCACCTTCGGCCCATGACGTGCCGTCGGCGTCGGCCGAGAACGCCTTGGAGCGGCCGTCCGCCGCCAGGGCGCGCTGCCGCGACATGGCCACCAGCACCGCCGGGGTGGACATCACGGTCACACCGCCGGCCAGCGCGAGGTCGCACTCGCCCGCGCGCAGCGACTGCACCGCCATGTGCAGCGCGACCAGCGACGAGGAGCACGCCGTGTCGATCGTCAGCGACGGTCCTTCCAGGCCCAGCACGTAGGACACCCGGCCGGAGAGCACGCTGTTGGAGCTGCCGGTCGCGGCGTAGGCGTCGATGCCTTCCGGCGACGCGGCCAGCAGCGAGGCGTAGTCCTGCTGGGACAGCCCGGCGAACACACCGGTCCGGCTGCCGCGCAGCGTCGCCGTGTCGATGCCGGCTCGCTCCAGCGCCTCCCACGAGGTTTCCAGCAGCAGCCGCTGCTGCGGGTCCATCGCGGTCGCCTCGCGCGGCGAGATTCCGAAGAACTCGGCGTCGAAGTCGGCGACCTCCGGGACGAACCCACCTTCGGTCAGGTAGCAGGTGCCGTGATGGTCCGGATCGGGGTGGAAGAGCCGGTCGAGCGGCCAGCCCCGGTCGGTGGGGAACGCACCGATGGCGTCGGTCCCGTCGACCAGCAGCCGCCACAGCCCTTCCGACGATCGCACGCCGCCGGGCAGCCGGCAGGCGGTGCCCACGATCGCGATCGGCTCGCTGCTGGGATTCTCCAGCTCGGCCACGCGCGCGCGGGCCTTGTACAGGTCTGCGGTAACCCACTTCAGAGTTTCCAGCAGGTCGGGGTCAGTCGCCATCGGAGTCTCTTCCGGTTGTCGGGCGGCCGCTCACGAGCGGCCGAACTCGGAGCGGATGAAAGCCAAGACGTCGTCTTCCGAGGCGCCCGCGAGACGGGTGCTGACGTCGTTCTCCGCGGTGGGCACCACGGACGGGCCGGGCGCGGTGCCGTCCCAGGCCGTGACGAGGCCCCGCACGCGGCCCTGGACCTGTGCGCGCACCGCGTCGCCCGCGGGCAGTTCGGCCAGCGCGGCCTCCAGGAGGTCGAGCTGGGCGAGCACGGGCAGCCGGGCGGGCGCGGCGGCCCGCCGGACGACGTCGTCGAGGTGCGCGGCCAGCGCGGCCGGCGTCGGATGGTCGAACACGGCCCCGGCCGAGAGCGGCGCACCGATCGCGTCAGCGAGCGTGTTGCGCAGCTCCACCGCGGTCAGCGAGTCGAACCCGATGTCCCGGAAGGCGAGCGTGGCGTCGACCGCCGACGGCGCGTCGTGGTCGAGCACGGCCGCGACGCGTGTCCGGACGAGGTGCAGCAGCTCCCGCTCACGCTGTTCGGCCGGCATCTCGCTCCACTGTGGCCGCTGCGGCGCGGCGGCGGCCCGGCGGGACCGGGCCCGCACCAGGCCGGAGTACACCGGGTCGAGCCTCCCGGCCGCAGCGTGTGCGGTGAGCACGCCGTGGTCGAGCCGGATCGGCACCAGCGCCGGGTCGTCGGCGGCGAGTGCGCGGTCGAGCAGTGCGAGCCCGTCGGAGGCGGAGAGCGGCATCACCCCGGCCCTGGCCATCCGGCGCAGGTCGGTGTCGCGCAGGCCGCCGGACATCCCTCCGTCAACGCCCCACAGGCCCCAGGCAAGGGCGGTCGCGGGGAGCCCCGCTGCCGCCCGCTGGTGGGCCAGCGCGTCCAGGAACGCGTTGGCGGCCGTGTAGTTCGCCTGCCCGACGCCACCGAGCACACCGACCGCGGAGGAGAACAGCACGAATTTCGTCACGTCGTGCGCCGCGGTCAGCTCGTGCAGCACACGGGCGGCATCGGCCTTGGCGCGCAGCACCGGCCCGAGCCGCTCCGGGGTCAGTTCGGCGACCGAGGCGTCGTCCAGCACCCCGGCCGCGTGCACGACGGCGGTCAGCGGGTGTTCGGCGGGGACGGCCGCCAGCAGGGCGGCAACCGCTTCGCGGTCGGCCGCGTCCCCGGCGACCAGGGTCACGCCGGTGCCGGTGGCGGCCAGGTCTGCCAGCAGCCCGGCGGCTTCCGGCGCGTCGTGGCCGCGGCGGCTGAGCAGGGCGAGGTGTCCGACCCGGTGGTGGGTCGCGAGGTGCCGGGCGACCTGCCCGCCGAGCGCGCCGGTCGCGCCGGTGAGCAACACCGTGCCGTGACGCGGGAGTTCGCCCTCTGCCGGGGCGGGGGCCGGTGTGAGCCGGGGCACCAGGACATCCGGGCCCCGCAACGCCACCTGCCGCTCCTCGGCTCCGAGTGCCGCGGTCAGCAGCTCCTGGGCGGGGTCGGCATCGGTGTCGGTGTCGATGAGCAGGAACCGGTCCGGGTGCTCCGCCTGCGCGGCCAGCACGATGCCTCGGGCGGCGGCCCGTACCGGGTCGGCCGGGCGGCCTGGCAGCGAGACGGCGTCGTGCGTGAGGACCGCGAACGTGGTCCCCGGGCGGGCGAGCAGCGACCGCACCAGCGCCAGGGCGTTCGCGGAGGCTTCCTGAGCGGACGCCCCCGGCGTCGACGGCATCCGGACCACCGCGAGCGGCGGGGTGTCCTCGCCACGCTCCTCCAGGTAGCTCCATTCGGGACGGTTCACGCCCGCTCGCACCGGAATCCACTCCAGCCGGTGGAGCACGCCCCCGGCGGCGACTCGCGGTCGCGGGGTCCCCAGCACGAGCCGCTCGGCCGAGAGGACCGGCCCGCCCTCGGTGTCGACGGCCTCGACGCGGCCGTCGACGGCCAGCCGCACCCGGACCGAGGTGGCGCCGACGGCGTGCACGGCGACCCCGGCCCACCCGGTGACCGCTGCCTCACCGTGCTCCACCGCCGCGGCGTACCGGGCCAGCAGCTCGATCCCGGCGAGGAGGTCCGGGTGCACGGTGTACGCGCCCGGCTCGACGCCCTCGGGCAGCGCCAGTTCGGCCAGGAGATCGCCGCCGTCCCGCCGGACCGCGGTCAGCACGTCCATCCCGTCGGTCCGGTCGAGCGCGCCCGCGATCTCGGCCGGTTCTACCGGAACCCCGGCGGGCGGCCACGCGAACGGTTCCGGTGCCGCGGTGTCGTCGCGTACGACGGCCTCGGCAGTCCTCGTCCACGCCGCATCGGGCTCGGCGACCGGACGGGTGTGCACCACGTACCTCCGGAGGTCTTCCGCCGCCGAGACGGTCAGCCGGACGTGTACCGGGTGGTCGGGTTCGGCGGTGAAGGTGACCTCTGCCCGGCCGGCCCCGGCCGCCCACAGCAGCGCCTCCAGCAACGCCGCGGGACGGCGCTGAGCGCTGTCCCGCGCGGTGCCGAAGTACACCGCTCCCCCGGCGTCGGGCAGCTCCGCCGCGCCGGTGAACAGCGGGTGGCCGGTGCCGTCGAGCGCGGCAGCGGGTGAGGTGGGCTGGTCGAGCCAGTAGCGCCGTCGCTGGAAGGCGTAGGTCGGCAGGTCCGTCGTCCGGGCTCCGCTGCCTGCGTAGTACGCGGGCCAGTCGACCTCGCCGCCGCCGGCCCACAAGGTACCGAGGGCGCGTACGAGGGTCGTCACCTCGTCGCGGTCCCTCCGCTGGGTGGCGACGGCGGTCCACGGCCCGTTCGCGGCCAGGCCGGTGAGCACACCGTCCGGCCCGATCTCGACGAACGTGTCCACACCGGACTCGCCGAGGGTGGTGAGGACGTCGGCGAACCGCACGGCGTCCCGGACCTGCCGCACCCAGTACTCAGGGGTGCGCACCTCCGCCCCGAGCGGCTGCCCGGTGACGCCGGACACCAGCGGCAGCACGGGTTCGGCAAAGGTGATCTTGCCGAGTTCGCGCTCGTACTCCTGCAGCATCGGGTCCATCAGCGGCGAGTGGAAGGCGTGGGAGACGGTGAGCCGCTTGACCCGCACACCTCGGCGTTCGAAGCCTTCGGCGACCCGCTCGACGGCGTCGGTCGCGCCGGAGACGACGACGGCGGTGGGCCCGTTGACCGCGGCTGTGCTCACGTTCCCGGCTCCGGCGAGCGCCGCCAGGACATCGGCTTCGGGTGCCTCGACGGCGGCCATCGCGCCCGGCTCGTCGAGGGCCTGCATCAGCCGGCCCCGCGCGGCGACGACGGAGCAGGCGTCCGGCAGCGACCAGAGGCCCGCGCAGTAGGCCGCGGCCAGCTCGCCGATGGAGTGCCCGGCGAGCCGGGCCGGCCCGATGCCCCAGGAGGCCAGCAACTCGACCAGCGCGACCTCGAACGCGAAGAGGGCGGGCTGTGTGTACTCGGTCCGGTCGAGCAGGGTGGTGTCCTCGGCGAACACGACGTCCTGCAACGAACGTCCGGCCAGGGGCCCGAACGCCGCGCAGACCTCGTCGAAGGCGCGGGCGAACACCGGGAAGGCGGCGTGGAGGCCTCGGCCCATCCCCGCGCGCTGCGCGCCTTGGCCGGTGAACAGGAAGGCGGGCGCGGAACCGTTCGACGCGACACCGCGCACGGGCGTGTCGAGCGCGGTCCCGACCACCACGGCGCGGTGGTCGAACGCGGCCCGCGTGACGGCGAGCGAGTAGCCGGCGTCCAGGGGCGAGACCGTCTGGTCCCCGAGGCGCTCGCGCAACCGGTCCAGGGCGGCGTGGAGAGCTTCGCGGCTGCGCGCCGACACCGGCAACACCGCCGGAAGCGCGGACGGTACGAGCTCGGCCACCGGGTCGGCCGGGGCCTCCTCCAGGATCACGTGGGCGTTGGTGCCACTGATGCCGAAAGCCGACACCCCGGCCCGGCGCGGGTGATCCGTCACCGGCCATGGCTCGGCTTCCGTCAGCAGGCGGACCGCGCCCGCCGTCCAGTCGACGTGCTCGCTCGGGCGGTCCACGTTCAGCGTCCGCGGCAACACCCCGTGGCGCATGGCCAGCGCCATCTTGATCACACCGGCCATTCCCGCCGCCGCCTGGGTGTGGCCGAGGTTCGACTTCACCGAGCCGAGCCGTACGGGGGTCGTACGGTCCTGGCCGTAGGTCGCCAGGATCGCCTGGGCCTCGATCGGGTCGCCGAGCGTGGTGCCGGTGCCGTGGGCCTCGACCGCGTCCACGTCCTTGGTGGACAGACCGGCGTCGGCGAGGGCCGCGCGGATGACCCGCTGCTGCGCCGGGCCGCTGGGCGCGGTCAGGCCGTTGGACGCGCCGTCGGAGTTGACGGCGGTGCCGGCCACCACCGCGAGCACCGGGTGACCGTGGCGGCGGGCGTCGGACAGCCGTTCTGCGACGAGCGTGCCGACGCCCTCGGCCAGGGCGAACCCGTCGGCGGCGTCGGCGAACGACTTGCAGCGGCCGTCCTCCGCCAGCGCGCGCTGGCGACTGAACGCGACGAACGCGGTCGGGTCCGACATCGCCATCACCCCGCCGACGAGCGCGAGGTCGCACTCACCGGCCCGCAGCGCCTTCGTCGCCAGGTGCAGGGCGACCAGCGCGGACGAGCACGCCGTGTCGACGGTGAGGGTCGGACCCTCCAGCCCGAACAGGTACGCGATCCGGCCCGCGGCGACGCTGGCGGCGGCACCGGTCACCAGATAGCCCTCGGCACCGGAACCTTCCGCGCGCAGCCGCTCGCCGTAACCCTGGTCGGTCAGCCCGACGTACACGCCGGTACGGCTGCCGCGCAGCGACGCCGGGTCCAGCCGCGCCCGTTCCATCGCCTCCCACGTGCTTTCCAGCAGCACCCGCTGTTGCGGGTCCATCGCCACCGCCTCGCGCGGCGAGATGCCGAAGAACTCGGCGTCGAAGCCGGCGATGTCGTCGAGGAAGCCGCCCGAGCCGACGTAGCTGCCCGACGGCGAGTCCGGGTCACGCAACCGCTCCAACGGCCAGCCGCGGTCGGCCGGCCAGGGACCGGTGCGGTCCTCGCCCGCCTCGACGGCCTGCCACAGCTGCTCCGGCGAGCCGATGCCTCCCGGGAAGCGGCAGCTCATCGCGACCAGTACGACGGGATCGTCTTCCTCGCGCGGTCCCGGCGCGGCCACGGGCTCCTCCGCGACCGTGCCGGCGAGGAACGCGGTGAGCGCCTCGACGGTCGGGTGGTCGTAGGCGAGCGTGGCGGGCAGGCGTGTGCCGACGTCGGCGGCCAGCCGGCCGCGCAGGTCCACCGCGGCCAGCGAGTCGAGGCCGAGTTCGGAGAAGGCCCGGTCAGGGGCGACCGCTGCGATGTCGACGTGGCCGAGCACCGCGGCAACGGCCCGGTGCACGATCTCGCGCAGCTTTCGGTCGCGCTCGCGCCCGGTGAGGCCCGCGAGCCGTCCGGCGGGTGCCGGGGCCGGCTGGGCGGTACGGGCTTCGGGCAGCTCGGCCAGGAGCGGGCTGGGACGCCGGCCGGTGAACACCGGTGTGAATCCGGCCCAGTCGACGTCGGCGGCGACGACCGCGCCCGGCCCGCGCGCGATCGCCGCTTCGAGTGCGGCGATCGCCGGTCGCGGTTCCAGTGCGGGTACGCCGTTGCGCCGCAGCGCGTCCCGGTTCTCCCTTGTGACCATGGCGCTGCCCGCCCAGGGGCCCCAGGCCACCGACAGCGTCGGTACGCCGTCGGCGGTGCGGCGCAGCGCGCGGGCGTCCAGCACGGCGTTGGCCGCGGAGTAGGCGCCGTGGTCGCCCGCGCCCCAGACGGCGCTGATCGACGAGAAGTAGACCACCAGGTCCAGTTGCGCGGCGGGCAGGGCCGATTCGACGTGGGCGATGCCGGTGACCTTCGCGGCCAGCGCGATGCGCAGGTCCTCGGTGCCGGTTTCGGTGACCTGACCGCGCACCCCGGCTCCGGCGGTGTGCACGACGGCGGTGATCGGCTCGCCGCCGGCCTGTACGTCACGCAGCACCGTGGTGACGGCGACGGCGTCGGTGACGTCGCAGGCCGCGGTGACGACCTCGGTGCCCAGCGCGGCGGCCTCCTCGGCCAGCGCGCGGACTTCGGGCGTGGTGCCTCCGCTGCGGCTGAGCAGGACGACCTTGCGGGCGCCCTCGCGGGCGAGCCAGCGGGTGACGTGCGCGCCGAGGGAGCCGGTGCCGCCGGTGACCAGCACGGTGGCCTGCTCCGGCTGCCAGCCGGACGCGGCGGCGAAGGTGGCGCGGTGCAGGCGGCGGCCGAACACCCCGTTCGCGCGGACGGCGACCTGGTCCTCCCCCGAGGTACCGGACACCACGGCGGCGAGCAGCCGGGCGGCGTCCTTGTCCACGGTGGCCGGCAGGTCGACCAGGCCGCCCCAGGTGCGCGGGTGTTCCAGTGCCGCGACGCGCCCGAGTCCCCAGACGGCGGCCTGTCCCGGCGCGGTGGGCGCGTCGTCGCAGCCGGGCACGGCGACCGCGCCCCGCGTCGCGCACCACAGTCGGGCGCGGTGGCCGGAGTCGGCGAGTTCACGCAGCACCACGGAGATCGCGGCGAGGCCGAGCGGGACGCCGGGGTGTGCCGGATGCGGACGTTCGTCGAGCCCCCACAGGCACAGCACTCCGGTGAGTCCGGGAACCCCGTCGAACGCGGACCGCACCTGCTCGCCGATCCGGTCGCCCTCGGTGAGGTCGATCCGTGCCTCGGACGCGTTCGGGAAGCCCCCGGTGACACCCTCGACCTCGCCGGAGGTCAGGATCAACCAGGTCCCCGACGGTGCGCCGAGGTCCGTCCGGGCGGTCCAGCCGATGCGGTAGAGGTGGTTCGCCGCGGCCGGGCCGCCGCGGTGCCAGCCCGACAGCGCCGGGAGGACCTGGCCGAGCGCGGTGTCGTCCGGCAGGCCGAGCGTGCCGGTCAGCGCCTCGACGTCCTGGCGCTCGACCGCCGCCCAGAACTGTTCGTGTGCCGCGTCGCCCACCGGCGCCGGCCGGGTCTCGGGCCAGTGGCGCCGCCGCTGGAAGGCGTACGTCGGCAGGTCGACGTGCCCGGGGCCGGTCTCGCCGAACGCCGGTCCGAAGTCGACGGGGGTGCCCGCCGCGTACAACTGGGCGAGGGACGTGAGCATCCGGCGGAGACCGCCGTCCCCGCGCCGGGTGCTGCCCACCACGACCGCGTCCGTCCCCGCCGCCTCCGCGGTCGCGGCGATCGCGCCGCCGAGCATCGGGTGCGCGCTGACCTCGACGAAGGCGTGGTGGTCCTGGCCGACCAGCGCGGTGATCGCGTCGGCGAACCGTACGGGCTCGCGGACGTTGCGGTACCAGTACTCGGCGTCCAGCGCGGTGCCGTCGACCCAGTCGGCGGTGACGGTGGAGAAGAAGGGCACATCGGCCGGGCGCGGGGTGATCTCGCTCAGCGCGGCCGTAAGTTCGGCGTGGACACTCTCGATCTGGGTCGAGTGGGAGGCGTAGTCGATCCCGATCCAGCGGGCGGTCACGCCGTCGCGCTCGGCTTCGGCCACCAACTCGCGCAGGACGGGCAGTCTGCCGGTGACGCCGACCGAGGACGGGCCGTTCATCACGGCCACCTCGATGTCCGCCCAGCGCTCGATCCGCTGCCGCACCTCGGGCAGCGGCGCGACCAGGGACACCATCCCGCCCCGGCCGGACAGCGCGCGCAGGGCCCGGGCCCGCAGCACGGTGATCCGCGCCGCGTCCTCGATGCTCAGCGCGCCCGCGACGCAGGCCGCGGCGATCTCGCCCTGCGAATGCCCGACCACCGCCGACGGCTCCACTCCGTACGACCGCCACAGCGCGGCCAAGCTGACCACGAACGAGAACAGCAGGGGCTGCACGACGTCCGGGTGCTCGGGCGAGCCAGGGGCCTCCGCGCCGCGGGCGACGTCCAGCACGGACCAGCTGAGGTGGGGTGCGAGCGCGCGGTCGCACTCCGCGAAGCACCGGGCGAAGTCGGGCGACTGCGCCAGCAGTTCGGCCGCCATCCCCTGCCACTGGGAGCCCTGTCCGGGGAAGACCCAGACGGGGCCGCGGCCGAGCACCCGCGCCGTGCCGGTGACCACGCGGTCCGCGTGCGCGTCGGCCGCGATCGCGCGCAGCCCGGCCACGGCGTCAGCGCGGTCCTCAGCGACGACGATCGCCCGGTGGGCGAACGCGGCCCGGCTGTCCAGCAGCGCTGCGCCGGCCCGGGCGAGCCCGAGTCCCGGGTGGGTTTCGAGGTGGCCGGCCAGCGCGGCGGCCTGCGCACGCAGCGCCTGGGGGGTGCGCGCGGAGACGACGACGGGCAGCGGGCCGGCCGCGGGCTCGTCCGCGTACTCCACCGGGGCGTCGCCCGCTTCGACGATCACGTGGGCGTTGGTGCCGGACATGCCGAACGACGACACCGCGGCCCGGCGCGGCCGTCCGGTGTCCGGCCAGGCGCGTTCCTCGGTGAGCAGCCGCACGGTGCCCGCCGACCAGTCGACGCGGCGGTTGGGCTCGGTGACGTGCAGGGTGCGCGGCAGTACGCCGTGGCGCAGCGCGAGCACGGTCTTGATCACGCCGCCGACGCCGGCCGCCGCCATGGTGTGGCCGATGTTCGACTTCAGCGAGCCGACCCACAACGGCTCCTCGCGCTCCCGGCCGTAGGTCGCGATCAGTGCCTGCGCCTCGATGGGGTCGCCGAGCGCCGTGCCGGTGCCGTGCGCTTCGACGAAGTCCACGTCCGTGGGGCGCAGGCCCGCGTCGGCGAGCGCGGCGCGGATGACGCGTTGCTGGGACGGACCGTTGGGGGCGGTGAGTCCGCTGGACGCGCCGTCGGAGTTGACCGCGCTGCCGGCCACGGTCGCGAGTACGCGGCGGCCGTGGCGGCGGGCGTCGGAGAGCCGTTCCACCACCAGGACCCCGACGCCTTCACCCCAGCCGGTGCCGTCGGCTGTGTCGGCGAATGCCTTGCACCGGCCGTCGTCGGCGAGGCCGTCCTGCCGCGCGAACTCGGTGAAACTGCCCATGGTGGACATGACGGTGGAGCCGCCGGCCAGCGCAAGGTCGCATTCGCCCGCTTGGAGCGCCCGCACGGCCAGGTGCAGGGCGACCAGGGACGACGAGCAGGCCGTGTCCACGGTCAGGGACGGGCCTTCCAGTCCGAGCGCGTAGGACACCCGGCCGGAGAACACGCTCGCCGCGGTCCCGGTCATCACATGGCCTTCGGCCTCGGTGAGCCCGGCCAGGACCTGACCGTAGTCGGAGCCGGCGACCCCGGCGAACACGCCGGTGCGGCTGCCGCGCAGGGCGGAAGCGTCGAGGCCGGCGGTTTCCAGTGCCTCCCACGAGGTTTCCAGCAGCAGCCGCTGCGCAGGGTCCATGTTCGCCGCTTCACGCGGCGAGATCCCGAAGAACTCGGCGTCGAACTCCGCGGCGTCGTGGAGGAATCCGCCTTCGCGGCGTACGTGCGGTGCCAGGGCCGAGGTGTCCCAGGCCCGGTCGGCCGGGAAGGCGGTGATCCCGTCGGTCCCGGTACGTACCAGGGTCCAGAGCGCGTCGGCGGTGCTCACGCCGCCGGGGTAGCGGCACGCCATGCCGACGATCGCGATCGGGTCGTCGCCGGTGGCGCGGCGTGCCACCGGCACGTCTTCCCGGCCGCCGACCAGCTCCTCGCGCAGGAAGTCGGCGACGGCCTGCGGGGTCGGGTGGTCGAACATCAGCGTGGCCGGCAGGTCCAGCTCGGTTTCGGTGGCGAGCAGATCGCGCAGCCGGATCGCGAGCATGGAGTCGAAGCCCAGGTCGCCGAACCGTTCGTCCGGTGGCACCGCGTCGGCCGAACGGTGACCGAGTGCGGTCGCCGCCGCGGAGCGCACGCGGGTGAGGAGGTGGTGGTCCAGCTCCGCGGGGGCCATCGCGGCGAGCGGGTGTCCGGGCCGGCGGGGCCCGGTGACGACCTCTTCGGTGACGACCTGTTCGCTGCCGGGCAGCCGCCCCGCGGAAAGCCAGTAGTGCTCCCGCTGGAAGGGGTAGGTGGGCAGGTCCAGGTACGGCGCGGCCGGGTCGGCGGTGATCTTCTCCCACGGTACGGCGAACCCGGTGACGTGCAGCTGGGCCAGCGCCGTCAGCAGCGTTTCCGGTTCCCGGCCCTGTTTGACCATGGTGGGCGCGACCTCGTGCGTACCGTCCAGGCACGCGCGCGCCATCGGGGTGAGGCCGCCGGGGCCGACCTCGAGAAACGCGGTGACTCCGTGGGCGGCCAGGTGCTCGACGCCCGCCCGGAACCGGACGGTCGACCGTGCTTGGCGGACCCAGTGGTCCGCCGTGCCCAGCACCTCGGCCGGCACAGGCTCGCCGGTGACGTTGGAGATGATGGGCAGCGAAGGCGCGTGGTAGGTCAGCGAGGCGGCGACGACACGGAACCGGTCGAGCATCGGCTCCAGCCGCGCCGAGTGGAACGCGTGCGAGGTGTCGAGCCGCCGGGCCCGCACGTCCCGCTCGCCGCAGGCCGCCACGAGCCGGTCGACGGCGTCGGCGTCGCCGGTGACCACGATCGACCGAGGCGCGTTGACCGCCGCCAGTTCAGCGTCGACGCCGGCCTCGGCGAGCAGCGCGGGCAGGTCGTCCTCGCCGGTCTCCAGCGCGGCCATCGCACCCCCGGCCGGCAGCTCCTGCATCAGCGCGCCGCGCGCGGCGACCAGCTTGCAGGCGTCCGGCAGCGACAGCACCCCGGCGACGTGAGCGGCCGTCAGCTCGCCGAAGGAGTGGCCGATCAGGTGGTCGGGGGTGATCCCCCACGCGGCGAGCTGGCGGTACAGCGCCACCTCGACCGCGAACAGCGCGGGCTGGGCGTACTCGGTGCGGTGGATCAGGTCCGCCGAGCCGAGCGCTTCGGTCAGCGGCCGTGGCAGCAGCGGGGCGAAGTGGCGGCACACCTCGTCGTGGGCCTCGGCGAACACCGGGAAGACGGCGCACAGTTCGCTGCCCATGCCGACGCGCTGGCTGCCCTGGCCGCTGAACAGGAACGCCAGTCCCCCGGCCTGATGGGTGCGGCCGAGCACCGTCCCTGCAGCGGTCTCGCCCCGGCTCAGCGCGCTCAGCCCGGCGAGCAGTGCGTCGCCGTCGCGGCCGACGACGACCGCGCGGTGGCCGAGCCGGGCGCGGCGGGTGGCCAGCACGGAGGCGAGATCGGCCTCGGGATGGTCGGCGGCGAATCGGTGCAGGCGCGCGGCCTGCTCGCGCAGTGCGCCGGAATCACGGGCGGACAGCAGCCATGCCGACACCGGCGGGCGCGGCGCGGGTGCGGCGGTCTCGATCGCGGGGGCTTGCTCCAGGACGACGTGCGCGTTGGTCCCGCTGATGCCGAACGCGGAGACCCCGGCGCGCATCGGGCGGCCCGTGGCCGGCCACTCACGTGCTTCGGTCAGCAGGTCGACGGCGCCCGCCGTCCAGTCGACGCGGGTCGTGGGCTCGTCGACGTGCAGCGTCTTGGGCACTACGCCATGGCGCATCGCCAGCACCATCTTGATCACTCCGGCCAGCCCGGCCGCGGCCTGGGTGTGGCCGATGTTCGACTTCACGGAACCGAGCAGCAGCGGGTGTTCCCGGCCCTGCCCGTAGGCCGCCAGCAGCGCCTGTGCCTCGACCGGATCGCCCAGTGAGGTGCCGGTGCCGTGCGCCTCGACGACATCGACCTGGCCGGAACTGAGCCGGGCATCGCGCAGGGCGTGGCGGATCACCCGTTGCTGCGAGGGTCCGTTGGGGGCGGTCAGGCCGTTGGACGCACCGTCGGAGTTGACCGCGCTGCCGCGGACCACGGCGAGGACGGGGTCGCCGGCGGCGCGCGCGTCGGACAGCTTGCGTACGACGAGCATCGCGACGCCTTCGCCCCAGCCGGTCCCGTCGGCGGCGGCGGCGAAGGACTTGCAGCGGGCGTCGGAGGCGAGCCCGCCCTGCTGCTCGAACTCGGCGTACAAGCTCAGGTCGGCCATCACCGCGGCGCCGCCGACGAACGCTGTGGAGCACTCGCCGGCGCGCAGCGCCCGGATGGCCAGGTGGAGCGCGACCAGTGAGGACGAGCAGGCGGTGTCCAGGGACAGCGCCGGACCCTCCGTGCCGAGGGTGTAGGCGATCCGGCCGGAGGCGACGCTGCTGGTCGTGCCGGTCAGTAGATGGCCGAGCACCTCCTGCTCGGCGGCGGTATCGCGCGGGCCGTACTTCTGGTCGGCGAGGCCGACGAAGACGCCCGCGTCTGTGCCACGCAGGATCGCCGGGTCGATGCCGGCGCGTTCCAGCGCTTCCCAGGTCACTTCGAGCAGGAGCCGCTGCTGCGGGTCCATGGCCAGCGCCTCGCGGGGGCTGATGCCGAAGAAGGGCGCGTCGAAGCCGCCCGGGTCGGCCAGGAACCCGCCTTCGCGGTGCACATCGGCTCCGAGACGGCCGGGGTCCCAGCCCCGATCGTCCGGGAAGGCGCCAACGATGTCCTCGCCGGCGGACAGCACCCGCCAGAACTCCTCGGGCGAGTCGATCCCGCCCGGGAACCGGCACGCCATGCCGACGATGGCGATGGGCTCGGTGCCGGCCGACTCGATCTCGCGCAGCCGCTCGCGGGTGCGCTTCAGATCGGTGGTGACCTTCTTCAGATACTGGACGAGCTTCTCGTCGTCAGCCACGTCGGTCGGCTCCGTCCTGGTCGAGATCGCTGAACTCTGTGTCGATGAAGGTGAAGACCTCGTCGACCGTTGCGTCGTCGAGTTCTTCACCGGGCTGGTCGCCGCCCTGCAGGTGCCGCAGCATGCGGCTGAGCCGGTCGACGATCTCGGCGTGCGCGCCGTCGGTCCCGGACACGGTCTCCAGGACCGGTTCCAGACTGTCCAGTTCACGCAGCACCGCCTCGGCCGCGCCCAGCTCGGCCGGGGCGAGCAGGCCGACCACGTGCTCGGCCAGGGCCAGCGGGGTGGGGTGGTCGAACACCGCGACCGCCGGCAGCGACGCCCCGGTCGCCGTCTTGAGCCGGTTACGAAGCTCGACCGCGGTGAGCGAGTCGAAGCCCAGCTCCTTGAACGCCTGTCCGGCGTCGATGTCGTCGGCCGAGCCGTGCCCCAGCACCGCGGCGGCCTGCGCCCGCACCAGGTCGAGCACGGCGCGCAGTTGCTCGGGCCGGGTCAGGCCGGCCAGGGGCGTGACGCCGGTGGCTTCGGGCCCCGGCCGGTCGGCCACGGGCCGCACCGGCGGGACCAGCGTGCGCAGCAGCGCCGGGGCCGGTCGGTCGCGATGGGCTCGGCGCAGCGCGGGGAGGTCCAGCCGGGCTGCGACCATGGTCGGCTGGGTGTTCCCGGTGCCGGCGTCGAACAGGGCCACCCCCTGTTCGGTCCCGAGCGCGAGCACTCCGGACCGGCCCATCCGCCGGATGTCCACCTCGGAGAGTCCGGCGGTCATCGTGCTGCTTTCCGCCCACAGGCCCCAGGCCAGTGCCGTCGCGGGCAGGCGGTGCGCACGGCGGTGTTCGGCGAGCGCGTCGAGGAAGGTGTTCGCGGCCGCGTAGTTGGCCTGCCCAGCACTGCCGAACGTGGCCGACGCGGACGAGAACACCGCGAACAGCCTCAGATCGAGGCCCTGGGTGTGGCGGTGCAGATGCCATGCGCCGTCGGCCTTCGGACGCAGCACCGCCGCGAGGCCGTCCGCGTCGAGGGAGGTGAGCACGCCGTCGGCCACGACTCCGGCCGCGTGCACGACCCCGGCGAGACGCCGTTCCGCTGTCACCGCGGCGATCAGCTCACCGACGGCATCCGGGTCACCGACGTCGCAGACCCGTACGTCGATCCGCGCGCCCGCTTCGGCCAGCTCGACGGCGACGGCGTCGGCCTCCGGCCGGTGGCTCCGGCCGACGAGGGTGACGTGCCGCAATCCGTGCCGGAGCACGAGGTGCCGGGCCACCAGCCGGCCGAGCGTGCCGGTGCCGCCGGTGATCAGGACGGTCTCGCCGTCCTCGAAGCGGGGCCCGACCGAGAGGACGGCCTTGCCGGTGAGAGCGGCCTGACTGACCGCGCGGAATGCCTCGCGAGCGCTGCGCACGTCCCAGACCGTGGCCTCGGGCGGGGTCAGTTCACCGGTCTCGAACAGCCTGGCCAGTTCGGCGAGGATCTCGGCGATCCGCGTGGGTCCGGCGTCGGCGAGGTCGAAGTGCCGGTAGGTCACACCGGCGTGGTCGGTGGCGACGGTCTCGGGGGCGCGCAGGTCGGTCTTGCCGATCTCCACGAACCGCCCGCCCGGCGCGGTCGCCCGTAGGGACGCGTCGGTGAACTCGCCGGCCAGGGAGTTGAGTACGACGTCGACGCCGTGGCCGCCGGTCGCTTCGCGGATCGTGTCCTCGAACTCCAGGGTCCGCGAGGAGGCGATGTGCGCGTCGTCGAGCCCGGCGGCGCGCAGACGCTCGTGCTTGGTGGGACTGGCCGTGCCGAAGACCTCGGCCCCGAGGTGCCGGGCCAGTTGTACCGCGGCGGTCCCGACGCCGCCGGCCGCCGCGTGCACGAGGACCCGCTGTCCCGCCGCGAGACCGGCGAGGTCGACCAGGCCGTAGTAGGCGGTGAGGAACGCTACCGGCACGGCGGCCGCGGTGGTGAAGTCCCAGCCTTCCGGGATCCCTACCAGCGTCCGGGCGTCGGCGACGGCGGTCGGGCCGAACGCGTCGGGCACGAGGCCCATGACGCGGTCCCCCACGCTGATGCCGACGTCCGGCCCGGTCTCGACGACCACACCGGCCGCTTCGATGCCCGGCCGCGCGTCGCCCGGGTAGACGTCGAGGCCGATCAGGATGTCGCGGAAGTTCACCCCGGCGGCGCGGACTTCGAGCCGTACTTCTCCTGCTGCCAGGGGACGTTCGGCTTCCGGCGCGGGCACGACGGCGAGATCGTCGAGGGAGCCGCGCACCGGGAAGTCGAGCCGCCAGGCGTAGGCCGGGGCGTCCCGCAGAGGTTCGGCCGAGACCAGTCGCCGCTTGAGCAGCTGCCCGTCGCGGACCGCGATCTCCGGCTCGTCCGTGCTGAGCGCCAGGGACGGGACCGCGCCGGTTTCGTCGTGCACCAGCCAGATGCGCCCTGGGTGCTCGGTCTGCGCGGTGCGCACGAGCCCGGTGACGGTGGACTGCGCGAGACCGCCGTCGACCACGACGACGAGCCGGCCGACCGCCAGCCGCGGGTCCGCCAGCCAGGTCTGCACCAGGTTCAGGGCCCAGGCGGCGGCGTGGTGGGCGGCGATGAGGTCGTCGTCACCGGTGCGCGGGCAGCGGGCGACGACGGTGTCCGGGGCCGGGGACCCGGCGTCCAGCGCGGTCACGAGGGCGGCGATGCCGTCGTGTTCGCCGACCGACGCGTGGTCGCGGATCACCCCGGCGAAGTCGGCGTCCAGCACCGCGCACGATCCGAGCACCCGGGTGGGCGTGGCCGGGTCGAGCGTGGACCATTCGACGTGGAACCGGCTGTCGGCGAGTGCGTCGTCGGTGCCGCGGAACTTGTCGGCGTCGACCTCGCGCAGGAACAGCTCGCCGATGCGGGCGGCCGGGCGGCCTGCGGAGTCGACGGCGTCGAGGACGACCGCGCCGGCCTCGGTGCGGCTCAGACGGATCCGCAGCGAGCGCGGTGTGTCTCCGGTGAGCGAGACGTCCTGCCAGGAGAACGGAATCCTCGGCGTCTCCTGTGGACGGTCCCAGAGCAGGGCCATGGCGTGCAGGGCGGAGTCGAGCAGCCCGGGGTGGGCGGCGAATCCGTCGACCGGCGTCGCGTCCGGCAGGGTGATCTCGGCGAAGACGTCCCCGGCGCGACGCCAGGCGGCGGTGAGGCCGCGGAAGCTGGGTCCGTAGTCGAAGCCGGCGCCCACGAGGTCGTCGTAGAAGCCGTCCAGCAGGACCGGCTCGGCTGCGGCGGGCGGCCAGCTGTCGGGCTGCCAGTGCGCGGTGGTTTCGGTGCCTAGGGTGCCGGAGCCGTGCCGCGTCCAATCGGCCTGGTCCTCGGACCGCGAGTACAGGGTGACCGCCCGGTCACCCGCGTCGTCCGCGGCACCGACGACGACCTGCACCAGGTAGCCGGTGTCGCCGCTGAGGACGAGCGGGGCTCCGAGGGACAGCTCGGCCAACCGGGGGCTGCCGACGGCGCGGCCTGCGGTGATCGCGAGGTCGGCGAACCCGGTGCCGGGGAAGAGTACGGACCCGAGGACGCGGTGGTCGTCGAGCCACGGCTGCGCGGTGAGCGACAGGCGACCGCTGAAGATGACCTGATCGCCGTCCGCCGAGGCGACCCCGGTGAGCAGGATCGGGTGTCCGGTCGTCATCAGCCCGGCGGCGGAGAGGCCACCGCGCTGTGGGGCGGGCATGAGCCAGTAGTTCTGGTGTTGGAAGGCGTAGGTCGGCAGGTCCACCCGGTTTCGTCCGGGCAGCACGGCCTTCCAGTCGACATCGTGACCGCGTAGCCACAACCGGCCCAAGGTGTCCATCAGATCAGCGGCCTCGGACCGCGGACCCCTGACCACCGCGACAGCATCCTCGACCATCGCGGCAAGCACCGGCACCGGACCGATCTCCAACCAGGTACCCACCTCACCACTGCCGGCGACGGCGTCGGCGAACCGGACCGTGCCCGTCACCTGCGCCACCCAGTACTCCGCAGACGTCACATCCGTCCGGCCACCACCCGTCGCAACCAAAGGAATCACCGGCTCACGGAACTCCACAGACTCCACCACCGCCCGGAAACGCTCCACCACCGGAACCATCAAAGGAGAATGAAAAGCATGCGAAACCCGCAACCGCCTCACCCGCACCCCCCG
>NZ_JBEOVL010000060.1:0-35977 GCF_040295485.1 Streptomyces sp. NPDC002793 | reverse complement strand
GGCGCCCCCGGCCGCTCCCCCCACGGCGCCCGTGTGAGTGGGAGGGCCGGGTCAGCAGTAGACCTTCGACGTCTCCGCGAACCGGACGAACGCGGCCTTGGTACCGGCCCCGGCCAGGCCGTCGATCGGCCCGGTGTAGCCCCAGGCGACCGCGAGAGCACGCTGCAACGCCTTCACCGTCTGGGGACCGACGATCCCGTCGATGTCACCGTTGTAGTCGGAGTAGCTCTGGGCGGCGAGATAGCGCTGCATGGCCTTCCAGCTGTTGGTGCCCAGCAGCCCGTCGATCGCACCGTTGTAGCCCCAGCCATAGTCGAGAAAGCACTGCACGTGCTTGGCCTGGGTGGTGGTCAGGCCGAGGTTCACCACGGCGGTCACCGCCTGCGGAGCGGCAACGGGCGGTGCGGGTGCCGCGTATGCGGCACCGGAGACGCCCACGGTGGTCAGGGCGGCGACGGCGACGGCGGTGGCGAGGGCCTTCGCCAGGGTGTTGTGACGCATGTGGATTAGTCCTTCTGCGTTGGTGGGTGATCGCGGAGCGAGGTCGCCGCGGTTCGTGGGCTGGAGGGCTTGGTGAGCCGATGGCCGATGCGTCAGGGGGGCGTCGGCTCCGGCGCCGTCACGACCCGCATCCGTCCTGGACACGGAGTGGATCCCCTCCGGACGGACGCGATCAGTTGTACAGGTGGTAGTAGTAGCTGCCCGCGCGGGCGAAGGCCGCCTTCGTTCCTTCCCCCGCGACGCCGTCGAGCGAGCCTTTGTAGCCCCAGTCATCCTTCAGCCAATCCTGCAGGGCGACTATGGTCTTCGGGCCCGGAATGCCGTCGAGGGCGCCGTCGTAGCCGTGGAACCACTTGAGCATCTGCTGCATGGCCGTCCAACTGTCGGGGCCGAGAGCTCCGTCAATGACCATGCTGCCGTTGGTGTCATAGACCTCAAGCATCTCCTGCATGCCCATGGCTTGCTTGGTGTTCAGCCCCAGGTTGATCACGGCGGTGGTTCCGTACGTCCCGGCGCTCGTGGCGCTCGGCACGGCGGCAAAGCTCGCGCCGGCAAGGCCGGTGGCCGTGAGGCCGAGCGTCAAAGATACTGTGATCAAGGACCTGGTGAGTATTCCCGGGCGCATGAGATCTCCTCTTGTCGTGGCGGTGGTGATCGCGATGGACGGCCTGCACTCAGCTGAGGGAAGGTCTGTGGTGTGAGTGTGTGACGCCCTTACATCGGCCTCACCCATGAACCGTAAGGTCGTCGCGACTTCCGGACTTGGTCGTCCGTGCAGGAAAATTGGTCAGGGGTGCACGGCCGCAAGATGGCGCCATATCGGACGAGGGCTCTACGTGGGGCCATCGAAGCCGGTGTACGGCGAGAGAAAATCCCGCCGGCCTGATGTCGGGAACCCTCCCCGTCAAGGGGTGAAGAGGTCGTCGGCGGCACCGTGGAGTTCTTGCCGCGCTTCGTTGGAGCACTCATCACGAGGTGTCTCGACGGCGCCCACGCGCCGGGAAGTTCAGACTTCAGTGAGAAGGCTCAACCCTTCGCTGCGAGAGGTCACGAATGCAGTGGCACGTCCAGCGATCAGCAGCACGACACGCCGTTACGTTCGTGGCTGGTCGAGGGAAGGGGAACACACCCTGGTCTACTGCAGCGTGACGCAGGCCTTCGTGGACAGGCCCTTGAACTGCACGCAGATCCGGGTACCGCGTGGGTACACCGGGCCCGTGTGCCCGTCCCTGCCCCATGACGCCTCCACGAAGGAGCCACCCACGCGGGCCGCGGGCTTCCAGCCGCTGGCGGCCTTCCAGGTGCCGCCGGGCTTCTTGGCCAGCCATCGCGCGGTGCCGGAGCGCACACCCTCCCGTGAGGCGTACACCCACCCCACACCACGGGCCGTCGATCCGCGCTTGTACCAGTAGTGGGCCACGGCCCCCGGACGGCAGCCAGACCCCTTCGGGCCTTGACCCCGAATCCTGGACACGGGTTATGCGGCTTGTGTCAGCGTAGTTGGTGTGTGGTGGAGGGTGTTCTCGAAGGCGATCGGTGATCGTTGTCCGAGGTGGGAGTGTCGGCGGCGGGTGTTGTAGCGGTGGAGCCATCGGAAGGCGTCGAGTCGGGCCTCGCGCTCGGGTGGCCAGCTTTTTCGTCCTTGCAGGGTCTCGCGTTTGAAGGTCGCGTTGAAGGACTCGGCGAGTGCGTTGTCCGCGCTGGATCCGACCGCGCTCATGCTTCGCCGAACCCCTGCTGACCTGCAGGCTTCGGCGAACGCCCTGCTGGTGTACTGGGCTCCGTGGTCGGTGTGCATGATCGATCCGGCGAGGCTGCCGCGGGTGCGGATCGCCGTGGCCAGGGCGTCGGTGATGAGGTCCGCGCGCATGTGGTCGGCGATCGCCCAGCCGGCCAGACGGCGTGATGCGAGGTCGATGACGGTCGCCAGGTAGCAGAACTTCCCGCCCTCGACGGGCATGTAGGTGATGTCGCCGACGTACTTCGTGTTCGGCCTGTCCGCGGTGAAGTCGCGGCCGATCAGGTCCGGGGCCTTGGCGGCGCCCGGGTCAGAGACGGTGGTGCGGTGCCGGCGGCGCAACCGGAGCCCTTCGATTCCGGACGCCCGCACCATCCTGGCGACGCGCTTGTGGTTGACCGCCTCACCGTTCTCCTCGCGGAGCTCGGCGGTGATCCTCGGGGCCCCGTAAGTGCCGTCCGACTCGTGGTGCACGGCCCGTATCCGGGCGGTCAGCTTCGCGTCGGCCGCCTGCCGGGTGGCCCGGTCCACGGCCGTCCGCCGCCAGTAGTAGAAGCTCGAGCGGCTGACTCCGAGGATGCTGCACAGCCGCTTCACGCCGTAACGGCGCTGGAGGTCGGCGACACACTGGAAGCGGTTCACCAGCGCGTCTCCCCGGCGAAATACTTCGCCGCTTTGCGCAGGATCTCGCGTTCCTCCTCCAGCTCGCGGACCTTCTTCCGCAAGGCGGCGTTCTCCGCCTCCAGCGGTGCCGGCGGCTGGGCCGGTTCCTGCGTCCGTCGGCCCCGGGGACGGCTTGCTCCGGCTGCCCTCACCCAGTTCCGCAGGGTCTCCGGGTTGATCCCCAGATCGGCGGCGACCGACCTGATCGTCGCCTCCGGCCGCGACTCGTACAGCGCGACCGCGTCCGCCTTGAACTCCGGCGGATAGTTCTTCATGACCACGAGATGTCCGTTCTCAGATCCTCAGGACCCAGTGTCTCGTGTGTCCAACATCAGGGGTCAAGGCCCCAGCCCACTGCCTCCGCGGCAGCCGCCACAACCCGCGCCCGCTCCGCCAGCCGGGCAGACGACCCGATGCGTCCCGCGCAGTCGAGCAACAGGCCGCTGCCGGCCTGAAGCCGGGCCATCAGCTGCGGCGCATGAGAGACGACCTTGCCGTCCTCACGCCACACCAGCTCCACTGGCCGACAGGCCAGCGCCACAACCGCCGGATCCCGGTCGAGCAGCATCAGCTGGGTCCGCATGACACCGGACCCGTACGCCACCAGCCGCCCACTGGTCGACGACCACCACCACCCCGGCGCCACGCGCCGCCCATACCGGACGGGAAACGACCGAATCACAGGACAGTCCTCAAAGACAACGTCCTGCGCCGCCGCAAGCCACGAAACCTGATGTGCCTTTCCCAGAGGATCACGAAAGCACGCGTCGACCCTGCCGGTAGCCACAGGTACAGCGGAAACCTTGAGATCACCCGCCGCATCCACACCAACAACTCCGCCAGGCTTCATACCCGAAGCCAAGTACATGAGCAGAAGCGCAGATGTTCCGATCCTCGCCGCTCACCCGAACGGATGAGAACTCTTCGCGCAGGGCGTGGTGTCTCGGCAGACCGGGCTTGGTCTGGCTGGACAGCGGCCCGAAGTTCGAGGTCTACGACTGGGGAGGCGATCTCGTCCTTCATGCTGTCGTCTCGGCTCTGGCATTCCTACCCGGACGCGTCCGACGGTACGGGCTGGACGACGGCTTCACCCGCCGGACCCAGGTCCCCAGGCCGACTCGGCACCGGCGCGGTCACTGCCCAGGGAACGTCCAGTGCAGCGAGGGCGGCCTTGTCCAGGGGCGGTTTTTCTGATCAGTGGGTGGTGGGCTGGCCTGGGCTGATCAGTTTGGTGTGGGTGGCGATAGTGTTCCGGGTCGGGCTCTCTCCGCTTGGTGATGGGGGACTGGGTTTCAGTTCTCTGAGCTGAGCTGCTGTTTCATCAGGTTGAGCGGGTGCTGGTCAGGTGTGGTCATGTTTCGGGTGTGTTGATCAGATTCGTTGAGTGCTGGTATGTGGTCATCCAGTACAGGGCGGTGTCGATGTCGCGGGCGGTCCAGTTGCGGATGGGGTCTGGAGCGGTGGTCAGTAGCTGGTCGATCGCTTCTATGTAGCGGCTGTAGCGGCCGGGTGCGTGGCTGAGGGGGATGCCGAGGGTGCGCAGTCCGTTGTGGGCTCGGCGGTCGTAGATGGCCATGCGGTCCGGTGCGGCTGCTGTGAGGACGGCGGAGGCGAGGGCGTCACCAGTACGGAAACCAGGTAGTGAGGCCAGGGCTGCTCGGCCGGCTTGCGCTGCCGAGCGGCGGCTGAGAGAGGTGTCCCGGGCGGCGGCCGTGGCCGCGGCGGTTGCGCGGCGCACGTCAGAGTCCGCGAGCGCCATGAGTTCAGAGGCCCAGGGCGTATCGGCCCTGAGCCGTTTCCACATCAGTAGTCCTCCGATGTCGGCTTTGCCGATGCTTCCGCTGGTGCACGCACGGCGTGTCACTTCCTGCAGGGTCTCGTCGTAGTAGGGGCTGACGGTCTTGGTGTAGGCATGGCGGGCGGCGGCGAGGCGCTGCCATTCTTCGGGTGCGAGAGCGAGTGGTTGGTCTGTCACGGCTTGCTGCTCCGTCTTTCCGGAGGGATGAGGCAGGGGGTGGTCAGCCGCTGGCTGAGGCTTGCCGCGGTGTTCCCGGAGTGCTTGGAGGATGTGCGCCGGGTGTTCGTTCTGGGGGTTGTCGAGGTCCGCTGCGGGGGCGTCTGGGACTGGGCCGAGGCGGTTGTACAGCGTGTCGAGGCCGATGAGCGCGTCAAGGCTACGCAGGGTGTCGCTGTCGATGACGGGAACGGTGGTCGGTCGGGCGGGGGAACACGGCGAGGATGCCAGCCTCACCCTCCACGAGCGCGCCGGGTTCCGCGTCATCGGCCATCGTGAGCGCATCGGCTGCCATCGCCGCCACTGGCGCGACGTCGTCCTCCTGGAACGCCGCAGCCCTGCCGTCACCTGACGCGCAGCACGGCTCCCGGCACGTCTGGCCGCTTCGGCGTGGCGTTCGGGCTCACCGGTACGGCGGGCCGGTGAGCCGGTGAGCCGGTCAGCCCGGGACGGCGGTGCCGTCTTCGGGGGTGCGGTTCCATGCCTGCCGGTAGAGCTGAAGTTCGTCGTCGGGGAGGTCCAGGTGGCCTTCGACGCGGATGCTGGTGGTGTCCCACGGTGAGTTCCCGCCGCGGCGGGGGGGAGCAGGACTCCGAGCGTGGCGGTCTGCTCAGCCAGACCGGTACGCGTGGTGACCTCGTGGTGCCGCAGCAGCACGTAAGCCTGAAAAGCGGCTTTGACGCGGGAGTCGAGAAGGGTGGCCGCTCCGAAGATGAGCTGGCGGGTGTCGTCCTCGTGGAGCATGCGTCGAAAACGCCATTTGCAGTGTTCTTCGGGAACCTCGGGTACGTCGCGGAGCATGTCGGCGAGTAGGTGACCCCATTCGGTGCGGGCGCCGACGGGCAGCCGGTCGAGGTCGTGCAGGACAGCGAAACGGTTGGCTTCGATCAGCGGGGGCTTCAGGGGGCTGAGGGCTATGTCCTCGAACAGCAGGCGGATCATGAGGTGGGCCTGGGTGCCGTCGTCCCCCGCCGGGGCCTGAGGCAGCTGCGGGGTGGAGTAGGCAACGCCTCCGGGGCCCAAGAGCTCCGTGTCGAACTGCGCCGGCGAGGCGTCGGCGTCCGCTGCGGCGAACTCGTAGTAGCGCACCGGTTCCTCGCCGAGTGGGACAGAGGGCTCCTCCGCGGCGCGGAAGAGGTAGTCCAGCACTGCAGTGGTGGAGCGCAGCTGGTCGAAGAGGAAGTCCCAGTCGCGGCGGGTCAGCGCGATCCCCGGCATGCCGATCTCCTGCCAGGTGACCACCGTGCCCGCGGGCACACCGGGGTGGTCGAGCAGGAACACGGCTATCCACTCGTAGGCGTTGCCGTCGACGTTCAAGATCCGCTCACGGCCGTTGACCATATCGGCTGGCATCATCCGCAGTTGCCGGACGGTCCCTTTCGCTTGGCTCATCGCCTTGGTGGCCACCTTCTTGATCCAGGCGGCTTCTGCGGTGTCGTCCTTGGGCACTATGGTGCGGGCCTTGACCTGCACGACCGCACCTCGATGGCCGGCCAGCAGCAGGCGGTCCCCGAGTTCACGGAGGCCTGATCCTTTCTGGGCGTGGGCGGCCTGGCGGAAGATGAAGTCGGGCAGACCCCAGGCCGCCGCGGCATGATGGGCCGCCTGTTCCGCCGCAGGGCCGTGCTCGACGCCCGGGGCCAGAGGCAGCGCCGGCGGGACACGGCGGGTGTAGACCCCGGCCGGAGTGTCGACGACGAGCGTCAGCGCGGTGGCATCGTCCTTGTCGATGAAGCGCCACAAGGCAGAAGGTGATGGGGACATGGGCGCCATTAGACGCGACCGGCCGCCCCGGGCGCCCAGGTTTTCCGCGGCATCACTCCCGTGCGTCTTGTCGTCTCCGAGCGCCACTTCCAGCACGGCTCCGTCGAACCAATCCCGAGAACCCCGGCACAGACCACCGCGAACCTAACCGCTCTCGCCACCGACAAGCGTGAGGCCGTTGTCACGGCCTATGCCCTCGCCGCCGACCTGCTCGCCGACATGGGCGCCCACCAGCCCTACCTGCTGACCCCCGAGGGCGACATCCATCTGGGCCGTCTCGACGGCCACCACGACAGTCTCACTGGCTGGTAGACAGATCGGCCTCGGTCATGAATCCAGCGTAGAAGGCTGCTCCTTATCATCTATGCGGGTGCTGGTGATTGGCTGCCGCTGTCAGGGTCGGTGGGTGGTAGTGCTCCTGGTGGGGGTTCGGGTGGTGGCTGGGGAGTAGTGGCGAGGGCTGTGGCTTGGCGGTAGTTGATGATGGCTTGGATTCTTTTTTCGGGGTCTGTTATCTGGTCGAGTGTGGCTGCGAATTTCTCGTCGACAATGCTTCCTTTTCGCTGTCGTTTGTGGTCGAGGATCAGGCTGGTGAGGGGGACGGCGAGGTATGCCGCGATGACGATCACTCCGACTGCCCACCAGGGTGCGCCGCCCAGAGCGCCGGCGAGGACGGCGGGGAGTCCGGCCAGTAGGCCGGAGACAGGGGTAAGGGAGGACGAGTTCATCGCGTGGATGCCCTTCCAGCACGTGACGGCTGGGCCGCCTCATGCCTGAACGAGCCGTGCGTGGACGGCTGGGACGGGGAGAGGCGGCACTGGTGTGCCGTGGTGTCAGGGCATGCCGAAGACCGGCGCCGCCGTAGGGCGGGCCGGTGCTGTTTTGCGGCATACCTGTCAGCCCCTTGGGAGACCGGAGCGCTGGTCCCGCAGGGTTTTTTAAAGGATTTGTTCGGCGGTTTTAGCGGAGGTTTTCTTCGGCTTTTTGGGCAGGGTGGGCTATATAGCGTTCTTAACAAAAAGAATGCTGATAAAGCACTTAAGCCGGTTCATTAACCTTTTCCGCGCCGCCTTTTCTTCTGCTCTTCGGCCTCGCGCATCCTCGTGCGGGCACGCCAGACCTGCCCACCAGTATCGGTCATCACGCCGCCGTCTGAGACCTCTTCGGGCAGATTACGTCCGAAGTTCTTGCCAACCCAGGCTGGTTGAGGGCCAACCGACCCGAGTCGGAAGGTGCCGGTACTGGCCGGAGGGGGAGTTCAGACGTTGACGAGTTCGGCTGTGGTGAGGAGGTGTTGTTGGTGGGGGTGGAGGAGGAGCCAGCCGCGTTGCTGGTTGTGGATCCAGTTGCGGGCTGCCGGGTGGCGGGGATGTTCGAGGGCGTGGTGGTAGGTGCGTTGCCACAGGATGGGCCAGGGCGGGTTCCACCAGGGGGCGATCATGGCGAGTATCTGCTGGGTGGGGGAGGGGCTGGCCCGTTTCTTCGCGAGTTGGCGTTGGCTGTCGAGCCATTCGCCGAGGGGGAAGCCGTTGCGGACGGTTTTGATCGGCGGGCAGAGGTGGCCGTGTTCGGCTGCCCAGGTGCGGGCGTGTTGGAGGGCTTCGGCGTGGGGCCGGGGCCGGGGGGTTGCCGGCCACTGTCTGGCGGTCTGAGCGGTGATGCCGATGGCGTTCAGCACGTGCTGCTGGTCGGGGTGGAGTTGGTGGTAGGTCAGGCAGGCGCGGGTGATCCAGCTGCCCAGGACGGTGCTCGGTGCGGGGATGCGGGCGACGGGGTCGTACGGTTCGCCTGCTTCGATGTGGTTGCGGGCGCGGTAGTAGTTGCGCTGCCACTCGCTCTTCCAGGGCGGGTTCCACCACGGGTCGATTGCGGCCAGCTCGGTCAGGTGGGGTGAGGGTGGCAGGCCGTCGCGGGCGCGTTGTTTGGCCCGGTTGCGCTGGCTGAACAGCCACCACCCCAGCGGATACCCGTCGTGCCGGGTGTCGCGGGGGGCTGCGAGGTGGCCGTGTTCGGCTGCGTAGGCGCGGGCGTGTGCCACGGCTGTTTCGAAGCCCGGCCTCAGGTCGGGGCGGTGCCCGAGGCGGCTGCGGGGCTCGCGGGGACGCTTGGGTTCGGCGGCGCGTCGTGTGCGGCGTCGATGGGTGGAGCCGACAGGATCCGCACCCTTTCCGACCGGGCTGGGCTTGTCTGTATGCGGAGCCGGGGCGGCAGCCGGTCTCGGCGGTGCCGTCCGTGCGTGTTCCCGGGCGCTGCGTGCCACTTCGGCAGTGATGCCGATGTCGGTGAGGAGTTGCCGCTGCTCCTCGCTGAGCTCGTCGTACGTAGCGCTCTGGTGCCACAGCCAGTCGGCGGAATCCGGGTCGGCGAGGTCACTGAAGCCGTTCTCAGCCTGGAGGAGACTGCCGACTGCGGCTTCACGAGCCCGGTAGTAGTGGCGCTGCCATGACAGGCCCCAGGGCGGGTTCCACCAGGGATCGATGTCCGCGAGGGCCTGAGCCCGTTCGGCGGGCAGGGGTCGGCGATCAGAGCGACGGCCCCTGCGCTGGTTGCCCAGCCACTGACCCAGTGGGTAGCTGTCGTGCATAGCCGCGTGGGCGACGACGGCGAGGTTGCCGTGGACGTCGGCGAACGTGCGGGCATGCGCCAGGCCTACCTGGAAGCGTTCTGCGTAGCTGCGCCGTCGGGGGTGGGCGGCGGCCGCCGCCGCGGCGTCGATCCCGATCTGGGTGAGGAGACGTTGTTGTTCGGGGTGGAGGGCCGGGTAGCGGGTGCACTGCAGGTACAGCCATTCGCCCAGGCTGTAGCCGGTGGTGGGGAACCCGCTGGCGGGCTCGAGCGGGCCGTTGGCTTCCATGTGATCGCGGGCTTGGTGCCAGGTGCGCTGCCACAGCGTGCTCCAGGGCGCGTTCCACCACGGATAGAGCGCGTGGAGGGCGGCGGCTTGGTGGGCGGGCACGCGGGTGTGGCGGGTGCGCAGGTTGGACAGCCATGCGCCCAGCGGGTAATCGCCGAAGGAGTCTTCCTTGGGGACGGCCAGGTGCCCGAACTGCTGGTGGTAGGCGTGGGCGTGCGCAAGGCTTCTCTCGAAGGCACGTTCGGCTTGGAGACTGTGGCCGCGAAGCCGCATGACGGGCCTTGGGACCGGCGGGGTGCCGTCGCCGGCCGGAACATGGGGCAGGAGATCGCTGAGAGGACGAGGCCGGTGTGTCGAGTGCACCCTCCACAGCGCCTTGTGCGCGGTGGCCTCACCAGAGACGCGGGTCCTCACGCAGGAGTGGGCCCAGGTGAACAGCGGTCCGTGGGTGACGGCGGCGAGGCGGTGGACGAGCCACGGCCGCTGCAGCTCATGGGCGACCTCGGCCAGAAGAGCGGGTAGCTCACCAAGACGGTAGGGGAGGTGGCCGTCCGATTCGGCGACAGCGCGTTGCTGCAGGGGGCGGCTGGCCAGCAGACGGGCGAGGGCGACGGTCTCGGGATAAGTGATCAGGTCGCGTGCCGCCACCTTCCACCAGCCGGGATCGGCGCCGTCCGGGCGTGTGGCATCGAGCCGCGCCGGCCAGGCGCGTTCCTGACGGGGCCAGGGCTGCTCCCACCAGGAGTTGGTGACGGCACGAGCGACCTCGAACGCCTGCGCCCCGATGGGGGAGCGGTACAGCAACCCGGCATGCTGCCGCTGGGCTTCGATCACTTCCGGGCACCGGCCGAGGGGGACGGTCAGCCCGCCGGTGTGGGGCAGGTACAGGAGCCAGTACCGGTGGCGTGCGCAGACGCGCTGCTCGGGTGCCAGGTATTGGCGGGCGGGCACCTCTCGTCCGGTGCGGGCGGCGGTGCATGCGGGGCAGGCCGGCCCCCATGCGGCGACGACCTCCTCACCGCGCATCAGCCGTCCGACCGGGCCCATCCCGTACTTTCCGCTCGGCTCTTCCCGCGTCCATGCGGGCAGCGCCTACTCAAGCACGTGCTGCGGAACATGGCAGAGTGCGGCGACCCGGTCGCGTGCCTGGGCGTTGAGGTGGATCTCGCTGTCCGGGTACAGCATCCCTGTGAGGTTCTGCAGGCCGCCGACATCGGTGACGGCGGCGAGCACGTCACGGATCCCGAGGTGGTACCGGGCGGCGATCCTGGTCAGGAACGACAGCGTCAGCTCCCCGTTCAACGCAGCGATGCGTCCTGCCGCGCCGCCGCTCATGGCGGGCAAGATGCTGCCGGATGCCGCCCGTTCGCGCTCCGCTCGTCTGTTCCGGGGCAGGCGTGCGGGTGCGGGCGTGCTGGACCGGTGCGCCATTGCGGATGCCCTACGTGCGCCGTGCGGGCCGGGACGGCCTGGCCTGGGCTTCGGCGGCCGCGTCGAGTTCGACCTCGGCGAGCAGCTGCTTTGTGATCCGCTCGGTGCCTTCCGTGATCGCGATCAGGGCGGCTTCACGGAAGCCTTCCGTGATCGCGATCAGGGCGGCTTCACGGATGAGGTGGGAGAGGCTGCCGATCCGTCCCGCGGTGCGGGCGTGCAAGTAGGCGGCGTGCTTGACCAGGGTTCCGGTCCGGTGTGCGCGCAGCCGCAGCAGGTTCTCCATGGCCTGCACGAGGTCGTTCCAGACGGCCCGGTCCTGCTCGGTCGCGTACGCCAGCGGCCGGTGCCTGAAGAGCTTGAACCGGCCGGCGATCTGCGCCCCGCGCACTCCGCTGAGCAGTGAGGAGGTCTCGATGTCGATCGCGGAGTAGACGAAGGTGGCCGGGATGCGTTCGCTGAGGTACTTCAGCTGGTCGGAGGTTTCCGCGCCGGCGCGCCGCTGGGTGTCCAGGAGGTGGACGTCGTCGACGAGGACCAGCTGGGTGCCCAGCTCGCCCAGCAGGTCGCACACGGCGCCGGTGATCTGGGTCTGGTTGAGGCGGTCGGTGATGGGCATGTTGAGGAACCGGGCGAACTCGCTGACGAGCATCTTCGGGGTGGCGGCCGGCGGCACGCTGATGAACAGCACAGGCCTGCGCGCGGCCTGTCCTGGGTGTTGGCGGGCGTCGGCCAGCTGGAAGGACCGCCCGAGCGCCATCATCGTGGTGGTCTTACCCGTGGTGGCCGGGCCGGAGATGATCAGACCGCGGCGGGCGCCGGCCTGCTGGCGGCGGTTGACCAGCAGCAGCCGCCGCACGGCGGTGAAGACACTGTCCATGGCCGGGGTACGCATGACGGCGAGTTCGGAGTGGTAGTCCTCGCGCTCCGTCTGCGACCAGACCGGGTCGGCGGCATCCCGGGCGGGGGCCGGCGCCCGGTGGACGAAGGCGTCCCAGCCTTGCCATACGGTCGGAGGGGCCAGCGGGGCGAACCCGGCGGTGTCGTTCGGGGACAGGCTCACCATCGCAGGGACTCCTCGGCGGGGTCGTAGACCGTGACCCGGGGAGGCACAGGCGCAGGCGTATCGGCTTCCTGCGCCAGGCCGGCCGAAGGGCCGCTCAGCAGCGCGGCGTCAGCCGGCCCGATGCCCACGCCACCGTCGCCGTCGCAAGCGTCCTCGTCTTCGCCGTCATCGGCGAAGACGTCCTCACCATCAGGCTCGAGCACCCCGGCCGGCGGCTGCTGGCCGTACAGGATCCCCCATACTGCGCCGTCCTCGTTCGCGGCGGCACCGGCGCGGGCCCGGGCGGCGACGACCTTCTCCCGGCGGGTGCCGTGTCCGGCGGCGGCGCGTTCCAACAGCTCGCGCAGGGCGAGAGCCAGGTCGTGTTCGTGGCTCACGCGGCTGCCGCGCTGGGCGACGGTGCGCCTGACGTGCTGCCAGGTGAAGTCGGTGAACGGGGCGGTGACCAGGGTGCGGTGGATCCATGGCACCGCTTCCCAGCGGTATCCCTGCGGCAGGCCGGCATCCGGCAGACGCACCCAGACCTGGCCTGGGGCGTGCGGGTTGCAGTGGATCTCCCACAGCCCGTCCGCCGCGGGCGAGGACTCGCCTCGGTAAGGGTTGAGGACCTTGTGGTCGTAGGTGCGGTAGTCGATGCGGATGCCGTAGTCGTTGATCTTCTGCCGTCTGACGGGCATCAACTCGATGTAGTCCTCGCGCCCCAGCGGTACCGGGACGTACCCGCACACGGCGACCAGCGCCGCCCACATCTCGTTCGGCGACAAGGCGCGGCGGGGCACCATCGGGTGCCGCAGCCCGTCGTGCTCGCGCTCCTGCCACCCGCAGACGATCCACTCCTGCAGCAGGTCCTCCAGCTGTGCGAGCGTCCACACCGCCTCGCCTTCCGCGTCCCGGCCGCGTTCGCCGGTGTGGGAACCCGTGTAACCGGCGACGTGCTGGGCGAACAGCGTGTTGATCGAGGAGAACGTGCGCTCCACCTGCCCTTTGGCCGGCCCATTGCCCGGCGGCACCGGCTGCAGGGAAATGCCCAGCGATCCGCAGGCGGCGACGAACGAGGACGAGACGAACACCTTGCCCTGATCGACCACGACGGTCTGCGGGGTGATGACCGGCCGCGCCGCGGCCCCTTCCAGACGGGCGTCCACGCTCTGCAGCCGCTCGTACGGGATCACCGAGCGTTCCATCGCCAGCGCCTCGGGCCAGTCGGGCCGCATCGGCGCGGGAACCATCATCTGCGCCAGCAACTGCGCCGCGTCCACACTGCGGGTCCCCTTCGGCCGCAGCACAGCAGCGCAGATACTGCGGGTCGCCACATCCAGCGCGATGGTCAGCTCGGGCCGCTCCACCACCCCGTCGTCCAGCACCACGAAGACATTCAGCACGGTGCTGTCCATCATCACCAACTCACCCGGCGCCATCACCGTCGTCGGTACGAACGGAGGAGCCGGCCGCGCCGAGCGCCAGCGGCGCTGCCGCGCACTGCCCAGCAGCCCGCGCCCGTCGGCCAAGGCGTGCACCAGCCGGTTGAACGTCGCAGTCGACGGCAGCGCCACCGCCCCCGGGCCGTACCGCTCGGCCAGCAGCCGCCCGGTATACACCCGAAGCCGCCCCAGCGTTCCGCTGGAGCGTTCCTGCCCGGCTTCCAGCACCTCCCGCAGCGCGGCCACCACCCGCTCGTCCGCACGCCCCAGCGCCGACCGGGGCCGCACGGTCCGCTGATCCACCAGTCCCCACACCCCGCCGTCGCGGTAGCGGGCCCGCATCCGCCGCACCGTCACCGCGCTGGTGGGCATCCCCGCCGCCGACAGCTCCGCGGCCTTCGCCTCCTCCCGCTGCGCCAGCGTCCGCACCTCCGGGTCGTACTCGGCCCGCGCAGGGCCGACCCCACCGGATCCGCCCGGGTGCCCCGTCTCCACCTCTCGCACGTGCCCCTCCCAGGCCAGCGCTCGCTCCCGCACCGTCGCAGGCAACGAATCCAGCAGGCCCAGCGGCACCACCCGGCGAGCGGCGGGCCCATCCACAACCTCGAAGCCCTCGCCGGCGAACAACAGCGACAGCAGCAGCGTTGCCGTCTCACCGTTCTTCGCGATCAGCCGCACCTGCCCGCCGATAAGTGCGGCCACCGTCCAGGTCCGGCCCTCGAAACGCACCCGCGACCCCACCTCGACCACCGGCCCGACAACCCCCCGGCCCCCTGCCCTCATCACGCCGACCGGGCCCACACCGGCATCCGCTCATGCATCGGAGCGCCCAGATCCGCAGACAGGCGCCCCGCCCACAGCGCATGGAACAGCGCAGGAAGGACCACCATCGGATCCCCGACGGTCCTGCGCACGCCTTCCCACAGCGGCCTACGCCCGGCGAACGACTCCTGCAGCGTGACCGCCAGTCGCTGTCCTCTGTGGTACCGCGGATGCCGGTACCCGGCCAGCCAGGCCACGTTGCGCCGGTACACCGGATCGACCGGCCCCAGCACCCAGTACCGCCAGCCCACCGCAGCACACACTTCGCCGAGCACCGCTGCCAGGGACCGCTGCCGTTGCGAAAGCTCCTCGCCGGCGGTGCAGTCCGCCAAGACCCCCTGGCCGTCAGCGAGCCGGAGCATCATCTGCGGGACATGCGTACGCACCTCGCCCCGCTCCCGCCACCGCAGTTCCAGCGGCTGACTGGCCAGATACGTCACGCGTGGGTCGCGGTCGAGCAGCATCACATGCAGCCGCATCGCCCCGGAGCCGTAGTGCACCAGCCGTCCGGTGGTCGCCGACCACCACCATCCCGGCGCCGTGCGCTTGCCCTTGCGGACAGGAAAGTGCGTCAGGGGCGGACACTGCTCGAAGGGCACTTCGGCGGCCGCCGCGGACCACGGCGAACACTCCGGCGTGCCGCCCGCAGCCATGAACCGCACGTCCACGGCCCCGACATCGACCGGCCCCGCTCCTGTCGCATCCCACTCCACGCTTCGCACACAGGACCAAACGCTTATCGGCTCATCCGGTAATGGGCATAACAAGCCAACCGGGCGCGCCAGCCGCAGGCCCGCCCGCCGGCTTTGCCCGGGCGTCCGTGACCACGGGGGCGCGCGACCGCCATCAGCCGTGTTCGGGATCTGCGGCCCAGGCGTAGCCGAGCTTGACGAAGGCTGCTCGCTGCTGAGCATCCAGGCGGTCACGTCTGGCCTTGTGGTTGCTCAGAAACACACCCAGCCTGATCAGCGAACCGTCCGGCAGCTTTTCAACGTGCGCCCTTCCGACAACAGTTCTTCCTTCCCGCGCAATGTACTGAGCCAGGGCTGCCAGACCGCGCTGGAAGGCTGACGCCTTCCCAGCGCCCTCGGATGCTGGGACGGGGGCGGGTCGTTCGGCGGGCTCCACGCCCAGCTTGGTCAGTCGTTCCTGCTGCTCGGTCGACAGCTGCGCCCAAGTGCCCGGGTTCTTCTGCCGCTGTAGCCAGCGTCCGATGTCGTCGCCCTCGAAGACGACACCTGGTTCGATGGCCGGCAGGTGGCCGTCGGCGTCGACGAGGTCGGCGAGGACGCGGTAGTGGCGCTGCCAGTCCAGCGGCCACGCGCAGTCCCAGTCCTCATCGACCGCCGCCAGCTGCTGCGCGCGCTCCTCAGCCCGGTCCGGGTCCTTGCCGAGGCCGCCCTTGCGTCGGAGGTTGGCGAGGTGCTGTCCAATCGGCACCATCGCTTCGCCCTCGCCCCACACCGCGTCCTGGCGGGGCGCGAGGTGTCCCATGGTCCGCCAGTAGGAGCGGAGCACGGCGAGCTTGTTCTCCCATGCTTCCTCGCCCGGCTCCCACACCATCCCGGCCTCCGGCGCGTCCAGGAGGGTTTTGCGCCGCTCTTCCAGCTCCCCGGCCCGCAGCGCCTTGCGCTGTTGATGTACCCATCTACCCAGCGGAAACGACTTCGTGACCCCCACTTCGACCTCGGCCTCGTAGGGCACGGCGTGCACTCCGGTGATCCCGTTCTCCGCTCGCCAGCGGATCAGGGCCTGGTAGCCCTCCAGCCACACCAGCGATTCCGGCCGGTAGACCCGGGTCCGCAGGAACGCCGCGATGGTCGCCGCGTCGCGTGGGCTGGAGAAGTGGAGGAGGGCGCCTTCGGCGGCGGCCTGGGTGTCGTCGTCCTCCTGGTCCTGGCCGTCGCCCGTGCCGCCGGCCCCGACGATCTGCCCGTCCTCGTCACGCCGAACGTGGACCTTACGCTTGCCGCTCGTGAGCGCACGGGAAGCGAGCTGCTCAACAAGTCGATCATCATGCGAGCGGAGGCCCTTTATCTAGGGGTGGTTCGGGTGTGAGGGATGTTTGTTTGGGTTGTCACCTGCGGGGATGGTGTCGGGTGAACTCCAGGGTGGAGTTGGGGGAGTGGTGGTTACGTTCGGCACGTGGAACGGATCTACGTAGGTGAGCGGGCTGTCTCTCCGGTAACGGGCGTGACCCGGTGGGTGGTGGTCGATTCCCGGACTTACGGTCTGCAGACCGAGGCGGTGGCCTATCTTGCTTCGCTGCGGGCCCGGGACTGCTCGCCGAATACTGAGCGGGTCTACGCCGGAAGAGTCGCCCTCTATTTGAACTACTGCCTGATGCGGCGCCTGAACTGGATGACGCCGGGCTTCCTCGGGCTTGCCGGACTGCAGCAGTGGCTCGTCGAGGCGCCTTTGCTGTCCCGCCGCGGTGAGGCCCGGCCGGGGCCGGTTCGGTTTCGTTCTCGGGCGACGGCGAACGCGGTGATGACAGCGGTGGCGGAGTTCCTCCGCTTCGGTGCTACGCACGGCTGGGTGCCGGCCTCCACGACCGGGCTGCTGTCGGAGCCGAAGCTGCTGCGTTTCACTCCACCCGGCTACGACACGGGCGAGTTCGGCCAGCGGCGCGAGGTGCAGGCGGCCTCGTTCCGCTTCAGGATCGCCGAACCGGGCTACGAGGACCTCAGCGACGAGCAGATCCGCCACATGATCGCCATCGCCCCGAGAGCGCGGGACCGTTTCCTGGTGGCGCTGCTGGCCTGTGCGGGGCTGCGGATCGGCGAGGCGCTCGGTCTGCACCGTGGTGATATGCATCTGCTGGCCTCCTCGCGCGCGGTGGGCTGTGGGGTCGAGGGCCCGCACGTGCATGTCCGCCGCCGCACCGACAACCCCAACCGGGCCTTGGCGAAGTCCCGTTTCTCCCGCATGGTGCCGGTCACCGCCGACCTGGTCGCGCTGTACACGGACTACCAGTACGAGCGGGACCGGGTGGACCAGGCCGCAGAGTCGGAGATGGTCTTCGTGAACCTGTTCCGCCCGCCGCTGGGCGGCGCCATGTCGTACCCGAACACCAAGGAAATGTTCGACCGCCTGGCCCGTACCGCGGGGCATGCGTGCCGCCCGCACATGCTGCGCCACTCGGCGGCGACCCGATGGCTGCGCGACGGAGTCGACCGGGATGTGGTGCAGCGGCTGCTGGGCCACGCCTCACCACTGTCGATGGAGCGCTACCGCCATGTCGACGACGCCGAAGCACGCGCAGCCGTCGAGCACGTCGACTCCCTCAAGGAACGCCCGTGAGCCTCCCCTCCGTGACCGCACTGGTACCCGCACCGCGCACTGCTGTCCCGCCGGACTCCGGCCAAGAGGGGTGGGGGCCGTGGCTGACGGCCCGCCTGGACTCTGCCTGGCGGCCCACCGAGTGGCAGCCGGACTGCTGGCTGTTCACCGGCAGCGTCCATGAGCCCCGGAGCTCGGTGTCGCTGTGCCGCACGAACGTGTGCGACACCGTGGTCTCCCCGGCAGGGATCTTCTGCCCCTTCTGTAGGGAGCACCAGAAGACGTCGTCCCAGCCGGCCGATGAGTTCGCCCGCACCTTCGTGCCCGAACGCAACCGGGTGACCTTCGGCGGGGTACCGGACCAGTGCGGCTTCAGCAAGGACGGGCAGCGCTGTGTCCGCCCACGCCACTGCAAGCAGTTGTGCCTCACGCACTACACCCAGTGGAAGACCCACACCAACCGCAAGCACCCCGGCCGGTGGGAAGACACCGCAGCCCCCTACACCGACACCCCTGCATGCCCGGCGCCCGCCTGCCCACTTCCGGGTCTGTACGGCCGGGGCCTGTGCCGTCACCACGCGAAGCACTTCCGCGAACACCGCCGCTCCCACCCCGACGCCCCGGTAGCCCCGTGGGCAGCGCAGCAGCCCCCATACCTCGCCCCGCACCAGTTCAGCCTTCTCCCTCTGCCCGAGCTGCTGCGCCTTGAGGTCCTTTACGGCCTGCAGCAGGCAGAACCCTGGTTGCGGGTCTTCGAGCCTGCTCAGGTCCGCCGCATGGTCCGCGACCTGGCCGGCACCACCACACTCGTCAGCGCCATCTCCGACGAGCAGATGTGCCCGCGCTCCACCGTCGCCGTACTCAGGCTTCTCACCCGCGTCCGCACCGCGGTCCAGGCCGCCCATGCCGAGTACACAGGAACAGCACCGGCCAAGGACGACATCCTGGACCTGCGGGCACTGGGCCAGCGGTCCCGCACACCGGCGGGCATCAGAACCCCCAAGTCCGTCGACCTGCGCACGATCCGGCAACGCTGGCTGCGCGATCTGCTGCGGACCTGGACGATCCAGCAGCGCCCCGGAGCGGACGAGTTCGGCCGCACACTGCGCGGGGTGGAGCTCGCTTCCCGGGCCCTCGCGCCCCGCCCGGGCACCAACGACCCCGCACGGCTGCGCTACGACGACGTCACCGCTGTGGTCGAGGCGTTCCGCACCGCGCTCAAACTGAACGGCGAACCCGCCGGCTGGAACTACCGGATGTCCATCGCCAGCCACTTCTTCGCCCTGATCGACTACAGCCGGCGCTCCGGGACCACCGAAAACCTCTCAGCCGCCTTCGTCCGCGACCCTGCAACCCACCGGATCGCACAAGAGGAAGCCAACGAGGACGAGATCGGCAAAGCCATCCCCGAGCCGGTGATCCGCCAGCTCGACGCCCACCTCGACCTCCTCGGACAGGGCAAGGCCCGAGGCCAACGCACCCTCGCCCCCGCAGACCTGCAACTGATGTACCGCACTCTGTACATCCTGCTCAGGGACACCGGGCGACGACCGCTGGAAGTCCTCTCCCTGCCCTTGGACTGCCTGGAGACCCGCAACGACCAGATCTCCCTGGTCTGGAACAACCACAAGACCCGCCGTCACCGCCGGCGCCTGCCCATCACCGCATCCACCGCCGAAGCCATCCGTACCTGGAGAGCTCGCCGCGACCACCTCCAGCCCACCCTCCCGCCCGCCGGGACACCCTTCCTCTTCCCCGCCCTGACCCACCTCGCCACCCGCCCCTACCTGCACACCAGCTACCTCGGCGAAACCCTGCGCCACTGGGTCGACTCCATCCCCCACCTCCACGGCGAAGGCGCCGACCCGCACGGCAACCCCCTGCCCTTCGACCGAGCCCTCATCTACGCCTACGCCTTCCGCCACTCCTACGCACAACGCCACGCAGACGCCGGAACCCCCCTCGACGTCCTGCGCGAACTGATGGACCACAAGTCCGTCAGCACCACCCAGCGCTACTACACCGTCTCCCTCAAACGAAAACGCGACGCCGTCACCAAACTCTCCGCACACGTCGTCGACAACCACGGCCGACCCAGCCCCTGCTCCGAGTCCGCATACGAACTGCGCTCCGTCGCCGTCCCCTACGGCGGCTGCACCGAACCCAGCAACGTCAAAGCCGGCGGCAGCTCCTGCCCCATCCGCTTCCAATGCGCGGGCTGCGGCTACTACCGCCCCGACCCCTCCTACCTCACAGCGATCGAACAGCACATCAACGAACTACGCGCGGACCGCGAGACGGCCCAGGCGATGGAAGCCGCCGAATTCG
The DNA here is from genome assembly GCF_040295485.1 of Streptomyces sp. NPDC002793. Taxonomy (NCBI): domain Bacteria; kingdom Bacillati; phylum Actinomycetota; class Actinomycetes; order Kitasatosporales; family Streptomycetaceae; genus Streptomyces; species Streptomyces sp. NPDC002793. The sequence continues at coordinate 16,093 of NZ_JBEOVL010000060.1, read as the reverse complement.
TCATCACCGCACTCACCGCACAGATCAGCGCCTTCGAGCAGGTCACCGACCGCATGCGCCGACAACTCGCCTCCCTCCCCGCCGCCGAACGCGAGGAAATCGAGGAAGCCAGCGCCATCCTGCGCAAGGCCCGCGCCGGCACCCACGCCCTCCTGCCCCTCACCGTGATCACGAGGACGGATACGGCATGAACCCCCGCGGAAACGCGCACACCCTCGCCCAGGCTCGCCGCCGCGACAGCCTCGACAAACGCCAGCGCGCCCTCACCGCCCTCACCACTCTGGAACAACAGGGCAAAAAGATCACTCACACCGCGGTCGCCCGCACCGCCGGCGTCTCCACCTGGCTCACCTACACCGCAGGCATCCGCGAACACATCGAAGCCTCCCAGCAGCGCCAGCAGCCCAAGGCCACCCGCCCCGCAGACACCCGAACCCCCAACGCGACGCTGCGCACGGAACTCGAACTGGCCAGGCAGGAGGTCCGAGACCTCCGGGAAGAGAAAGAGCGAATGCGGCACGCCCTTCGGCACCAGCTCGGACAGCAACTCGACGCCCTCGGCACCAAGGATCTGACCGAACGCGTTGACCACCTCACCCGAGACAACCAGCGACTGCAAGACACGCTCCGCCAGGCAACCGAAGACAACCACGCACTCCACAGCCGGGTGACGAGCCTCGAGGCAGACCTGGGCGCAGCACGCACCAGCCTCCGACGCATGATCCGAGAAGAGAACAGAAGCCCTTGAAAGACTGGGTACCTCGGGCCATGGACGGTCCGCCCTGGCAGTGCGGCACTCCATGGGGCGCCCCAGCCGATGCTCACGACACTGTGCACGTTCGAATACCCACAGCCTGTTTCGAGGAGGGCGGGCCCCGATCGCATCGAGGGCCCGCCCGTACCCGATCCGGCCGGTCAGACCTTCAGGATCAGCGCTTCCACCTGTTCGAGCGTCGTCACGCTGGCCTGTGCGGCGGCCCGTGCCTTCGCGAGCTTTTCCATCCACTCGATCCGCTGCTCGGCCGGGAGCGGCTCCTCCCCGAGCTGGACGCGCAGGCGGTGTGCCTCCTCGAAGTCAGTCATCAGGATGTGGGCGGCGTCCACCGCCTTCAGGTAACTCCCCTCGACGAGCTCCACCCGTGCTGGCAGCTCCCGACGCAGCGCGGCCAACTGGTCGCGGGGGTCGGCAGCCGCCTCGCCGTGCGTGGTGGTCACGGCACTGGCGCCCGCAGTGTTCCCCGCGACCGCAGGCGCGTTGGTGGGGCTTCCGGACGCGGCCGACGCCGGGGTACCGAGGGCGACGGGGAACAACTCGTCGAACCACGCCTTGTCAGCGACGTAGCGGGTGGGCCGGCCCTCGGCATCCGGAGCGATCACCATCCCCGCGGTGATCGCCGTCCGGTCCGCCTCGGCCCAGTGCTGCTCGCCGTAGCAGAGCAGGGGCGTACCGTCGTCCGGCTCGGGAGGCCGCAGCGCGTCCGGGTGCTCCAGCACGGCCTTCGCGAACGCGAGGAGAAGGGCCCGGCTGACGCCCGGCGCGCCCGCCGTGTACGCCAGCGTCAAGGCGGCGAGGGCGCTCTTGGGGGCGCGCCGCACGCCCTTGCGCCCGGCGCCCGCCTCACTGCCCTGGCCGGGGGTGATGAACGGCTGCGGAGCGTGGATCAGCGCCGGCGCCATCCGCTGGACCAGGGCGGCCCAGGCGGCCGCGTCACCGGCCTCCGCCCCCAGGAGCAGTTCCGAGAGCGGCCTCGGATCCTGCCCGGCGCCTTCCCTGGCCTCTGTGGGACTGAAGAGACCGAGGGCGGAGAGGATGTTGCCCCGGCGCACGAACAGCTGCGCGACGGCGGCGGACCACAGACGCGTGCGCCCCTCGGCCGCCTTCGCCCGGATCTGGCTCCACGCTGGCTCCTGCAGCGTCCCCCTGACGACCGGCCAGAACCGCCCGGTGTCACGGACGGTGCGCACGTTCGTCTTCTGCGGGGTCTCGGGCGGGATCCCGGGGAACACCAGCGCGGTGATGGCGCGCACCGCGATGTCGCGCAGCACGACCGGGGAGACGTCGGCGCCCGTGGGCACGAGCGGCTCCAGCGGATCGAGCGGCCCGTTGACCGTCAGCGCGTCGCGCACCCCCGTCAGATCGAGGAGGTCCGCGGCGCGCGCGTCGGGGAACGCCTCGGCGAGCGCGTCCGCGAGGAGGGACTCCCTGGCGTAGGCGTCGACGAGCGTTGCGAACAGGGCGATCAGCCGTGCGTCCTCGTCGTAGGGCTGGATGCCGCGCAGGTGGTCGTTGACGTTCAGGGCCCGCAGGACGTGTTCCAGGGCCTCGGGCTTGGTGCAGCCGATCACGATCTCCGCAGACACCGTGGCGATCTTCGCCGCTCTGAGCGATGGGTCGGTCGCTTCCGTTTCCGGCTTCGCACCGTCCCGGTTGAGCCGGGCGGAGAGCCGGTTCAGGATCTCCCGCAAGCTCAGTAGCAGCGGCTCGGGGCCGTCCTTCTTGTCCTTCGGCATGGGCACGAGGGACTGGGGCATGCCCGTGACCAGGTGCTCCGGACGCACCCGGAAGACGTTGAGGCGGGCCAGCGCACGGTTGTTCCCGGTCACGGCGGCCAGCCGCCACGGCTTGGACACCGTGCCGTCGGCGTGGGTGATCTGCCACTGCTGCAGGACGTTCATTCCCTTGGAGAGCTGGCCCGTGTCCGCTAGGGATTCGGCCAGGTCGTAACCGCGGGTCTTCCCGGCGCGCTCCAGGTTGGCGGCGGCGTACCGCTGCATGTGGACGGCCACCGCGTAGGGCTGCTCGGCCAGGGAGAGCGCCGCTTTCGGCTGTCCGTCCTCCTGCACGGCGCGGACGACCGGGCGCGGCCGCCGGTGACCGAGAGCGGAGAGGAGAGCGTGCTTCTCGCTCTCGAGCTGGTGCACGTGGCGGACGGCGTCCTGGTGCTTCTGCGTGGCTGCAGCCAGCGCCTGCGGCGCGTACGTGTCGTCCCCAGGCGCCCGGCGCAGGGCCTCCCGCTCCTTCTCGGCAGACTTCGCGCTCTTCGTGGCGTCCTGGAGCGCCAGCTCGGCGGTGACGAGGTCCTTGACGCGCTGGCTGGCCTCCGGCGCGGGCGACGACCAGCAGACGGCGGTCCGGTCGTTGAGGTCCCACGGGACCACTGCGGCGCCGTGAACATCGCAGGTCAGCAGCAGCACCTGCTCGTCACCGGCCTGCACGAGCCGGTAGGCGTTGGGCTTAAGGACCCTCCTGCCGCGCAGGGTGGCAATCAGGGCCTTGATCTCGGTGTCCGGGAGCGCTGCGGCCAGACCCTCGAGGATTGCCTGCCGCGGAGGCGGCACGACTCCGTGGTCCGCGCAGGTGTTCTCGATCGCGTCCGCGAGGCGATCGCCCCAGAGGGCGTTGCCGATCTGCGGGTAGATGTCATCGGACCGTTTCACGGTCATGGTGTCGTCCTTCCACCCGGGCATCCCGGGCGAGCACAGAAGCTCCCGACCATCGGGAGCGTTGTCACGCGCCCGAGTGCCGAAGCCTCGTGCTGGCAAGGAATCAGGCCGACACCCGTGGGGTGTGCGGCGGTTCCTCGCCCCGTACGGTCCACCTGCCAGCGTCCGAAGAACGATCAGTCCCAACAGCGCCTTGGTTGCGCCTGGACCTCTCGCAGCTTGCTCCTGCTCCGCCGACGGCGGCATGAGGCGGATGCCGATGATGAGCCACCGACGTGCATCACAGAACCTGCCACTGCCGTGGACACAGCGGCGATCCGAAGCGGCGGAGTTCACCGGATCAGGTGAACCAGCAGCCCAACGAGACTGTGCGAAGCCCGGGTTGAGGTATTCGCGCGTCGACGGTGCGGCGGTGAGGCGGTGCGGGAGATGGCTGCCGAAAGGGGTGTAGCTCAGATGGCCAGAGCGTCGGCCTCCAAAACCGGATGCCGCAGGTTCGATTCCTGTCACCTCTGCCTCATGCAGCGCCCTTGCCGATTCAGGCGGGGGCGCTGCGCGTCTTCGTGGGCAACCCATCACCGCGCCGTGCCCCAGTTGCGTGGACCGGCGCCGGCCGCTGCTCGGTGGACCGCGGTGTTGCCGGTCCAGCCCGCCGCTGCCGCCCGAGGTCGGCGGCTGACGGTGCTCTGGTCCGAACCCCAGGTGAGAGGCTGTCCCGTCCGCCGTGACCCCGGCCCGGGAGTGGGCAGGGTGCCGGGGGCTGGTGGGGATGTGTCCGGCCCGGCGGCGGCACCGGCACCGGCCGGGCGCCGCCGGGCTGTGCTCAGCATGGCATCGGCCCTTGGGGAGTCCCGTCCGGTCACCTCGTGCTGGCCGTGATGCTGGCCGTGGCGGATCCGCGCCGGGGGGCCTTCGGCCGTCGTGCCCGGCCGCCGCCGCGTCGCTCCACGTGTGATGCCGCGTGTCCGGACGTCGCCTGTCGGCCGCTCAGTTGTTGCTGGTGTCCGTCGTCCCGCCCCTGGGACGGGTGCTCTCGCGGGAGAGCCGCCGAGAGGGGTGCTGGTCGGTGCCGGGGGGTTGGTCGCGGTCGTGCAGGTGGCGTTCGACGTTTTCACGCTCGGCGCGCAGGGCGAGCCAGACGTTCCCCGGGCTCCACCGCACGACGGGGCCCAGGCTGCGTTCGGTGAGGGGGTGGGGGTGTGTGATCGGGGGCTCGTCGTCAGGTCGGCGGGTGCGACCGCGGGTCGCGTTAGCGAGGACGTCGCGCGCGATCTGCTCGATGGCGTGCAGGGAGCGGCGGGCCCCCCGGGAGGCGCCGTTGCGGCGCATCTCGGTGTCGATGACGTGGGCTGCGCCGTACGCGAGGGCGGTTTCGAGCTCGTCGGGGGTCATGAGGTCGAACAGGCCGGTGAGCGTGGTGCTGATCCTCGGGTGGTGGATGACGGTGGTGCGGGCCGGGGCTCTGCGGGGGTGGGTGGGGGGCGGCGGGTGGTGGGGGTCGTGGTGGCGCTGCCAGGCGGCGTGGAGGTGGGCGTGGTCGGTGCGCCGGACGCGGCAGATGGTGAGGTAGGTGTCGAGCTGTTCCTCGGTCGCGGGGAGCCGGCGGCGGGCGGTGATGTTGTAGAGGGTGGTGCGGGGGATGGGGGCCAGGCCGGGGCCGGGCCGGGTGAAGGCGGCGTGTGAGGGCGCGCCGGCTTTGTCGTAGATCTCGGCGAGGACGTCGGCGAGGTCGCTGCGGGAGCGGACGTTGACGGGCGCCGGCGCGGGCGGGCGGCCCCGGTCCCGCCGACGGGTGGCGGCGCGGCCGTACGTGCGCAGCCGGTGTGCCTGGCGGCGGGCTCCTTCGTCGGCCCGGCAGGCGTCGAGGAGGGCGTCGAGGACCCCGGGGGAGGGGGCCGCGGCGCCGGTCTCGGCGTTCTGGACGGTGCCGCGGGAGACGGCCGCGGCGTGTGCGAGGTCGCGCTGGGTGAGCCGCGCCGCGGTCCGCAGGGCCTTCAGGTGGGCCGCGAGGTCGGTGTAGGGCGGCCGGGCGCCGCCGGTGGGAGCGGGCACGCCGGCCTACATCCCAGCGCCGGAGCGCACGGCGGCCTCGAAGAGGACGGCGACCAGGCGCCGGCCGCCGCCGGCGAGCGCGAGGGTCGCGGCGCCGATGGCCCCGCATCCGCCGAGCAGGGCGAGGATCTCGCCGATCGCCGTGCCCTCGCGGAAGAGCAGGGTGCCGGTCGCGAGGAACGCGATGAGCAGGATCAGGGCATGCGTGGGGCTCCAGCGCCCGGACGCCGCGGTGGCGGGGGCGTCGGCGGGCGTGCGGGGGTGCGGCAGCTGGTTCACGGGGGGTCGGGTCTCCCTCGGGCGGGCCCGGGTCCCCGGCACGGATGGCCGGGGACACACGGGTGGGTGGACGTGGTCGCAAGCAGGCGCAGCCCTGCGGCAGTTGGCCCTGCCACGCGGCGGGCTGCGCGATGCACACCCTTCCAGAACGGCCCGCCCCGCGCCCGACCCGCCCAACCCTTACATCCGGTATGTCGGTTGACGGCCCAACAGATGTTCCCCTGCCGGCTGGCGAGTTTCCCGCCGACACCGGGCACCGGGCGAGCCCGCCGACCGCGGAGGGTCCGCGCCCTGGCGGTGGGCGCGCCCTCGTCGGGCAGCTGGCCACAGGTTGTTGCCCCCGCCCGCAGGCCCGGGGATGGCCGGCGGGGCCCAGTATTCGTCCCCGCCCGGTTGCGGCCCGTCCCCCCGTCAGTGCAGAGTGCGCAGCGACGACATCGGCTCGATGAGGCGGTGTCCTCCTGACGGCGACTGGTCGCAAGCCCGAACCGCAGGAATTCCGGCGAGCGCGTTGGCCCGCGCCCGCCCAGCGCCCGGTCGGCACCCCTGCGGTGCCGGCCTTCGGCGCGTTCGCCCTCGGCTCCCGCCCCCTCCCATCCTTTCGCCGCGCTCCGGCAGGCAGCCGGTCTGCGCGGGTGCGCCGGAAGCCCGGGGCGCGGGGAGGCCGGTGGCCGCCGCCCGCGTCCTTCCGTCCGCTGTCCCGCGGCCGTGGCCTGCCCCCGGTGTCGGCCGGGTGGGTTTGGTGCCGCCAAGATGCGCAAGCGGCTAACCCGCTACGGCTGCTGAAGCCTCTACCGCTGAACAGCCCGGCCTGCCAGGCGACGGGCGGGCGCCGCGCTGACATCTTCACGAGATCTGCTGTGGGCTTCCTGGCAGGCCATCTGGAGTGATATCACTACGGTGCGTGATCTTGCGTGGCAGTAGGGATGGGGGTGGAGTGTGGCGGGGGCGCTTGAGCCGGGTAGGGACGGAGCCCGGCCGGTATTCGAGGGCTTTCCCGAGCCCAAATCGCCAGAGGTCGTCGTGCTCGCCCCGCCGACCCAGAGCGCTCCCTTGCCCACGCCTCAGGTGTACCTGCAGTACATCTACGACGCTGACGACTGGGAGGACTTCACCGTCGAGTGGGTCCACCAGTTCGGTGCATGGTCTGGTCGTCCCTATGTCCGGGTGCAGCGGATGGGCGGGGCCGGCGACCGCGGAGCGGACGTCGCAGCCTGTCTCTCCGAGCAAGGCACCGCGGGCGAGTGGCACTGCTACCAGTGCAAGCACTACCTCAAGCCGCTCGGGCAATCAGACGCCTTCCCGGAGATGGTCAAGATCTTCGTCGCGAAGATCCTCGGCACGTACGAGTTGCCCACGCGCTACATCTTTGTCGCACCAAAGATCGGCACGGGACTCGAACGACTCTTGCTCAACCCGCCCCAGCTGAAGGATGAGTTCTTCGCGGCGTGGAACGACAAGGACTCCAAGCTCGGGACCAAGCCCAAGCTCAGCCCGGAGATACGCACAGCTGTAGGCGCGCTGGCGCAGGCGACGGACTTCTCGATGTTCGAAGCCAGGAACCTCGAAGAGATTCTCGAACTGCACGCTGCGACCCCCCACCACGTAAGGCGCTTCCCGCAACCGCTCAAGCAGCGCCCCGCCGCCGACCCGGCCCCACCTGACCAGGCACCCCACGAAGCCGTCTACGTCCGCAAGCTACTGGACGCCTACAACGCGAAGCACGGCATCGTCTTGGAGACGCTTCAACAGGCCCGCGACCACGCGAAGGTCAGCGGCCACCTTTTCCGCCAGCGTGCCGCCTTCTTCCACGCCGAGTCGCTGTGGCGTTTCGCGCAGGAGAGCGTCCCGGAAGCGACCTACACCGCGATCGAGACTGACCTGTACGACGCCGTGATCGAAATCGAAGACCGCGACCATGCCAGTGGCTACGCACGGCTGGAAGCCGTGCTGGACGCGGCCGTCGCCCACACACCGAACCCGGCGAACATCCTCGCCCCCGTGGTGAAGGTCATCGACCTCAAGGGCATGTGTCATCGTCTGGCCAACGACGACCGGCTGACCTGGTGCAAAGAGGAGACTCCGTGACCCCCCTCAACAGCCCCGTGGAGGCCGGGATGCGCGCTCTGGTCCTCCTGTCAGAGACCTTCCCCCACCGCCTGGACGTCGCCCAGCTCGTCTACCTGGACCACGCAATGCTCCACAGCGGCGACCTTGACCACGGCCCGGCCAGCCTCCACCCCGACCTCCCAGCCGGCCCCGGCGAGCTCGGCCTGCGCCGCCATCTCATCGAGCAGGGACTCATGGTCCTGCTGCGCGCCGGCCTCGCCGACATGACCGCCATCGAAGACGGCTTCATGTACGGGGCCACAGATGAGGCCGCGAGCTTTCTCAGCGCCCTGGAGTCCCCCTACGTCGGCCAGCTCATCGAACGGGCCGACTGGCTCACCAGCACCTACATGCATGAAGGAACGGACGTCCGCGAGGGCATGAAGCAGATCACCCAGCGCTGGTCTGGCCGCATCCACGTGAGCACCGCCGACCTGGGAGGAGAGGACGTCCTGTGAACAGGCTGACGCTCGTACACCTGACCTTCCTCGGCATGGACAAGCCCCCGGCGGCGGTGGACTTCAGCCCCGGACTAACGGTTATCTACGGAGCCTCCGACACAGGTAAGTCCTACGTCGAAGAGGCCGTGGACTACATGTTGGGCGCCAGCGAACTCAAGTCAATTCCGGAGGACGATGGCTACACCCGCATCCTCCTAGGCCTGCGCGTGAGCGACGGCCACAGCCTGACCCTGTCCCGCGCCGTGGGCGGCGACACCATCGAGGTGTTCAACCGCGACCTCCGGGACGTGCCATCCGAGCCGGCCGACGAGACCCTGGGGTACCAGCACAACGCCAAGTCGAAGAAGAACATCTCCCGCTACCTGTTGACCGTGCTGGGGATCGACGGCCGAAGGGTTCTCCAGAACTCGAGCGGCAAGACGTTGCCGCTCAACTTCCGGGATTTGGCCCGCCTGGCCGTCGTTAACGACACGCGCATGGCCGACCAGAGGCCCCCCGTGCTCGGCACCCGTATGCCCCAGAACGAGACCAGGGAGAAGTCGGTCTTCAAACTCCTCCTCAGCGGACAGGAGGAGCCGGAGCGCCCTGCCGCGCCCAGCAATCTGGAGAAGCAGTTCGGCAAGGGCAAAATCGCGGTCATCGACCACCTGATCGACGAGAACCGCGGGAAGCTCACGATGGAGGTGAACCAGTCGCAACTGCGGGAGCGGCTTGGCCGCCTGCAAGCGGCCCTCGGCGAGGTGACCGCCGCCGCCGTCGAGCTTGCTGAGGTTCGCACCAGCCTTCTGCGCGACCGCCGGGGCCTGGAAGAGATCGACCTCGCGGCCCAGCAGCGGGCCGCCGAGGTCCAGCAGCTGCTGGCGCGATTCGCTCTGCTGAAGGAGCAGTACGAGTCGGACCTGGCCCGGCTCCAGATGGTCGGTGAAGCCGGAACCCTCCTGGGCTATTTCCAGACCGGGACCTGCGTCTTCTGCGGCGCCGAGCCTCAGCACCAGCACCCGGAGCACCACGTCGCCGAGAGCACCCAGCTGGCAGCGTCTGTATCTGCGGAGACGCGCAAGACAACGGACCTGCTCAGCGATCTGCTCCTCGTGATCGAAGACCTGGAAGAGCAGGCAGCAGACCTAGAGTCGGCCCGCGCCGCCCGCGACGAACAGCTCACGCGCAACGCTGTGGAGCTCCGCGCACTGGATCAACGGATGCAGCCGGTCGACACGGACGCCACCGAGCTGCTGAACGCCCGTTCACGGGTCGAAAGCGAGCTTGCCCTGCATGCTCAGATCGAGCAGCTCGAAGACCTCAAGGCATCGCTGTCCACCGTGGCTCCTGTTCTGCCGGCTGCCCGTCCTGACGGCATTCCCGCCGCCGACGTCGCCGACTTCGAGCGCGTGATCCATGAGACCTTGGAAGCCTGGCACGTTCCGGGAAACAACCACGTCCTCTACGACCCGACGACTGCAGAGCTCTCCGTTGACAGGCAGCCGCGAAAGAGCCGCGGCAGGGGCATGCGGTCCATCCTCCATGCCGCCTTCGCAGTATCACTCGCGCGTCTGAACACAGGCCGCGACCTGATCCACCCAGGCTTCGTCGTGCTCGACACGCCGGTTCTCACCTACCGCCGGCCTGAAGACCCGCATGAAGACCGTCCCGAGCTGATGACCGCCGACGTCGCCGAGAACTTCTACCGCGACCTCCTGGAGAATCCCCCGGGCCAGGTCATCGTGATCGAGAACCCCACACCGCCAGAGAGCATCAGGGGGCGTGCCACCGTCCACGCATTCAGCGTGGACGGCTCGGAGCGCCAAGGGTTCTTCCCACCCCGAGACGGGCAGTGAGCACCGGCCGCCCACTGTTGGTCGGTGTCCAATTGGCCCTTCTCGATTTGGTGTTCGAGATCCACACGCCGAGTTTCACCGGCGCCGGCTCGGCTTTGTCGTGGGCCGCCGTTATCTCGACGACCGCGCCTCTTGGCACCGGCCGGTCGCTTCCCGCTCCTTCCATTGTGTGAGGGCTGCCAGGCCCCGCGGGAACGCCGCTTGGGCTTTGCTTGGCCCCTTTGCCGTACGGGCGGCTGCCGGGGCGGGGGCGAGTACGGCGCAGGGCGAAGGCCCGTCCACTCGATCGAGTCAGAGTTCGGTGCAACCCGCCCGTCCTTGCCAACCCATTGCCTAGCGTCGTGCCGGTAGCAACCAGGACAGCAGCGCCTGAGGGGCGCTGCTGACACTGCATCTGAGTGAATGGACCGACTGCGATGGCGACAGCACTGGACATGACAACCGCATCGGAACTGGCGGTGCTGCGAGCTCTGGAACGAGCGGGAAACCATAAGGTCCCACGCTCCGAGCGAGGCGGGCTCAAAGACGTCCCGTCCTGGGAGATCTACACCCACCGGCCGCCGGTGGACCCCAGCAGTCTCGACAAGCTGCTCACCCATGCCTGGGATCTACCCGCAGCAGTGGGGTTCTCGGAAGAGCTCATCTCTGCTCTGGACTCCTACACCCGGACGCTGCTCGCCTCCGGCCACGCGTTCGACCGAAACGACCTGCAGCGAGTCCTGGCACGGCTCCGATAGTGCTGGACGGGCAGGTCGGGTATGTGCCCCTGAACCGGTTCGAGACGCTCTTTGCCGCGCTCAGCACATCCTTCTGACACCCGTGCGGTGCTGGCGCAGACCGGCGGCTTCCGGGACGAGCGTCCGGGAGACCGCTGGTGCTAGTGCTCGTCTTCACACGGGTGGTCTCCCCAGTCCAAGGAACCGCGGAAGCGGTCGACCACAAGCTCTCCATGATTGAGGGTGTACGGGGGTGCTGCCACCTCCGGATCGGCCATGATGATCACTTGGACCCGCCCCAAGACGTTCATGTCGATGGCCTCCTCGGCGCCGAGGAGCACTTGGTCGTGGTAGGCGGCGTAGTGCCGGGCCGCGCCCGGGCGCCGGTCCAGAGCGAAGCGGGCCGCACGGAGTTCTGCTTCGGTGAGTTCACCGGCTTCGCGGCGGCGCCGGCAGCTGCGGCACAGGTGGATCAGATGCCAGGGGTTGGGGGCCTCCGGCCTCAGGCCGGTCTTACGGAGGAACGCCGGGGTCCTCCCCGCGGCGGGGTCCTCCAGGACGACGATGTCGTGGGGCTGAGGGAGCTGCCGGGTCGGGTGGGACATAGAGCACTCCGGGCTGAGCGCGAACAGCAGCCTCCGAGTGGCGTCGGACATGCGAGGCGGCTCCCTCTGGACGGCAAGCGCCTCCTCCTCGCGCTTGGCCTGATACCACAGCCGTTCGAACCGACGGAGGGCCTTCTCGATACCAGTCGCCTGGCTGATGCCCGCCCCCCAGTCGCGGACCTGCAACGTCAGCCAGTCGACGATCGCCATCGTCAGACGCTGTTCGGGCACCTTCGCCAGCCGGAACGCATTGTGGACCCCACTGGGACTCTTGCCGATCGCCTCGGCCAACTCCCGGACACTGGGCAGCCCGGCCCGGCGATGCAACAGGTGAAGTTCCTGGTTGAGATCTCGGCGAGCACCGGATGGCAGATCCGGCCGTTCGATAACTCCGAGGCGTCCCATATCGCCCTTGCCCTTCTCTCGTGCGGATTCGCTGTGTCAGCGGGCTGCGGGGTTACGTCGAGTGCGAGCGGTGCGACGACGGCGCCATTCGAGCCGGACCCGCCGGGCACCCCAGACAGCCAGTGCGACGAGGAGCCCAGACGCGACGTTCTCAACGATGTTCATGGTGAAACCCTCCCAACGCCTGTGGGGCTAATGGACAGATCTGAACAGCGAACTCGCGACTCCCCCGATCGACACCAAGAGGCCCTGGGCGATCACACCCAGGGCCTCTCTGCACTCTTCGCTTGACCGCCCAGCTCAACGACCGACGGCAACCGGTGTCACGCCCACTGCACCCCCAGCCTGCGCAGCGCGTCCAGCTGCTCCGGGGTGAGCTTGTCGCGCCTCGCGCGGGTGTTCGAGATCCACACGCCGAGCTTGACGGCCACGGGCTCCGTCTCGCCGTCGACCGAGATCTTCTCGGCGTGCCCCCTCGGTACAGGCCGTTGGCCTTCCCGCTCGACCCATAGCGCGAGGGCCGCGAGGCCGCGCTGGAACGCTTGCTGCGCCTTACCCAACCCCTTCGTCACACGCGTGGCCGCTGGGGCGGGAGCAGGGGCCTCAGTGGGCTGTACGCCCAGCCTGGTCAGCCGTCCTTGCTGCTCGGCGGAGAGCTGCGCCCAGGTGTGAGGTTCGCGTTGCCGCGTCAGCCATCGTCCGATGTCGTCGCCGTCGAAGAGCACGCCGGGCTGGATGTCGGGCAGGCTGCCGTCGGCGTCGACCAGGTCCGCGAGCACCTTGTAGTGGCGTTGCCAGTCCAGCGGCCAGGGGCAGTCCCAGTCCGGGTCGATCGCCGCCAGCTGCTCCGCGCGCACGGTGGCCCGTTCCGGGTCCTTGCCCAGGCCGTTCTTCTGTCCCTTCCGTCGGAGGTTGGCCAGGTGCTGCCCGATGGGCAGCATCGCCTGGCCCTCGCCCCAGACTGCGTCTTGGCGGGGTGCGAGGTGTCCGGTGGCGCGGTGGTAGGAGCGGAGCGCGGCGAGTTTGTTCTCCCATGCTTCGTCGCCTGGTTCCCACACCATTCCGGCCTCGTCGAGCAGCGTCTTGCGGTGGGGGTCGAGTTCACCGGCTCGCAGCGCCTTGCGCTGCTGGTGGATCCACCGGCCCAGGGGATAGTCCTTCGTCACGCCGACCGCGGTTTCGGTGTCGTACGGCACTGCGTGAAGGCCGGTGATCTTGTTCTCGGTGCGCCAGCGGATCAGGGCCTGGTAGCCCTCGAGCCAGACGAGGGATTCGGGCCGGATGACGCGGCAGCGGGTGAGGGCGGCGATATCGGCGGCGTCGCGGGGGGAGGCGAAGTTGACCACGATGGAGGTGACCCGGTCGACCTCCTGCTGCGTCTGGCTGGTCTCCGCGGGCATGTCCCCGTTCTCCGGGCCAGCCGCGGGGGCGGGGGAGGGGCGGACGTGGATGCGCCGCCGTTCGGTGCCGCGGGTCAGGGCGCGGGAGGCGAGCTGGTCGACCATGCGTTCCGAGTGCGAGCGCAGGGCTTGGAGGATGTCGACCAGGGGCTGGTAGCTGGCCGAGGCGATCATGTCTTTCGGGTCCTCCCCGGGCTGGAGGAAGACGGGGATGATGATCCGTGCGGTCTTGGCCCGGCCGTCGGGGTTGGGGCGCAGGGCCCGTCCAATGTTCTGGACGACGTCGACCTGGGAGCTGCGCGAGCCGACGATGCACACGGCCTCGACCCCGCGCAGTCCGGTGATGTCGACCCCGACCCCGAGGGCGCGTACTGAGGAGAGGAACGCCCGGTGCACCCGCCGGTTTTGGGCGTCGATGCCGTTGGCGAACCGGTGGATCACCGCACGCCGGTGCGCGATGGGATGGTCTCCGCACAGCCAGTCCGCCCACACCCGGTCCGCAGGCACATGACGGCCCTCCTCCAGCTCGTACAGCTCAGCGTCGATCGACGATGCGGGCAGCTCCTCCGCACCGGCCAGCGCCGCCGCGGAGGCCTCAGCGGTATACAGCTCGGCGGCGGTGCGCGGCATCTGCCCGGCGAACGCCGCGGCTTCCTCCACCCGCTGGTGGAACACCATGGTGGTGTGCAGATTCTGCTGCGCCGCGTGCTCCAGCAGCGCCGCCTGGAGCAGGGCCATGCGCCGGCCACGCAGGGCGTCCTCGGACAGGCCCAGGATCGGGTCCGGGTCGCGGATCTCCAGCACGTCGATCTCGAACCCCGCAAGGATCGAGCGTTCCACCGCCTCCGCCAGACCGAGATCAAAAATCCGGGTGCCGTAGGTGCTGGAGTCGTCCTCCATCGACGCGACCACCACCTCCCGCCCGTCCCGGCCCCGCTGCGGCCGGGGCGCGGCGAGGATCCGCGGGGTCGCGGTCAGGTAGAGCCGAAAGTCGACAGGGATCCGACTGTTGTCATGGATCGCCGCCCACGGCCGCCCCATGTCCCCGGCTGTCATGTGCCCCTCGTCCAGAATGGCCAGGTCAAACGGAGCCATCCGCTGCCCGTACAGCCGCTCCCCGCCCGCCAGAGCCGATTCCAACGGCCCAGGAACAGTCCCACGCCCAGAGACATCGGCCGGGTCCTCACGGTCCACGAGAGAGGCGTACGTGGCGAACACGACGACCGGCCCGGACCCCGCCCACAGGGCGAGCTGGATCGGGTTGGTGGTGGTGCGCACTCCGAGCTGCTCCAGGACCTCGTCCTTGTCCACCGAGCAGACCGCGACCATCGGCGCGCGGTGCCCAACCCGCCGCCATGACTGGGCACTCTGCACGATCAGGTCCAGCGTGGGCACCATCACCAGGATCCGCCCGCCCGGGAAGTACTCCAGCGCGCACGTAGCGGTGGTGATCGTCTTACCGGACCCGGTCGCAGACACCCCCATCGCACGCGCCCCCTCCGGAGGAATGGGCGATCTTGCAGGAAATCCAACCCAGTTACGGAATCTAAACTTCTGGTCGACCTGGTGTTCCTTGAGCGGAACCAAAAACATTTTCAAGCCCTCCCTAATACTTGTCCCTGATGTCTTTCAGACGGTCGCGTGCGGAATGCAGGCTGCACCAAGGTCCTTCCAGATCACCCCGTCTGCCTTGTGCCACCCGCCGTGCTTTCCGTCTTTGAAGGACGGCTTGTCGTCCGGGTCGTAGTGCCCGGTGTCGAGCGTGCAGACGATGACGTCCTCGTCTGCGTTTCGCGTCCGCGCGGTGCACAGCCCGCCGGCCTTGCCCAGCACCTCCAGTACCTGGCGGCGGGCCGTGGTGTGCGGGGGTGTGAGCGGAACATCCCCTACAAGAGGAGGGGCGTTGTGGGCAGGAGTGCGGATACGCTGTGTGCGGCCACGCGTCGTCTAGCGGCCCAGGACACCGCATCGGGTTCGCCCCGATGCGGAAACCCCGGTTCGAATCCGGGTGCTGGCCAACCCTGCCCAACTCACGACCGTCACGCCCTCGTCCCAGCCGTCCGCGAACCGCGAACCGCGGACCCTGAGGCCGGCGCTAACGCGTGCAGCTCGACCACCTCGCGCTGTGCCCCCAGCGACCGCCCGGGCCCCCAGCGCGGCCACCAGGTCGTCCGCCTCGCTCGCCGGCACGCCCTGCGGCTCCAGACGCGCGAAACCTTCAACCGGGCGTTCAGGCCCGCCGTCTGATACTGCGCCACCCGGCGCACAGAATCGCCGCTCAGCACGGATCGAGTCCGCAGATTCGTGGGGACCGGTCATCTGCGATCGTTCCTCTCGGAATTTCCAGGAAGGTTATCTGATGGTTAAGGGGTGTCTCGTGCTTCCACCAATGGTACATGCTGCATCACGTGATGCACTCGGTACACTGGAACCCACACGAACGAGCGACCCCACCCTCGTAGCCAGCCGGGCCCGCGCCAGCGGGTCCCAACGGTCCTGGAGGCGCAGCCGGAAGGGCCGTTGGGCGGGGGAGCGCAGCGGACCCGCCCAACCCGGCCTGGAGCGAAGCGGAAGGCCGTTCAGGCCGTGTGCAGCAGGGGGCCAGGTCCGGAAGCGCAGCGGACGGGCCGTCACCTCCGAAGCGCAGCGTCGGAGGTGCGTGACCCGCGCAGCGGGTCACCAGCGCTCCCGCGGAGCGGGAGCGCAACCAACGCGCGCAGCGCAGATCGGAAGAGCGTCGGGGAGGGGAAGAGGGTTGGCGGATTGGTGTATAACTCGGTGGGCGCC
>NZ_JBEOVL010000059.1:0-38076 GCF_040295485.1 Streptomyces sp. NPDC002793 | reverse complement strand
GCGAGCTACAGACCATCCTCGCGACATGGGCCGGCGCCTGCCCCACCTGTCACCGCGACATACCCGCGCCAACATCGACCTGACCAAGCCCTACTTGGAGGCGGAAGGAATCTGGCATCGGGATCTGAAGCCGGACAACATCGCAATCCGGATCCGTCCCAACGGCACTCGACAGTTGGTGCTGATCGACTTCTCGCTCGCCGGATACCCGGCGAAGGAGATCGATGCGGGCACCGAGGGATACCTCGACCCGTTCTTGGGCATCATCACGCGCGGCTCGTACGACGGTCATGCCGAGCGGTACGCGCTCGCGGCGACATTGCACGAGATGGCGTCGAACGAGTTGCCCCGATGGGGTGACGGTGCCGTCACAGCCCGGCAGACCGATCCGAAGGAGTGGCCGTACCCGCGGCTCGCCGCCGACGCCTTCGAGCCGGCGGTTCGCGACGGCCTGGTCGCCTTCTTCCGCAAGGCTCTGGCGCGGGACGTGAAGGACCGGTTCTCGGACCTGAAGCCGATGGAGCGTGCCTGGCAGGCGCTTTTCCTGGATGCGCAGCGGACAACGGCTCCGAGCACCGGCCACGGTACGGCGGAAAGCGCAGGGACCGCGCAGGTAGCCCGGCCCCAGATTGGGCGGGAGGACGATGACGCCTCCGCCGAACAGGTTCGTGACCAGCAGGCGGCGAGGGCTGACCGCACGACGCCTCTGTCCGTGGCAGGTCTGACGCTCTCCGCGCAGTCCCAGCTGTTCGCCATGGGACTGAACACCGTCGGGGATGTGCTGGAGTACTCGGCAAGGAAGTTCCTGACTGCGCCGGGCATGGGTTCGCGCACCCGGGAGGAGATCCAGCGCCGGCAGAAGGAGTGGAACCTCCGACTCGGCAAGTCGGCCCCCGCGCCACTCAGCGCGGAGGCCCGCAAGGCAGCCGGTCAGGAAATGACCGAGCTGGAACAGGCGGTCGCCGAATCGGTCGCAGCCGGCGGCGGAAGTGTCACTGACCCGCAGCTGCTGGGCGCGCTGAGCCTGGACGCGCTGGCCGCTCGCCTGGTCCCGAAGCCATCCAGCGGCAGTGCCCGCTCCAACGCCAAGGAGCGCGAAGCGGTCCGGCTGCTGCTGCGGCTGCCCAACGAGGCCGGCAAGCTGCCCGAGGGCCTGGCGTGGGTTCGGCAGCGGGACGTCGCTGACGCGGTGGGCCTGACCGCGGGTCGCATCCCGCAGATCGTGAAGAAGGCGCGCGAGCGCTGGTACGAGGACGTCGCCCTTGGGCTGCTGCGCGAGGAGGTGGTGGAGCTCCTTGCTGAGCGCGGACGGGTGGCCCCGGTGATCGAGCTCGCCGACGCGCTGATCGCCCGGCGCGGCACCCAGCACGTGGAACGGCGCGACCGGCGCGCGCTCGCCCTGTCGCTGCTGCGTGCGGTGGCCGAGCGAGAGAGCTACAACAACGAGGCCCCGCCGCTCTTCCGCTACTTCCATGCCCGGATGCCCAAGGGCGCCGATCCGGTGCTGGGCCTGCTCGCCCTCGACGTCCGGGAGGGCGTGGACGGCCCGGACACCCCGACGCTGCCCGCTCTGCAGGAATACGCGCTCAGCCTGGGCGCGCGGGCCGACCGACTCGCGGACCTGGAATCTCTGCCTACGGCCAGCACCGTCCTTACCGAGCTGGACGCGGTGCGACGGCCGCCGGGAAACCTGGGCTGGGACGAGCGGCGCACCGCCGAGATCGCGGTGGCAGCCTCCACCCGAGCCGCTCTCACCCCACGACTGGAGATCTACCCGCGCGACCTGGACCTGGTGCGCGCGCTGAGGATCACCCAGGCCGGTGTAGTCGCCGTGCAGCCGGGCGTCGAGGAGGAGCGACTGCCTGGCCTCACGGTTGACGCCCTGCACAAGCGAGTTACGACCCGCTTCCCTGACCTGGGCACAGACCCGCTGGTGCCACGCGAATTGCCCACCGGCAGCGCGCTGGTCCGCTACCTGAAGCAGGCCGGCTTCGAGCTGAAGCTGGCGACGCGCTACGACAAGGTGCTCCGTCTCATCCCGGACCGTCCGGCCGGGGACGCCACCGCCGGTCTGACCTCGGCGAGCTGGGGAGCCTCGGCGGCCCGTAGATCCGCCCCCACCCAGTACGACGCGGACGCGGCCGTCGCCGCCGCGGTCAAGGCCGAACAGCGACTCAGGCACTCGGCACGACAGGACGGCTTCCGAGTCCTGACGGTGCCCCACCGGGGTGCTGAGAACGCGGTGCGACACCTGGCAGACGAGCCGTACGGCGTGCGGCCGGTGTCATTGACCGGGCTCTTCGTGAACGAACTGCGCAGTGTGATCGGCGAGGCGGCCAGACCGACCTGGGAGACCGTCCTCAAGGCCGATGCTGCCGAACCCGGAAGCCGGGCTCACCAGCAGCTGCGCATTCGTACAGACAAGGCGTGGGGGCGCATCGAGCCGCAGCTGCGAGAGCGACTGAGGCAGGGGCGGGGACCGCTGCTCCTTACCGACACTGCGGTGCTCGCCCGGTACGACGCGCTGGATCTGCTCGTAAGGCTCGCGGAGGAAGCGCGGCAAGGTGGCAGCCCGCTGTGGCTGCTCGTCGCCCAGTCCGACCCGGCGAAAGCACCGCGGCTGGCCGGGCAGAGCGTGCCGTACCAGGCAGGGTTCGACGAGTGGATCGTCGTGCCCGATGCCTGGGTCGCGCGCAAACACCTCGCACCGGACGCCTGACCCTCTTCACCACCTGAACCGGCCTTCTTCCGCCCTCTCCGATTTCTCCACAGGAGCCGTTCCGTGATCGACCGCAAGAGCCTCCTCGTCGACCTGCAGAAGCAGGTCAAGGCGGCAGAGACCGACCTTGAGCAGCAGGTCAAAGCTGTCCCCGAGGTAGGGACGCGGCTGCGCGGTGAGTATGAGCAGGCCCGGAAGCTGGGCCGTACGGCGGCGACATGGAACGCCTGGCTCGGGGAGCGGATCACCCAGGTTGCGGTTGCCTGGGTCCTCGGCACCGTCTTCGTCCGCTTCAGCGAGGACAACCGGCTGATCGCCGAGCCCTACATCACCGCCCCGGATGTGGCTGGGCGCGAGACCGCGCAGGCGCGGTACGAGGAGTACCTGGAGAAGGACACCGACCCGACGTACCGAGGCTGGCTGGAGGCGGCGTTCGCAGAGCTGGGCGCTGGGCAGGCCGGCCGACTGCTCTTCGACCGCGACCACAACCCGCTCTACCAGATCCCGCTTTCACACGACGGGGCGGGCGCGCTGCTCGCGTTCTGGCGGGAGCAGCGCGCCAGCGAGAATGAAGCCGACGGCCCGGTGCTTGTGCATGACTTCAGCGACCCGCTGAGAGAGCTCGGCACCGAGGGCTGGAACACCCGGTTCCTCGGCGATCTGTACCAGGACCTTAGCGAGGCGGCCCGCAAGACGTACGCACTGCTGCAGACGCCGGAGTTCGTGGAGGAGTTCATCCTCGACCGGACGATGACCCCGGCGGTACGGGAGTTCGGGTTCGAGGAACTGAAGATGATCGACCCGACCTGCGGGTCCGGACACTTCGTGCTCGAAGCGTTCCGACGGCTGGTACGGATGTGGGCGGAGCAGCGTCCAGAGGTGGGCTTGTACGAGCGGGTGCGAGCCGCCCTCGACTCGGTGCACGGAGTGGACCTCAACCCTTTCGCGATTGCGATCGCCCGCTTCCGGCTCCTGGTTGCGGCGATGGCCGCAAGCGGCATGCGGACTTTCGAGGAGGCCCAGCACTACGAGTGGCCGATCCAGCTCGCTGTGGGCGACTCCCTCATCAAGGATCGCCAGCTGGAGCTGCAACTGGGGCTTGGCTTTGAGGACGAGGGCGGCGCGGCCGGTGACCCCCTCGCTGAGTTCTCATACGCCACGGAGGACGTGGACGAGTATCCCGGGATCCTGGACCAGGGGCGTTACCACGTAGTAGTGGGTAACCCTCCGTACATCACGGTCAAGGACAAGCAGCTCAACCAGCTGTACCGAGAGCTGTACAGCGCGTGCGCGGGGACGTACGCACTGTCCGTTCCCTTCGCACAGCGGTTCTTCGAACTAGCCAAGCAGGGTGGGGCGGACGGGCACGGCTACGGCATGGTCGGTCAGATCACAGCGAACTCCTTCATGAAGCGTGAATTCGGCACCAAGCTCATCGAGGAGTACTTCGCGCACAAGGTCGAGCTGACGGAGGTTATCGACACCTCAGGGGCGGTCATCCCTGGGCATGGGACGCCGACGGTGATTCTCATCGGGCGACCTAGGAGTTGTCTTCAAATGTCACGCCCACATCAGGAGCGATGCGAGGGTGACGGCTGCCTGGTAGGACTCGGCGGTCTTGTCGTAGCGGGTGGCGATCCCACGCCACTGCTTCAAGCGGTTGAAGCAGCGTTCGACCACGTTGCGCCGCTTGTAGAGCTGCCTGTCGAAGGCCGGCGGGCGCCCGCCGCGGCTGCCGCGCCGAAGCCGGTTCCGTATCTGGTCGGCCCGCTCCGGAATCGTGTGGCCGATACCCCGACGCCTGAGCCAGGACCGGATGGCCCTGGAGCTGTAGCCCTTGTCTCCGATGACCTGGTCGGGCCGGTTCCGTGGCCGTCCCGGTCCGAGACGGGGCACCCGTATCGCCTCCATCACCGCCATGAACTGGGTGCAGTCGTTGGTGTTCCCGCCCGTGACGGTGAAGGCGAGCGGGCGCCCCAGGGCGTCGCAGGCCAGGTGGATTTTGCTGGTCAGGCCGCCTCGGGAGCGTCCGAGTGCGGGGCTGCGGAGCCCCCTTTTCGTGCCCCGGCGGCGTGCTGGTGGGCGCGGACGACGGTGGAGTCGACCGACACGAGCCAGTCGATGTCCCCGGCCGCATCAGCCCTGGCCTGGGCAGCCTGGAGCATCCGCTCGAACGTGCCGTCCAGAGCCCACCGCCGGAACCGGGTGTGCAGTGTGGCCCACGGACCGTACCGCTCGGGCACATCCCGCCAAGCCACCCCGGTCCGGAACTTCCACACGATCCCGTTGAGCACCGTGCGGTCGTCCAACCGCTTCCTGCCCCGCAACGACTCGGGCAGCAGCGGCCGGACGAACTCCCACTCAGCATCCGACAGTTCATGGCGACGTATCACCCGACCATGATCCACCACCCAAGATCATTTGAAGACAACTCCTAGGCCGCGTAGGGTTGCCACGACGATCTCGTAGCGGGCCCGCAGTGCGGTGTGCTCCCCCGCTGCGGCGTCCAGCAGGGCACGTGCGTAGCCGAGCCATTCCGGCAGATCCGCTCGGGCCTCGTCGTGGAAGGTGGCGTGGCGCAGCGGGCCCCTCAGGTCCACCAGGTCTCCCAGCGTGCGGCCGGGCTCGTCGCTTGCCAGCCATCGCTGGCGGGCCTCGACATACCAGTCGGGCAGTTCGCCGGCGCTTTCCGGGCGCGGCGGAGCGAGGTCGGAAGGCAGGC
Organism: Streptomyces sp. NPDC002793; assembly: GCF_040295485.1. Classification (NCBI taxonomy): domain Bacteria; kingdom Bacillati; phylum Actinomycetota; class Actinomycetes; order Kitasatosporales; family Streptomycetaceae; genus Streptomyces; species Streptomyces sp. NPDC002793. Next base: position 32,635 of record NZ_JBEOVL010000059.1, on the reverse strand, counting down.
GGAGGTACTGGACGGCGAGGTAGAACAGGTCGTAGTCGGCGAGGTGAAGGGCGAGGGCGGCAGCGTCCCAGATCTCCAGTTCGACCTGGTGCGTCCGGGCGGCTCCGTCGATCAGGTTGTGCCGCTTCCTGGCGGGCACGGCGGTCACGGTGAAGTAGATGACACGGTCAACGGGTGTGCCCTGCCCGCAGATTGACGCGAGGTCCCTTCGGATCTTTCCCGGGACATCAGTGATCTGGATGGTGCAGGCCATCACCACGCGCTGGATGGAGGCCCGCGCCGCGAACAGAGACGTGCCGGGGAGCTCCCGCGGGATGTTGGTCCAGTGGCTTTCGGCATCCCGGCCCTGGTCACCACCGCTACTGACGGGGCCGGTCGCCGGGAACAGATTGCTGGTGATCCTCCGACGGGCCAGGCCCAGGCACAGTGCCTCGAACTCATGATGGCTGTTGCTCTCGCCGAGAATGCTCAAGGCGAAGCGGATTCGCCGCTCAAGCTGGACAGCATCGTCGCTCACGTCGTTCCCCTGTCTCACCGCCGCAGTCACGCATGTCCAGTGTCCGGCGCGACACTGACATTCGTGGCGTGCGCGCTCCCTTTCGGCTGCAGCCCGTCACCGTTGGTTGATCTGGGACGGGTGTGTGGGGCGTGGCCCTCGCAGCCGAAGTCTGCCAGCGCCGTGGTCACACAAGGCCGACGTGGCTCAGCAGGCGGCGGGCACCGGGGGACGTGTCTTCCCAAGTGTGCCCGCGCTCGAGGCTCTTGAAGACAACGGCGCCCTTGGGGACGCGTTCAGCGTGGAAGGTGGACCAGGTGCGACATATCGGGCAGTCCCGGCCGATCAAGAACGGGCGCAGTAGGTGCAACGACCCGTAGGTGTCGCGGAGGTAGAGGCTGCCCGTCTCCAGGTCGTTGCTGGGTGAGGTCATGGTCCGGGTCGGGACGACGGGGTGGTCTCCGGCCAGTTCCCGGTATTCCACGCGGGCGCTGCGGGCGAAGGCGTCCCAGCGGACGTCGGTGACCTCCAACAGGGGCAGGTCGGCCAGAAAGCGGGCACGTTCGACCAAGCGGGTCAGGTCGGCGAAGGCGACATCGATGGCGTGGGGCAGGTCGATCGGGTCGACACGCCGCAAATGGGCCTGGTCATTGCGGCGCTCGCTCAGGGCTTGGCGGGCGTTCTCGGCGTCCGCATGTGCCAGCAGCGTTCGGATGTCGTTCAGGGGGTGGGCTTCGGGGAGGTTGTTGAGTTGTCGGCTGGTCGCGGCTTCGTTGAGCACGTTGGCCCAGTCGCCGAAGCCGGGGCCGCTGCGCCCGCCGGCGAGCTTGTCCCGGATCGCCGTCACCGCTCCCAGGGTGATCTGTCTCGCGTGGGTGAGGGCGAGCACGAGCTGGGCGACGTAGCACAGCAGTTGCTCGGCGGTGTCCAGGATCGCGGCGTAGGCGGCCTGGGCGTCACCGGCACTGATGCGGGCTTCACTCTCGCGCCAGCGGTAGGCGATGGGGTAGGGGAAGCGAGTGCGGACGCTGTGGCCGAGGTCGTCAAGCAGTGAGGCTGCTTCGGCACGCAGCCTCAGTGCGCGGCCGGAGTCGATGACGCGGGCGCGGGCCCGGGCTGGGGGTCCCGACACCGCACCGGCGTCCGGTCCGCCACTGCGGGCACCCATGTCATGGCCCGGTGTCCCACCGACGCGAACGCCCCCCACCCGGCAGGCGACGTGCGCGGTGGCGGCGTGGACATCGAACCGCGAACATGGAACGACCAGCAGGGGGACACCGAGGCGGGCCCGCGTATCTCGCATGAGGGCCCATGATCGTGAAGGTCGTGCCCGCCTCGTCACGTCACTACGCCGGATCCCTGGCCTCACCCCCTGGGGCGTCCTGTGCCAGGTGGTACCAGGATGGACAGCCGGGGAAGCATGTGCCCACTACGTAGAGGGCGCCGGCGAGTGTGACGGGTCTCATCTGCTGGTCGTCGGCTTCGATGACGTGACGCCGGGACCGCAGGACGTCCAGTGCGCGGCTGAACGCCCAGCTTGAGCGTTCGGCGATGGAGGGAGGGCCGAGGAGGTGGCCGGCCAGCCCATCGGCCATGTCCCGTGATGAGTCCTCCCACTGGCGCCGGTGCATGTATGCCAGTTCGAAGAGGTAGACCGATGCTTCCATCAGTGCCCAGCAATTCGGCTCTTCAACGACATTGATCGGACCCCCGGCCACACCAGTGGCGTAGGTCTCAGCCATGATCCAGAATCCGTCGCGAGCCCGGCTGGTGATATACCGCTCGTAGGTGGGGCCGAGAGTGAAGGAGCCGGTCTCGGTCGAGGCGGAGGAGGGGGCAGGCCCCCAGTCATCGGCCTCCGCACTGCCCCGGAGCCGGACTACGTCGGCATGCACGCGGGCCATGTCCTGCTTCGCGTCCTCAGACCATCCCTCTAGCAGGACATCCCATACGCGGGAGTCCGGCTCGGGGAGTACGGGGAGGTCTTGCCAGCAGGTCTTCTCCTCGTCGCGAGCCTTCTCGATACTGATGTAGTAGGCGAAGACCTCGGTGAGTGCGTAGAAGTGAGGGAGGGTCATGCCACGCGGGCCCGCTGACGTGGCGAAGTAGATCGCGTATGCCCAGTTCGGGCCTGTTCCCCAGAGGGGTTCGGGTTGGGCCGCCTGCACCCCCTCGCGGATGGTCTGGCATACCTGGACAGCGATCGCGGTCTGACCTGCAGTGAAGCGGATGGGCAGCCGCTGTAGCGTAGCAGCGACCACACCGGCCCATCTGGCGAGGTCGGCACTGATTGCGGTGTCGTCCACCGGCCCCATGACCCGGGCGGAGCTGTCCTGGTAGCCCTGTCGGCCCACGTAGTCGTCATGCTCGTAGGTCGGACGATCCAGCACCGTCCGCAACGTGTCCCCAAACCGCGCTACCTCGTCCCGGCCCGGGTCGATCGTGGCTGAGGACTTGGCGCCGAAGAGATAGCGGATGACCACTTGGCGGAAGGCGGGTTCACCGTCCAGCATGCAGTAGCTGATCAGGGCGGTTTCAGCGACGAACACATCCATGCGGCGCCGGTTGGTGGCGTCGATGTCGGCGGCGGGTTGGTAGGGCGCCGACAGTCCGCCAAGGCTGGGGTTGAAAGCAGCGGCGACGCGAGCGATCAGCAGGTAGTCGGCGTCGGGCCGGGCGGGGCAGCCCTCCAGTGCGCAGTAGATCTTGATCCACGTGGCATGCAGAGTGGTGATGGTTTCGGCCACAGTGCCGGGAACGGCTGCCAGGGCCATGCACGTGTCCACGATGTCCCGCCCCAGCCGGCGTACCGACTCGAGGTCTTCGGGCAGGAGGACATGAAGGATCTCATTCAGCGAAACCCCGTCGATTCGGGCGCCGTCGTCGTCTGTCACCAACGCGTCGGGACGTGCCGCGATCTCGCGCATGAACGTCCACACGGCTGCCAGGGCCTCCAGCCTGCGGCCAGTGGCGAGTTCGCCACTGCACTCCCTGACGAACTCGTAACAGCGGTCCTCCTCCACGCCTTTGAAACCGTTGCCCGGCCAGCGCATCGTCGTGGGACGCGGCGTGGGGGGCAGGAGCGGCGCAAGGATCGCGCTGTGCGCTTGCCGTTCTCGTGGTGTGCACTCGTAGGTGATCACGGCCTCCAGGGGGTGAGAGCGGTCAGGGCCTGAACGGTTGCCAGGACCGGATAGTCGTACGGGATCGGTCGCGGACCGATCTGATCGGGCACCGAGGTGAAGGAGCCGTCGCTGTGCTGTTGGTGCAACAAGTAGTTCAGGGCGTCCGGCACCACCTGCCCCCGGGCGCGCCCGGTGAGGGCCTGGACGGCCTGGGCGGTGGACAGGACATCGCTGGGCATGCCAGGGCGCTGGCCGAAGCCGCCGTCGGCGTTCTGTGACCGGGTCAGCGACCGGACCGCCCGGTCGACGCTTTCGCCGTGCATCCCGCAGGCCTCCAGCGCGTCGATGGCATTGCTGGCCACGCTCGCTGTGCTGAGGGTCCAGGAGGTTGGGAAAGTCCCGTCCCCATGCTGCTTCGACGCGATGAAGTCGGCCGCTGCGGCCAGCCGTTCGCCCAGACGCGGACCGAGCGCGAGGATCGCGACTGCGGTCATGTCGACCTCCCCCTCGTGTCCGCGGACGTAGGTCGGGAAAGAACCGTCTGGGCCGGCCATCGCCAGCAGGTACCGCTCGCCCTTGTCCCGCGCCTCGCGGTACCGGGAGGCGTTGATCAGTCGGAGGGCTTCCACACAGCGGGAGGTGTCGTCGACGTCGCTCTGAGAGGCGAGGGCGGTGTAACCCCATCCGCCGTTCGGGAGTTGGGCACTGACCAGGAAGTCACCCATCCGTTCCAGCAGGTCGCCCTCGGCTCCGGCGCGGGCCAGGCACAACGCCGCCAGCGCCGTCACGAAGACATCCTGCCCCGCGATGAAGGGCACCCCTGCGCCTGGGGCTCGAATCGCCTCCAGGGCGGTGATCCCGTCACCGATCGCCGGGTGCCCTGGATCGACCTGGTGCAGGGCGTGCAACACGACCAGGTGAGCCAGCGCGTTGGCTTCGTACACCCGCCCGTGCCAGTCTGCCAGGATGCCGGTCAGATAATCGTGTCTGGCCTCGCCGTCCGCCGTGCCCGCCGTCTCGGTCATTCCGATCGCACACAGGACCAGGGAGGTCCAGGTCGCGTGACCGCGATAGTCCGGTCCCGGGCCGGTCGGGGGGACCTCGCATCCGACGAACCTCAGAACCGATTGGAGCAGGAGCCGCTTGCGGGCGCCGGTCCAGTGGCTGAAAGACGCCAGGAACGCCCCCACCTCGGCCGCCGCCGGCGTGCTCCCCGTCGCTGCCCGCGCCACGAGACCGTCGAGCGGGCTGTGCCAGGGCGCTGCCTGTAGGTAGGCGGCCAGTTGGGCCTGTGCCTGGGGGAGGACGCCTTGCTGCTTCAGCAAGGTCAGCATCAAGGCCGACTCCAGGACCCTGCTCCCGCAGACGTCACGAAGCGCACCGTCGGGCCCGACGCGATGAGCCAGGTATTCAAGTGCCCGATCATGGGCGATTTTCAACGGAAGTGCGCTGTGCGCAGCCGGGGGTTGTATCGGCAGGTTCATATAATTCCCAAGCGAGTTCGGGGGATAGAGGAAGAGTCCCGGCACACCACGTCAACGACACTCCTTTCACCCCGCGTTACGAAAGAAAAGTGACAGGTCCGCGTGAGCGCTGCTCAGGCGGTGACGGCTCGAGGCCGGCTCAGAACACCTCCTCAGCGACGGCTGCGCGCGAGCGGACACGGGGTGTCGGCGGCTCCGGCCCTCGGGCGTGGGCGGCCGGGGGCCGGCGAGGCCCGCGGTTGTCTCGCCTCTTGTACTCGCGGTCCAGGTGCGCGAGACGTGCCTGGCTGACGGTGGGCGGTTGATGTCGTTTGGCGAGCGCCCGCTCGCGCCGCGCGCGGTCCACGGCAGCGACGATCGTGATCCAGTCGGGGCCGAGTCGGGCGATCAAGCGGGTGCGCAGCACGGTCCGCTGTCGGGCGGTGGTGCCCGCCCAGATACCCGTCGGCGTCTCCTCCGGGTGTGCGAGTGCCCACTTGAGGCACTGAGGTGCGATCGGGCACACCGCGCACTGTGCCTGGGCATCCGCTATGCGCTGGGCGACCTGGTACCCATGTTCTTCGTATTCGTGGGCGAAGAGCTCAGGAGTTGTCCGGCAGCTGGTCGGTTTGTGGATGCGGGGGAACGGGATGTCGGCGGCAGAGGGTTTGGCGGAGCTCATCGGGTGTACCTCGATTCGAAGGTGCGGGCAGGCGGACGAGGGTTTGTGCGGCCGGATCGTGTCGGCGGCGAGCCGGTCACACGGCGTCGGGCGCTCGATTGCGCGCCGGGTGTTTGGTCGCAGGCGGTTCTCTTCGGTGCGGGGGCAGGGACGGTCATGATGCTCGCGCCAGGTCGCGGGTGCCGGGGCGTCCGGCCCGGCGGCCGTTGACGGACGCATTCGCCCCGTGCCGGGCCCCGGCGATGGTTGCCCGGCCGGTGTGCTTGCCGTCGTAGAGAGCAGCGTCAGCAGCTCTGAGCAAACGCGACAGGTTGGTGGTGCCGATCGCGTCGGGCGTCGCAGCCCCGACGGAGGCCTCGACGTTGACGACCTGGCCGTCGTCCAGAAGGACCGGCTGGGTGAGCGAAGACATCAGGCGTGCGAGGCATGCGTGCTGGAGACCGGAGCCGAGCCGGGTCGTGAGAGCGAACTCGTCCCCGCCGAGCCGGCCGACGGCGGCCGTGCTGCCCGCCCACTTGGCGAGCCGCTGTGCGGTCGCTGCCAGCACGGCGTCGCCGGCGGGGTGTCCGAGTCTGTCGTTGATCTCCTTGAAGTGATCGAGGTCGCAGATCAGCGTCACGGTATCGTTGCCGTAGCGGTCGAGAATCTGCTGCGCCTTGGCGGTGTATCCGTCGCGGCGAAGGAGCCCGGTGAGCGGGTCGCGACTGGCAGAGGCGAGCCGGCGCTGAAGTGCTATGGCGTGCAGCGCCCACCCGAGCAGCGGGACTGCTAAAACAGCCAGAAGAAGCGCGCGACGTACGCAGGGGACATACGCCTGTGGACGAGCGGCCATGACGGCTCCTTCGTGTCGTGCGGTGGCAACGGCTCCGCGCGGACGGCAGATCGGACGCGGGGGATGTGTCCCGTCCGGGGACACTGCAGATCGACGTGGGTGGGCGGATCCCTGTTGTGGAGATCTCTTCCAGCGGCTGGATTCGCGACTGAACGGCGGAGCGGCCGGTCGGACCGCGGGCCTCGCTCTCGGCGGGCGCTCGCCTGTGACGACGCGGGATCGTTCGTCATGCGGGGTGATGTGACGCTGCGGCACTCACCCGGGCCTCGAAGGCTCGGTTGTCGGCCGCGCACACGACGCTCATCAGGAACGCTCGCAGACGGGTGAGGGCTGGTCGGCCAGTGACGAGGTTTCGCAGAGGTTTCATGAGTGGTTGTCCTTCGGTGTGCGGAGCTTCCGTCGGGCTTTGACTCCGTGACGTAGCGATCGGTCACTGGCGAGGGAGGGCGAGGCACTGGCGTCTCTGCCCGTCAGGGAGTGTGCGCATCCGCCACGGCTGGCTGGCGCAGAAAGGCTGTGACGGCTTGGTACGGAACCGGCGCCGGCCGCACGTCATGGAGGGCGTCGGAGAGATCGTCCGGTGTTACGCGAACGTCGGTATGAAAGCGCCGAAGCCAGTACGGCCCGAGGGGCTGCTCGTGAAACGTTGGTGGAAAGGGAATCCGCCACGGCGCGGAGACACATACTCCGTATGGGTTGACCCAGCGCCTTTTCGTGCCGGGCGGGACGATCCAGTACATCCATGGGTGGCCCTCCTCGGCGATTACTGGTCCGCAGCCTCCGGGGTTCGAATCCATGATGGAGAGCAACTGTCCGCCTGCTTCATGAGCTGCGGTGATCACGACGTCGTGGTGCTTGCCCAGAGATTTGATCGTCGGCAAGTGGGCCACGCTCTCGAGGCGGCGTAGCAGCGACGTCAGATAGGACCAGTCGTGCACCAGGTGTGAAGTCATGGCTGTATTACCTTGTCTGTGGTGTGTATGTGGGCCAGGTAGGGGGTCCGGCCGCGTTCGGCGACGTAGTCGTCCTGACCGCGCAACGGGTCGGCATCAAGCGCAGGAACGTCCCCGTTGCAGTGCTCTGCGAGGGTTTACGACGCCGCACGACACCCTCAACCTCTGAATTTCCTTACATCGACAACTGGCGAGATCCCGATGGGCCTCGTGGCGAACTACTCTGGTTCCTCGACCCTTCCGTCACAGGTTCCCCGCTTGTGGCGGAGCTGAGTTCCTTCTTGCTGCGGGGACTCGGCGGGGTCGATCGGGTAAGGGCTTGGCGGAAGGCGTTCGGTGGACTCACAGCAGGATTTCGGGAGGCAGTTGCGGACGTTCCGGCGCGTTCGGAGCTTGTCTCTGACCCAGCTGGCGGCGTTGACCCACTTCAGCAAGGGGTATCTCAGCAAGATCGAGAACGGCGTGAGGCCGCCGACGCACGAGCTCGCGGTTGCGTGCGACCGGGCCCTCGAACTGGACGGTGTGCTGGAAGCGCTGGTGTCCGTTTCCCCGCCGAGAGCGGCGGTCGAGCGCAGAGCACCCGTTGCAGTCCCGGCTCAGCTGCCCTCTGCTGCATCGATGGTCGGCCGGTCGGAGACGGCTCGTGACCTGTTTGAGACGGTGACGGGCGTGGTCGGCCGGACCGTGGTGATCGGGATCGACGGGATGGCGGGGGTGGGCAAGACCACGATGGCTCTGCATGTCGCGTACAGCCAGCGGCATCGCTACCCCGATGGTGCGTTGTACTGCGACCTGCAGGGCCACTCGGAGGCTGCGGCGCCGCTCCCGCCGGGACAGGTGCTCGGAGAGTTCCTGCGTGCGTTGGGCGTTGAGGCCGGCGTCATCCCCGACGCCACGGCCGAGCGTTCCAAATTGCTGCGCTCGACACTGAGCGGGCGACGTGTCCTCATGGTGCTCGACAACGCGGCGACCAGCGCTCAGGTCCGCCCCCTGCTTCCCGGCGCGGCTGACTGTCTTGTGCTGGTCACGAGTCGCAGCCGGCTCGCCGGTCTTGCCGTCCACGACCACGCGCGCCTCCTCACGCTGTATCCGCTCGACGACGAAGACGCGTTGGCGCTGTTGCGAGCCCGGGTCGGCGGAAGCCGGGTCGATTCCGAGCCCGGTGCGGCCGCGGACATCGTCCGCTGGTGCGCCCGTCTTCCGCTCGCCCTGGCGATCGCCGCCGACCTGGCTGCCGAACGCCCTCACGTCGTGCTCGCTGACCTGGCGGCTGACTTGGCGCAGGAACCCAACCGGCTGAATCTGCTGGCCTCCGATGAAGATCCGAGAACGGCAGTGAGCGCCGCCTTCTCCCGGTCCTACGCCACTCTGGCCGCGCCCGCGGCCCGTGCGTTCCGCCTTCTCGCGCTGCACCCCGGCCGGGGCATCAGCGCGGAGGCAGCCGCTGCCCTGCTGGGCACGACCGCCGAAGATGCCCGACACCAGCTGCGTACGCTCGTGCGCACGCACCTGCTCACGGAGCCGACGCCTCACCGCTACGGATTCCACGATCTGCTGCTCCTGTACGCGATTGACAAGGCCAGACAGGAGGAATCGACCGAGACGCGCCGGCAGACGGTGCGCCGGTCGCTGGAGTGGTATCTGCACACGGTGAGAGCCGCTTCGCAGGTGATCACTCCGAACCGCTGGCTGAATGAGCTGCGCGATGTGTCGCCTCCCGGTGACCGGGTGCCGACGTTCACCGAGCGTGCGCAGGCCCTGCTGTGGTGCGAGACCGAGCGGCGCAATCTGATCGCCGCGGTGGATGAGGCCGCCGCACTTGGAATGCACGCGGTGGCTTGGCAACTGGCCGCCGCGCTGGTCGGATTCCTCTATCTGCGCAAGCACCGTTCCGACTGGGATCATGTAACTCAGCTGGGGCTCGCCTCGGCCATGCAGGTCGAAGACCTGGAAGCCCGGGCTCGCATGCACACCTACCGGGGTGGTTCCTGCGCGGAGTCGCACAACTACACCGAAGCGATCGCTCAGTTCGAACAGGCGCTCAGCGTGTACCAACGCGTCGGAGACACATTGGGACAGGTCAACGCGTTGAGCAATCTTGGTGACGTGAACCTCCGACAGGGGCGCTACGCCGAAGCCCTTGTGCACCTCGAGCCCGCCGCGGCTGCCGGACGCGATGTCCAGCAGCCCTGGATCATGGGGATCCTCCTCAACAACCTCGGTGAGGCGCGGGTGCACGTCGGCCGCTGCCAGGAGGCAGTGGTAGTTCTTCAGCAGGCGCTCGTGATGCACCGGGAGATCGACAACACCTGGGTCGAGGCCATTACTCGTACGAACCTGGGCATTGCTCACTACCACCTCGCGGAACCGGAACAGGCTGTCTCCTACTTCGATGAGGCGTTGCGACTGCACCATGCCGCCGGAAATGAGTGGGGAGAGGGCTGGACCCTCCACCACCACGCCCTGTGCCTTCAGGAGCAGGGCTACGGGGCGGAGGCGCTCGAGATGTGGAAGAAGGCCTTGACCGTGCTCGAATTGCTCGGCGACCCACTCGCCGAGACGGTCCGCGCCCACGTCGAGGAGTCCGCCCTCGGTCCACTGGGCCCGGATTTGTGATTGCGCCCCAAATTTCAGCCTCCCGTCCGGCATGATGCGTTCGACGAGGTCGAGGACACTGGCGGGATGCGCCCGGTGGGGATGGCGAACGACACCGCGTGCATACGGTTGGGCCGCCCGTGGCGGCTCGGGACGGCAGCCAGGACGCTCTTGGTGCTCAGCGCCTCGCTGAGCACCAGCGAGTGAGGGTGGGGCGAGGCCGGCCGGCGCCCGTGCGTCCGAGCTCCGCGCAGCGTGCCACCGACGCGTCGGATGGATCGCTGTGGGTACTGCCGCACCGGGGAAAGAGACGGATGCGGTCATCGGTCTGGTCTCCTCACTGGAGAACCCTCTCCTTCGGACGACAGGACGGGCAGAGGCTGGCTTCGTGCTCGATGATTGCGCGTTGGGACGCGACCCTCCAGGGTTGCCAAGTGGACAACTTCGTTGGCGACGACCGCGCCGCTGGGGCCAGGAGGTATGGGCCACGGTGGTGCGATCAGTACGTCAGGCGCGGCAGGTCCAGTCCGGCCAGCAGGCCGACGAGAACCGGGGATCCGGCGGCGACCAGGCGGACCTGGCCTCCTCGGGTAGGACGCGTAGGTTCTGGCAAGCTGCTCGTCTGCTGCCCATGCTGTGGTGCCGCCGTCCGAGGCCGCTGCCTCGATGCCTGGGGTGTCTGGCCGGGCGCAGGCTTCGGAGGAGCGGACTCCGGAGGCGCAGGCGACCGGTTGAGGTGTGCGGGTCGAGGCAGCGCGCAGTGGCGCCGCGGCGTCCTCCAGGCGGTCTGGCAGGACGTTGTGTGCGTCCGGCGAGTGACCCTGGCGCATTCACCGGGGGTGCGTGAACTCGTGGAACCGAGAGGCGACTCCGCACCGATGCGGACGCGCCTGGAGAAGCTTTTCCTGTCGCTCGCCTGAGTCCGGGGCGTGTGCGGATCCCCCGGGGAGGCGAGTGTTCGTAGCGCATCGGCGGTGGAAGTGGCCTGCTCCGAACTCGTACCCCCTGCGGGTATGGTGAATCGCCGTAGTAGGCAATGCTCACTACTCTTGCGCAGCGAAGGCTCGCTCGCGTCCACCCACGTCTTTGTTCATTCCATGAGTGAAGTTCCTCTTGGACTGAAGCGAGATGGCCGCAGTTGGCAGTCTCGTGGAACGTGCCATCCACACACGGCCGTCGGCCTGTATGGAGCCTGCCGCTCGTCACTGGCTGCGGCGGGCGCCGAAATGGTGTGCAGCCGACCACCCCGCCGCAGAGCCGGCTTCGTGGTGAGATGGGTCCCAGCATGCTGTGCGGCGCGAAGTCGATGCCCCCATGGAGCAGTTCGACACCTCGGTACCGGCATGATGGCCCTGCCCATTCCTGGCACCAGGGTCTCGCGGCCGCCGCCGCTACGGTGCCGAACGGAGGAGGAAAGTGCGTGTCACGCCAGGTACTTGCGGTCAGCCCGGAGCGGCCCGACGGCTTTCGGACGATTGGTGAGGCCCTGGCCAGGGCGCGCAGTGGTGCTGTCGTCAGAGTCTCGCCCGGCGTCTACACCGAGAACCTGACCATCACCACCCCGGTCACCATCGTCGCGGAGCAATCCCGCGGCACCGTGGAGATAGCACCGCGTCGCGGCAGCGCGATCGTGCTCAAGGCGGAGGCCGCGATGCTGACCGACTTGGTGCTGCGCGGGCGGGACGAGGAGCTGCCGGTCGTCGACGCCCCGCGCGGGCAGGTCGCGATGGAAGGCTGCGAGATCACCGGCTCTGCCTGGACAGCCATGCTCACCCGGGGCGGCGGCTCGCTCGCCCTCCGCGACTGCCGGGTCAGCAATCCGGGCGGCGCCGGGATCGTGGCCACCTCCGAGGTCGAGAGCTCCGTCGAGTCCTGCACCATCGAACACCTCGGCACCACTGGGGTGGTGATCGGCGAGCGAGGCCGGATCACACTGCGTGGCTGCACCATCCGCAACGCCCGCGGGAACGGCGTGCTTGCCAACGGAGAAGCACAGGGATCGGTCGAGGAGTGCGACATCTCCTCGACCGACAAGCCGGCCATCGCCCTGGAGGGCAACAGCACAACTCAGGTGCTGCGCACCGTCGTCCACGACACGAGCACGGGCATCATGCTGAACAGCCAGGCCCGAACGGTACTCGAGGACGTGCGGGTCACCGGCACCACCGGGGTCGGCATCGCGGTCACCGGAGGCAGCGACCCGGTGCTGCGCCGTTGCCGGACCGCTCGTACCAAGGGGCACGGCCTGCTGGTCGGCGACCGCTCCCGGGGCACGTTCGAGGACTGCTGGCTGGACGCCGCGCAGTCCCCCGCGCTGCGCGTGAGCGGACCGTCGTCCCCCGTGCTCGTCGGGCTCACCGTCCGGGACTGCGCCACGACCGCGGTGCTGCTGGAGGAGGAGTCGGCGGCCGAGCTGGACCGCCTCGAAGTCATCGACGCCCAGGGAACGGGCGTTTCCATCCGCACGGGAGCCAATCCGCTCATCCGTCGGGCGCGGATCAGCGCTCCCCGCGGTCACGGTGTGGAGATCGTGAAGGACGGCAGGGGACGGCTGGAGGACTGCACCATCGACGTGGCCGGCCGCTGCGGCATCAGGGTCGAAGGCGACGGCAACCTGTACGTCGGCGGCGGCGCCGTCACCTCGGCCGCAGAAACGGGCCTGTCGATCGCCGCCGGCGGAATCCTGACCGTACGGGATCTGGAGATCGCCGGTGCCAAGGACTCGGGTGTCACCGTCGACGAGGAAGGCGAGCTGACCGCCACCCGCGTCAGGGTGGGCGGCAGCGGCCGCCATGGTGTCCGGATCGCCGAGGACGGCCGCGGCTCGTTCAACTCCTGCGAGGTCAGCGGCAGCGCCGGCGACGGGTTCCGCATCGAGTCCGCCGCGCCCGTCTCCGTCGTCAACTGCACCGTCCGGGACAACGGCGGCGGCGGGCTCCTCCAGTCCCGGCCCGGTGAGCGGCTCGCCGTCGAAGGACTGGTCAGCACGGGCAACGGGAAGCCGGACTCCTGGGGCGCCGGGGCAGCCGGTGGCGCCGGGGACAACGCAATAGGGGGCGAGGACGCATGGCTGAGCCGCGAGGACGGTCCACTGTCCGCCCTTGACGCTCTGATCGGCCTCGACAACGTCAAGCACCAGGTGCGTACGCTGGTCAACCTCACGCGGCTGGCCCAGCACCGCACCCGGTTGGGCATGGCCGCTCCGCCGATGAGCCGCCACCTCGTGTTCGCGGGCCCGCCCGGCACCGGCAAGACCACGGTGGCCCGGCTCTACGGGACGATCCTGGCGGAGCTCGGTGCGCTGCGCTCAGGTCACCTGGTGGAGGTCTCCCGGGCCGACCTGGTGGCCCAGGTCATCGGCGGTACCGCCATCAAGACCACCGAGGCCTTCAACCGCGCTCTGGGGGGCGTCCTGTTCATCGACGAGGCGTACACCCTGCTGTCCGACGGCCGCGGTTCCGGCGCCGACTTCGGACGGGAAGCCGTCGACACGCTCCTCAAGCTCATGGAGGACCACCGCGACGACGTGGTGGTCGTGGCCGCCGGCTACTCCGCCGAGATGGAGAGTTTCCTGGCATCCAATCCAGGTCTGGCTTCGCGCTTCTCCCGCACCGTGGAGTTCGAGAACTATTCGGTGCCCGAACTGGTGGCCATCATGGAGAGCATGTGTGCGGGGCACCAGTACGTGCTCGGTGCCGCCACGCACAAGGCACTCACGGTGCATTTCGAGCGCATGCCCAAGGACGGGTCCTTCGGTAACGGCCGGGCGGCCCGCCAGGTGTTCGAGCAGATGGTGGACCGCCAGGCGTCCCGGCTGGCCACGCTCACCAACATGACGGCGGAGGACCTGCCAATGCTGCTGCCCGAGGACGTGGGGGAGGAAGCCGCACGAGCCGTCTCCGAGGAGGCCGCACCCGCGGACAGCGAGAACAACCCGCTGGCCCGACTCGGTGACCTGGTGGGACTGGCCGGCGTCAAGCGGGACGTCACCAACCTCGTCAACCTGCTGTCCGTCACACGCCAGCGGGAGGCCGCGGGACTGCCCGCGCCGCAGATCAGCCACCACCTGGTCTTCACCGGCCCGCCCGGCACAGGCAAGACCACAGTGGCACGGCTCTACGGTGAGCTGCTCGTCTCGCTGGGCGTGCTGCCCCGCGGCCAGCTCGTCGAGGTGGCCCGCGCCGACCTCGTCGGCCGGTACGTCGGCCACACGGCCCAACTCACCCGTGACGCCTTCGAACGGGCCCTGGGAGGCGTTCTCTTCGTCGACGAGGCGTACACGCTCACGCCCACCGGGCCCGGCTCCTCCTCGGACTTCGGGCAGGAGGCGGTGGACACCTTGCTGAAGCTCATGGAGGACCATCGGGACGAGGTGGTGGTCATCGTCGCCGGCTACACCGAGGAGATGGAGCGATTCCTCTCCTCCAACCCGGGCCTCTCGTCCCGCTTCTCCCGGCGCGTGGAATTCACCAACTACTCCTCGGACGAACTCGTCACCATCGTGCGGCAGCACGCGGCCACCTCCGGGTACGAGTGCGGTCCGGGCACCGGCCAGGTACTGCGGACGTACTTCGAGTCGGTGCCGCGTGACCGCTCCTTCGGCAACGGGCGCCTGGCCCGCCAGGTCCTGGAAGGCATGATGACGCGCCAGGCCGGCCGCCTGAGCACGATGGCCGCCCCCGGCGTTGAGGACCTGCGCCTGCTCCTGCCCCAGGACGCGCTGCAGGGGGAGGCGGTAGCCGAGTGATGAGCGGCGGGTGGGGCGTCCGCGAAGCACACGAGGCCCAACGACCATGACCGGACACTGTCTACGTTTCCAGGATGCACACAATGCGCCGTCACACGCTCCGCCACTCGTCGATGGCGGCCCTGCTCACTCTCCTGTCCACGTCCACGCTGGCCATGGGCGGCACCGCGCAGGCCGGCGCCGTGGCCCGTGAGCCGGTGCGCCTGCCCGCAATGCCGTCCCAGCTGGCGGACGGGGCCGCCTGCACCGGCGGCTCAGAAAAGGTGGTCGACGGGATGCCTCGGGAGCAGCAGGAGCTGCAGTTTGCCAGGGTCCGGCAGTTCGCCGACGGCGAGGGGGTCACCGTGGCTGTCGTCGACACGGGAGTGTCGCTCGAGGCGCCGACGCTGAAGGGCAGGGTCGCCGCCATCGGCGAGGCAGGCGACGACTGCGTCGGTCACGGCACTTTTGTGGCCGGGCTGATAGCCGCCGCCACTGCGGCAGGCTCCGGATTCTCCGGGGTGGCCCAGCAGGCGGATATCCTGGCCGTGCGGGGCACCGATGCCCGCGGCAGGGCGACCGACACCACGGTCGCGGCCGGTATCCGGGCGGCGGTGGACGCCGGAGCGGAAGTCGTCCAGGTGTCCCCGGCCCTGACCCGCAACTCCGCGAAGCTCACGAGTGCCGTCGCCCACGCCGCCGCCCACGACGTGCTGATCGTGGCCGCCGCCGTCCCCGACAGCCCCCAAAGCCCTGGCTCCGCCGCCCCGCCCAGGGACTACTGGCCCGCGGCCGAGCAGGGTGTGCTGTCCGTCATCGACCTCGGTGCGCAAGGCAGCCGTCCACGGGGCACACTCACGCCACGGCGCGTGGACCTTGCCGCACCGGGCGACGGTGTGGTCGGCATCGGCCCGACGGGACGTGGCCACTTCGTCGGCTCGGGAGCGTCGCTCGCCGCCGGTTACGTGGCCGGCACGGCCGCCCTCATCCGGTCCGCCCATCCTGAACTGACCGCCGGGGAGACGGCACGGCGGCTGACCTCGACCGCTTACCCGGCGGGTGTGCCCCAGCTCGACGCGTACGGCGCCGTCACCACGGTTGCCGCCCCCTCTGCCGCGCCGGCGGAGGCGGCAGACGATTCCGAGCCGGTGCGGCTGCCGACGGATGAGGCGGGTGCCCGCGCGACACGGCGAGCTCTGGTGATGGTGGGCGCCGGCGCCGGTCTGCTCGTGTTCATAGCCTGGGCCGCCGTGATCGTCCCGAGAGGCCGTGCCCGCGGATGGCGGTCGGCCCGGGACGACGCTTCGACGAAGACCTGAGACGAACGGCGGATCACCACCGCTGGGTACGGGCCTTTGCGTACCTGTGTCTGATTCCCCGACGCCTGTTGCGCGAGCGGTTCCCGAAAGTCGTTGCTACCGGGGAAATGGTGTCAGTCGGCGTCCGCGTTTACGCAAGGCCACTGTCCGGACCCGTGGGTCCGGACAGTGGCCTTTGTGCTTCAAGGCCCCAGCGGCGGGCAGGGCACGGCCAGGCACTGGGGCCCCACCGTTCAGACGATCCACACGGCGACGAGCGACCCCGGGGGCGCGGGCTCACCCGCGCCCCCGGAACCGTCAGGCCCTCGAACCACATCCGCACATGTCGGCCGGGACGAAACGCCGCACCGCGCGAGGTCACTTCTCGCCGGCTACTCCTCGCCCTGTTCACCGACGATGGCCGTCTGCATCAGTACGGCCTTGCGGCGGGCGATGTAACGTGCCCGGCCGGGCGGCAGGTTGCGGGGCTTGATGTTGCCGAAGACGTAACCCTCCGACGGCGGACACGACATCAGCAGGCCCGGGGTGTTGACTTCGTCGAGGCGCCTGAGCAATTGGTCGTTGAGGCCCCGGCCGGCACCGGTCGCGGAACGCAGCACCACCATGTGAAGTCCCACCTCGTGTCCCAGAGCCAGGTACTCGAGAAGGGCCTCGAACGGGTGGTCCATGATGCTGCCGGAGCCGACCATGTCGTAGTCGTCCACGAGCACGAACAGCCGTGGTCCCGTCCACCAGTCCGCGAGCCGCATCCGGGCCGGGGAGATGTCCTCACCGGGGAGGCGGGTCTTGAGGGCCCTGGCCGATCCGGCCACCAGCTCCTTCAGGGGATCGAGTGACACCGCGTGCCCGAGGCGGTACTCCTCCGGGACCGCCTCGGCCAGTTCACGCCGGTAGTCCACCACGAGGATGCGCGCTTCACTCGGGCTGTAGCGGGCGGTGACCGCCGAGGCGACCAGCCGCAGCAGATTGGTCTTGCCGCTTTCGGTGTCTCCGATGCCCACCAGGTGGGGCGTGCGGCCGAAGTCGTGCCACACCGGCGACAGCGTCTCCTCGTCGAGCCCGAGAGGAATCCGCAGCCCGTCCGCGAGTTCCGGTTCCGGCAGTTGCGCGGCGGGCAACCGGTGCGGCAGCATCCGCACCGGCGGCGCGGAAGGCCCCGCCCAATGCTCGGCGACCTGTTCCACCAGCGCGGCAACCCCGTCGCTGAGATCGTCGGAGGTCTCCCGGCCGTCGATACGCGGCAGGGCGGTCAGGAAGTGCAGCTTGCTGTCGACCGTCAGTCCGCGGCCGGGGCTGCGCGGCACGGTGGCGGCCTTGCGGATGTCGACCACGGAATCCATCGAGTCGCCCAGCCGCAGCTCCAGCCGGGTGGCCATCTGGTCACGCAGCTGGGACGACAGCTCCATCCATCGCGCGGTGGAGATGACCAGGTGGATACCGTAGTTCAGGCCCTGGGACGCGATCTGGCCGAAAGCGGGCAGGAGCGCGTCGAACTCCTGGCGCATCGTGCCCCACCCGTCCACCACCAGGAAGACGTCACCATGGGGTTCGTCCTCGAATTCCCCGGCCGCGCGGCGTCTGCGGTAGGTCGCCATCGAGTCGATGTTGTGGTCGAGGAAGAGCTGTTCGCGGTGATTGAGCACGGCCGTGACCTCGGCCACCGTGCGGCTGATGCGCTCGCCGTCCATCCGGTTCGCCACTCCACCGACGTGCGGCAGCTCCGCCAGCCCGGCCAGCGTGCCACCGCCCAGGTCCAGGCAGTAGAACTGCACTTCGCGCGGGGTGTGGGTGAGCGCGAGAGCAGCGATCAGGGTACGCAGCACTGTCGACTTGCCGCTCTGTGAACCACCCGCGACAGCGATGTGCCCACCGCTGCCCGAGAGATCCACCACGAGCGGATCACGCCGCTGCTCGAACGGCCTGTCCACCAGGCCGACCGGCACCCGCAGAGAGCCGACGCCTGGCCAGCCGGCGGCGACGAGCCCGCGCTCTGGATCGGCGGTCAGCCCCGGCAGCAGGGCGTCCAGGGCCGGCGGCTCGGCCAGCGGGGGAAGCCACACCTGGAGGGCCGGCAGTCCTGCCCCGCGCAGCCGCTCCACGGCGACCGACAGCAGCGACGCCCCGTTCTCGTTCTCCTCGGCCTCCTCCTCCGGCTCTGGCTCCGGCAACTCGGCAGGTGTGCGCGGCACTACATAGCCGGCCGTCCACGGCACCACCTGGCTGGCGACCCGTGCCTGAGCCACTGCCCCGCGCCGCGGTTGGTACGCCCCGGACACGTACGCGGCCCGGAACCGGGTCAGGGCTTCCACGCCGCTCTTGAGGAAGCCGGCGCCCGGCTGCGACGGCAGCTGGTAGGCGTCCGGCACCCCCAGTACGCCACGGCTTTCCATGGCGGAGAAGGTACGCAGACCGATGCGGTACGAGAGATGGCTCTCCAGCTGGTGCATCCGCCCTTCATCGAGTCGCTGCGACGCCAGCAGCAGATGGACCCCGAGAGAACGGCCCAGCCGGCCGATCATCACGAACAGTTCCATGAAGTCCCGGTGTGCCGACAGCAGTTCACTGAACTCGTCGACGACGATGAACAGGCTCGGCAGCGGATCCAACGGCGTTCCCGCAGCGCGGGCCTTCTCGTACTCGAGCGCCGAGGAGTAGTTGCCGGCCGCCCGGAGGAGTTCCTGGCGGCGTATCAGTTCGCCGTGCAGGGCGTCCCGCATGCGCTCGACCAGAGCAGCCTCGTCGGCCAGGTTGGTGATCACGGCAGAGGTGTGCGGCAGTTCGTCCAGGCCCAGGAACGTGGCGCCGCCCTTGAAGTCCACCAGGACGAAGTTCAAGGTCTCCGAGGAATTCGTCAGCGCCAGGCCCAGCACCAGGGTGCGCAGCAACTCGCTCTTGCCCGAGCCGGTCGCGCCGATCAGCATGCCGTGCGGGCCCATGCCCCCCTGCGCCGCCTCCTTGATGTCCAGCTCCACCGGAACTCCGTCGCCACCCACCGCGACCGGAACCCGCAGCCGGGCAGCACCCTTGTTGCGCCCCCACAGAGTGGCCGGCTGATGACGGGACAGGTCGGGGATTCCCAGCAGGGCCGTCAGTTCCACGTCCGTCGACAGTGGCTCGGCGGTTTCCGTGGTCAGCCCCGTGCGATACGGGGCGAGCATCCGCGCCAGGGCCTCGGCGCCAACCGGACCGACCGCGTCGGGACGACCCAGCAGGGTCGACTGCTCCTTGCGGTTCCGGTCCGTGCGCACCAGTCGCACTCCGTCCGGCTGCACATCCAGCCGCAGCGTCGTTCGTCCCGGACGCCACCGCAGGGACTCCGACAGGTCGAGCACGATCACGTTGCGGAACCCGGGGCCGTCGAGCCGGTGCCCGGACGGCACCTGGACCCCGTCCACCACGAGCACGGTGAACGGCTCGTCACGGCCGGGCACGGCCTCGGGGTCGAATGCCGGACGTTCGGTGAACTCCCCTCCGAGCAGGTCCTCCAGGCCGTTGAAGTCCGACGCCACCATGCGGGCCGGCCCGGCGCCGTCCTGCTCGTGCGGGTGCAGGTTGTGCGGCAGCCACTTGACCCAGTCCCACTCGGCCCGGCGCTCGTCGCTGACAGCCAGCGCGATCCGCACGTCCTCGGGGGCGTGGAAGAGAGCCAGTTGGCACAGGGCGGCCCGCACCATGCCGCGCACCGCCGCCTCGTCCCCGCGCAGCAGCACCCGTGTCCAGGACCGCAGGTAGAGCGCGATGGGCTGGTCCGGCACGGTGCTGTAGGCGCGCATGAACCGTCGCAGCGCGTGTGCGGACAGGGGCTCGAGGTCCTCCACCGGCTTGGTGGACAGCGGGTTCAACCGCAGCGCCAGTTGCTGGTCCCCGACGGCCACCCGCACCTCGGCGAAGTCGTCGTCCTTGACCCGGCGCTCCCAGAGCCGCGTCGTCCGCACCAGCGAACGCATCGACGCCGGCTCAGGGTGACGCCAGGCGAGCGCCAGTTGCTGCTCGATCACAGCCCGGTGGACCTGCCGCCGGGTCTGCGTCAGGTAGCGCAGATAGTCCCGGCGCTCGCCCCTGAGGCGCTGTTTGCGCTCGCTGCTCTGGCGCATCACCTGGCCGATCATCATCACTGCCGAGGCCAGGACCATCATGCCCAGGGCGATGTACGTGAAGACACTGCCGGACCCACCGGGCCGCAGAAAGGCCAGCATCATGGAAACGGACATCATTGCCATGGGCAGATACGTCCACACCGCCGAGTTGTCCGGAACAGTCTCCGGCAGCGTCGGCGGCTCCTGGAGGGTCAGTTCACCCTCGGGCATGTCCGGCCCGCGCCGACGGGCAGGGCGACGGAATAGGGCGGTACTCAACTACTGACTCCTTAACGAGCACTCGGCTCCTGGACGGGGTCATCAACGGGAAGTCGCGTAGCGGGCCATGAGCGGCCCAAGGTCTCAGTACTCTGCAGGCGTTCAGAACCAAGCCCAGCGGATGAATCCCGGGAAGCGTGGCCCCCACCAATGACTGAGAGCTCTGTGGCCGGCCTGTGCCACATCACCGTTCGTGCCCCTGCCAAGACGATAGACCTGGCTGTACCCGCCGATGTGCCGGTTGCCGACCTTCTGCCGACCGTACTGAGTTACGCGGACGGTGACATGGAGGAAAACGGCCTGGAACACGGCGGTTGGGCCCTGCAACGTCTGGGCGGAGCCCCACTCGACGAGGAAGCAACTCTCGAGACGCTGGACCTCAAGGACGGGGAGGTACTGTACCTTCGTCCGCGAGCCGATGCCCTGCCAGAGGTGCGCCTGGACGACCTCGTCGACGGGATCGCCAACGTCACAGGGGAACGGCTCCACGGCTGGAACCCTCAGGCCAGTCGCCGCCTGCTGCGTTGCGCGGTGGTCGTCTGCGTGCTGACGTCCCTGGGAGTACTGGCCTGGCCGTCGGGCTCGCTCGTCCTGCGCGTCGTGACCGCCGTCGTCGCCGGGCTGCTGCTCCTCGCAGGTGCGGCCTCGGCGAGTCGGGCAGTGGGCGATGCGGCAGCCGGTGCGACGCTGGGAATCCTCGCGGCGCCGTGCCTGGCATTGGCGGGCTGGCTGCTGCCCGGAGGAGAGATAGCGGGCCCCCAGGCGCACCACGTGCTCGGCGCCCGGCTGATGGCCGCCGGCGCGGCGGGTGCCGGGGCAGCTGTGCTGGCGGTGGCCGCGGCGGCCGTCTACACGCCCTTCTTCATCGCCACAGCGCTGATCGCGATCCTCTGCGCGGCCGCCGGAGCGCTGATGAGCGTCTTCGACCTGCCCGTGGACAGTGCCGGCGCGGGGGTGGCCGCAGTGGTCGTCGTTTTGGGCAGCTTCATACCGGTGCTGTCCTTCAAGCTCGCCGGCATGCGGATGCCCGCTCTGCCCAACAGCGCCCGGCAGTTGCAGGAGGACATCGAGCCCTACAGCGGCAGTGACGTCGCCGTCAGGACCGAACTGGCCAGCGACTGGATGACCGCCCTGTACACGGCCACCGGTGTCATCTGCGCCGGCACCCTCGTCGCTCTGGCCCACGAGCCCGGCCTGGCCGAGACGCTGACCGCGGCGACACTCTCCCTGCTCCTGCTGCTGCACGGGCGAGGCATGGTCAACGCTTGGCAGCGTCTGGCCCTGGTGGTGCCGGGCATGTGGGGAGCCGTCCTGCTGGCCGTCGGCAAAGCGGCAAGCCTTGCTCCGGCCGACCGGCCGGCCCTGGTCGTCGGGCTGCTGGCACTGGCCGCAGCGCTGGCCGTGGCTTCGTGGACGGTGCCCGGCAGGCGCATGGCGCCGCACTGGGGCCGCGCGGCCGAACTGCTGCAGTCGCTCCTGGCCATCAGCCTGCTGCCGCTGACGCTCTGGGTGCTGGGCGTCTTCGGTGCCCTCCGGGCAATGAACGGCTGAACAGGCAAGGACCGGGAGGGACAGGAACCGATGCAGTCCAAGCGTGACCAGGTACAGGCCCACACATTCGCGATGGGCAGACTCACCGCGGGCATGTTGCTCGCCGACCCCGATGCTCCCGAAAGTCCGACGGGACGTACCACCCGTGGTGTGTTCATCGGCCTGCTCGCCGCGGTGCTGATCGCCGCGGGCGCTTTCGTCTACGGGCTGATCGTGCCGGGCGGGAACGACTCCTGGCGGACCGGGAACAGTCTGATCGTCAACAAGGACACCGGAGCCCGGTACCTGTACATCGACGGCCGCCTCAGGCCGGTACGCAACTACGCCTCGGCCAGACTCATCGGCGGCGCCGACCTGAAGACCACCGACGTGCGCACACCGTCGCTGCGGGGAACCCCGGTCGGGGCCCCGGTGGGCATCCCCGGCGCCCCGGAGTCCGTTCCGGCGGCAGACGACCTGGACAACGGCGCCTGGCACGTCTGCTCCGCCGTCAACGTGTCCGGCACCGCAGACGGCGCGGTCACGACAACGACCGCGGCCACCACGCTCGTCGTGGGCGCCCCCCTGGAGAACAAGGGGGTCTCCGGTGACCAGGGACTCCTGGTGACCGGCCCGGACAAGGTGACCTATCTGGTCTGGATGGGAAGCCGCCTCGAACTGGACAAGGCCTCCGGCGCCGCCGTCTCCCTGGGCTACGGCTCCGTGACGCCGCGGCAGGTGTCCGCCGCCTTCCTCGACGCCCTGGTCGCCGGCCCGGACCTGGCCTCACCCGACGTACCAGGCCGGGGCGCCGCCGGGCCGTCCTTTGCCGGCCGGAGCAGCACGGTGGGGCGGGTGTACCTGGCCCAACTGCCCGGCTCGAACGAGCAGTACTACCTGCTGCGGAAGGAAGGCCTGGTGCCCCTCACGGCTACGGAGGCGGCCCTTGTCCTCGGTGATCCGGCCACCCGCGAGAAGGCCTACGGAGGAGCCTCTCCCACGGCGGCGCCGCTGAACGCCGACGTTCTCAGGGAGCATCTGGCGCCCGGCACCGCGGGCACGCCGCCGGTCTCCAAGGGCCTGCCTGAGTCCCCGCCCCGCGCGGTTTCCGTGCCGGAGGGAATGTCCGCCTGCGCCCGGGGGGAGTCGGCCGACGGCCTCACACGTATCACCATGGCGCTGGTGCCGCTGAGTTCCCTGGCCCCGGTCACGCAGACCGCCCCCGGGGAGTCGGCACCGGCGTGCCTGCCGGTTGACGACGTCGTCGTCCGCCCCGGCCACGGTGCCCTGGTGAGGGCGCTGGGCGCAGGTGGCACGCCGGTGGGCGACACGACGTACCTCGTGGCCGACAACGGCGTGAAGTACCGGGTGCCGTCCCGGGCCGCACTCGAGGCGCTGGGATACGCGAGCGGCGATGTGGTGGCGCTGCCCTCCCCGCTGCTCTCCATGCTGAGGTCCGGACCGGACCTGGCCCCGGGCGCCGCCGCACAGGGCCGTACAGCCCCCAGCACCCGGCCTTCCTGCGAAGACGCCACGGGAGAGCCGGGCTAGGCCGTAGAGCAGCCCGCCGGCGATCGAGCTGTGCGAACAGAGGGACGCAAGCCCCGGTTGTTCGATCACTGAGAAAAGTTCCTCAGATATATCTCAACCGAGGGCGCTCTCAAGTGGAGCAGTCCTAACCTTGTTCCCACCCACAAGTATCTCCTTCAAGGGGCAGGACTATGACTGGCAACATGCAGCAGTCGGACGCACGACTGACTCAGAACGGCATCGAGTCTCTCAATCAGGCTCGCAACGAAATCGTGAAGTCACGACAGCACGTGGAGACTTCGAAGGACGTCCTCAGGAACAAGTACAAGGGCGGCGACGGCGCGGCGTACGGCGAGTTGCTGAGGCTGTGGGACGAAAAGTGCGCGATCGTCCAGAGGAACGTTGAGGACATGATCGACAAACTCGGCGGCAGCCGACAGACGCAGGCAAGGACACAGGCCGCTGCGATGGACTCCATTGCCCAGGGCTCTGCCACGTCCCAGGCCGTCTTCGACGCTCTCAAGAGCGCCTGACCCGATTCCTCGGCCCCCCGCCACACCTACGACTGAGAAGAGATTTGTGATGGACGACGGCTACATCTACGTCGATTACACGCACCTGAACGATGTCGGCGACTCCATGGCCCAGCAGACCAAGCTCATCGCCGGAATCGTGCAACGCCTGGAGACGGAGCTCCAGCCACTCAAGAACACATGGATCGGCCTCGACGCCACGGAGTACCAGAACAGGCAGCGGGAGTGGGACGGGGCAGTCCTCGGGATGCAGCGGCTGCTCACCTCGCACGCCGGCCTGCTGGCGGAGATCGGATCCAGCTACAAGCAGAGCGAAAACCAACTGGCCGGCCTCTGGTCCCAGGTCACAATCGGCCGCTGAGGCGCTGAATTCTTCAGTCCGAAAATGTTCGCCGTCCGGCCGCCTGGCCGGACGGCGAACAACCACCAGGAGAAGAGCTATGACCGATCTGACGCAATTGGACGCCGCGCACCTGCAGACCTTCATCGACACCGAAGTGGCTGACTTCAACAAGGACCTTGTAGACATCGGAAAGGACGTACCCGAAGGCGCCCGGGCCCTGAAGAGTCTCGTAGAGGGGTACCACGCCCACGAGGGCGATCACCTTCAGGAAAATCCCTATCTGGCCATCGGGCTCATGGCAGCTGAAGGCGGGCTGGTGAAGGGAAATGCCCTCGTCAGTCGGGTAGCGGATGCTGCCAAGGGGATCGTTGATGTCCTGACGGCTGAGCAAAACCTGTTCAAACACATCGCCCGAAACCTGGAGGAGACGATCAAGGTCCTGCAAAAGAATCAGGACCAGAGTCTCACCGCGATCAGTGCGGAGAAAATGCTCGACCTCTTCTCCGATGTCGACAACGATCTGAGCGGCACACCGGCTTCGGACAACTCCACCTCCAAGGCGGCGTAGTTGCCGTCCCTCCCTCCCCTTCCTACCCAAGGAGCGTGCTGCTATGGCTGCCGAGCCTTCCTTTGAGGCCGACCCCGATGACTACTGGGGGAGGGCCGTGTCTCTCTTCACCGGCTACATGATGCCGAAGAGGAGCACGCTCTTCGACAAACTCAAGAGCGAAGGTGACATTCCCCTTTTCCGTATGGGCTTCAAGGAAATGATCATGAGACCGGTCATGCCCGAGGACTATGCGGCGATCAGTGGTTGGATGACCCATGAGGGAGAGGATTACGACCTGGTCTTCTACACGGCGAAGGGTCGCGACAACGTAGATATGCAGCGGGCCCGGATCGTGTTGATCGGGGTGCTCACCGATGAGAACGGCAGGGCGGTGCTGTACACGGGGCCCGAGAGCAGGAGGACTGGCGGCGAGTTCACGAGCGTCGTCGAGAAGGATGCGAAGTGGGACAGCGCGCCGCCGGCACGCTACATCTTCGGAGGCAGAGCGGCGCTCGAGGCGTTGCAAACAGGGGACCGGTCCACCAAGAATTTCGCCTACAACGGGTTGTCGGTCGCGGACGTCCATGCTGTCGATCTCAAGGCGTTCACGCGCACGGCGCAGGCATTCGACCGGGTGAAGGATTTCTTTCAGGACCAGAGCAACACGCTGGAGCGATGGGAGAAGTCGCTGGGCGACGAGCAAGCGTCGTGGAAGGGGCAGGCGGCCCAGGTCTTCCACAACCTCATCGTTCAGGTGCGATCGAACTATGCCGGCTACGTGGATCAGTTCGGAGGCAAGGGTTACAAGTCCTTGCATACCACGCTCGACGGCTACCGGCCCCGCTCTCCCTTCGCCGAAGCCCTGGCGGGAGCTCAGGTGGACCTGTCGATGCAGGCCAACGTGCTCCTGAGGGCATGGAACTCATGGGCCGCCGATGGCAAGAACGACCCACACCGGGCAGTGGTGGAAGAGCTGAATGAGGTGTGGAACTGGGTAGTGAAGAACAACATCAGTCAGGTAGGCAAGGTCGAGCATCACGACAGCCGCTCGGGCCGTTCGACTACGTACCACACCACCGAGGCCTTCAGCCAAGTCCACCCCAAGTACGGAGACCTCGCGGAACGTAGCACCTACAGGAAGATCGCCGAGGCGGCGGTGGAACGGTGGAACAAGCGTGTTGAAGATGAACTCGAACACTATGCCCGTTATGCCCTGGCCAGTCTCAACAATCATTGGCTCGAGGCTGCGGCAGTCTTCACTCAGCCGGTGGAGACCACCAGCCGAACCTCGCTGACGGAGGCCTGGCAGAAGGAACAGACTCAGCTCAACCAGGAAAAGCTCGACCAGACCAACGACGCCCTCACTAAGAGCTTTGCCGGCCTCGGCAAGGTCGTCACCGACTTGATCAGCGGAGTGAACGACTTCGGGAGTAAGCAGGGCGACAGCCCCCAGAGCCGCAACGTCGATCCGGACGGCCTCGTCGAAAAACTGTTTCAAGGCCTGGACGGCCAGGGTGCCGGGCGCGATGGTGTCGGCACCGGCGGCGGGTCCCCGGATTCGGCAGGGCTGCCGACGATCGTGCCGCTGAATCCCCTGCTCGGAATCGGCTCGGCCTCCAGCCTGAAATCTGACCCGGCCGGTACGAACAGCAGCATCCGAAACCCGGACGGCAGCACCACCGTCCTCAACTCCGACGGGTCGTTGGCCACCATGCACCCGGACGGAGGCCTGAGCGTCTTCAACCCGGCCACCGGCACCATGACCACGACCTCGCGGGACGGGAAGACAAGCAGCACCTCTCTTGACCCGGGTGTGGTGCTCGAGAATCCGGACGGCAGTACGACAACGCTGAACCCTGAGGGGAAGCTGACCACAATGTTCCCGGACGGGAGCAGCACGGTGGTTGATCCGTCGTCCGGTGAAGCTGTCACGACCCGTCCCGACGGCTCGGTGATCACTGAGTCTCTGAATCCGTCGGTGGCCACTGGCCCCACGCCCGATGACAGCACGGCGCTGCCGTTGCATGCCGAGATCTTGGCCCGACGCCCGGATCTGACTCCTCTGAACGACTTGGTGACCAGCACCGATCTCAATGGCGATGTCGGCGTGGGAAGGGGCAGCATGACTCTTCCAGCAACCACATTCGTGGCGGACACGACCGATTCCTCAATCACATCCGACGACTTCGCGACTTCCCAGCTCAACCCAGCGGTCAGCCAGAGCGGTGACGACGGCACGTCGTCGTACGAGGAGTACGACAGCACCTCCTATTCCGGAGGCGCGTTGGGGGCGCCCCCGCCCAGCGAATTTGCCTCCGAGACTGGGCTGCCGAGCGGCGCCGTTCCTCTGAACCCGGATTTCGCTGGTGGAACGGATGGTGCCGGCAGCGGCAGCGGCAGCGGAGGCACGGGCATGCCCATGATGCCGATGGGCATGGGCGGCATGGGCGGCATGGGTGGACCCGGCGGAGCCGGAGGGGGCGGTGGCTCGTCGAACAGCGAACGGGTCCGCAACGTTTTGACCGATGGCGACGGCGCCGCCGCGCGCAGGCCGAAGCCGCGTGCTGATACGGCCGAGGACGGCGAGGACAGGGCTTATGCCAGAGGAGGACGAACCACCACGTCGTCGTCCTACTTCCCGGCGGGCGGCCAGGGCACCCAGGGTGCCCTGCAGACGGAGACGAGCGGCCGGGATCGGTCCGGTTGGGAGCCCGAGGACGGGGACGTCTGGGGCGCGGACGAAGGCGGCGCTCCGGCGGTTATCGGCCGGTGACACCGGCCAACGGACAGGGCAACAGGGCGAAGGAGGATCAGGTGACTGAACCGGCATCGATTGAGAAGAAGCTGGCCGATGCGATGGCGGAGCTCGAAGCGACCCAGGAGGCAGTGGCCAAGGCTGAGGCGGAGCTGAGGGAAGCGTCGTTCACCGTGCGGTCCAAGGACCGGGCGGTGGAGGTGACCGTCGGTCACCAGGGCGAGCTCACTGCACTGAGGTTCCTGGAGGGCAAGTACCGGAGCATGGCGGCGGGGGAGCTTGCCGCGAGTGTCCTGGACGCGGCGGAACGTGCCAGGACGCAGATGTCCCGACATGTGATGGAGACGTTCCAGCCTTTCACCCAGCCGAGTACGGCGGTGTCGGAGCTGACGGGAGTGGACATCGACTGGGCCGAAATCTTCGGTCCCGCGGTCCTGGAAGCACCGGAGCAGGCGGCAGGTCGCAGGGGCAGTGGCCGACTGCGTGACGAGATCAACGAGGACGGGGAGGACGATCACGATGTCTGATGCCAATGCCTATGCCGCTGATACGGCCCGGATCCAGGGTGGTATCCGGCAGGTTCACGAGATCAGCACGGCGGCGCAGAGCATGCTGCGGAATTTCGAAAACGGCCT
The DNA here is from genome assembly GCF_040295485.1 of Streptomyces sp. NPDC002793. NCBI lineage: Bacteria > Bacillati > Actinomycetota > Actinomycetes > Kitasatosporales > Streptomycetaceae > Streptomyces > Streptomyces sp. NPDC002793. The sequence goes on along the minus strand of NZ_JBEOVL010000059.1, from coordinate 4,213 downwards.
GAAGCCGACCGCGGGCTGGCCCGGCGAAGACGACAGTTTCGCCAAAGCGACAAAGCCGCATGCGCAGAGGGAGAACGTGACGGCTGCGGAAACCATGCGGGCGATAGTGGAAGCTATCGTCGCCATTGCCGATGGCACCAGCGAAAACGTGAAGAACATCCGGTCCACGCAGGCCGGGAACCTGGACGCCATCCTCCGGTCGCCGGGCGGCAACTCCACTGGAACCAGCGGCAGGAAGCACTGATTCCGGCACGGCAATCCAATTCCCGCCGCTGGTGAAAAATCTGTTTGTTCGTCCTTAGAGGCGGGCGGCCGTCTATGGAGTCAGGTGGCCCGCCTCGGGAGATGTTCCCGGACCATGCCGCCGGGTGTCGAGCCCCTGCTGCATGTCCAGGGCAATTTTCGTATGATCCCGTCGCACCGTAGGAATGACACGATGACCACAGCACAGCCTCAGGGCACCCAGAACATTCCGTCGCAGGCCGGGGAATCGGCAGCATCGCAAGGAGACACGGCAACAGGGACGGTGGAGGCTGCGGGTTCGCCGGCGATGCTGTCGGCTTCCCCGGCCGGAGGCGTTACCACTGTGCTTCCTGCCGTAGGCAGTGCCGAGCAGGGGACTCCCGATCAGGAGCCGGCGTCACTGGTCGTCGGCGTGGTCGGGGAGTCGGAAGCGGCAGGTGTCGCGGAAGCCGTCGGTGAGGGCGGTGAGGCGGGAGCGGAGCCTGCTGCAGCGGTCGATGTGGAGGTAGAGGCAGGTGAGACGTTTGGTGGCACGGCCGAGGCTGCCGCGGACGTCCCGCCTGGGCGGCCGCACAAGAGTCTGCTGGCCGGGGCTGCGATCGTGGGAGCTCTTCTGGTGGCGGTGCCGTTCCTGGTGAGCAGCGGCGGTGAGGAGGAGGGCGTGGCTCCCGCTGGTGCGACGCCCGGCACGGTGCTGGGGTCTCCCGCGGGTAGCGTCATGGTCGGCCCCATCGAATCAGCGCCGCCGACCGAGAACAGCACCTCTCAGAAGCCGCGTTCGGGCAAGAGTCCCGCTGGGCAAGGGGGCGCTGGAGGGCCCCGGGTGGGAGGGGGGAGCGCTGCCGGGACACCTGTAGCCCGTGGGGTGGGGGGCAGTGGCTCTTCGTCGGTGGGTGAGGATCCGAAGCCGTTGCCGCGGCCCAGCGCGGCTCAGACTCTGGGTAAGTCCGGGTCGTCCGGGGAGTCCTCCAGTGTGCCGGGTGTTTCCATCCGCAGCCACCACTCGGGCCGGTGTATCGATGTCACGGATGGTGAGGGTGACGGTACGCCGTTGCAGATCTGGGGCTGTAGCGGAGCGGCACAGCAGACGTGGCGTTTCATGGACGACGGGACGGTGCGTTCCATGGGCCTGTGTATGGATGTCGCCTGGGGGGCGACCGGCAACGGCGCAGTGATTCAGCTGGCCAGATGCAGTGGCCATCCCGCCCAGCAGTTCCGGCTGAACTCCTCGCACGACCTGGTCAATCCGCAGGCCGACAAGTGCGTTGACGTGAGGGAGCAGCAGGTGGCAAACGGCAGCCGGTTGCAACTGTGGGATTGCAACGGACAGGACTACCAGAAGTGGAGCGCCGGCTGAGGCTACCAGTTGCGTCGCTTGTGGCAGAGAGAAGTTGGCCGATGCTTTGGCCGAGTTTGAAGCGACGCAGGAGGCTCTGGCCTGGGCTGAGGCGGAGCTGAGACTTTCCAGCCCTTTCATGCAGTCGAGCGAGGCGGTGCCGGAGCTGGCGGACTTGGACATCGAGGATCCGAGCCGGTATCCGGCAGGTTCATGAGATCGGCACTGCGGCGCAGAGCATGCCGCGGAGGTTGAGCGCGGTCTGAGGCTGATTGCGGGCGGCCGTCGCGACCGCCGATGGCACCAGCGAAAACGTGAGGAATAGCCGGTCCGCGCGGGCCGGGAGCCTGGCCGCGGGCCTTCGGTCGCCGGGTGGCAACTCCACCGGAAACAAGAGCAGGAAGCACTGAATCTGACATGGCAATCCAGGTCTCACCGCTGGTGAACAATATGCTGTTCGTCCTTATTGGCGAGCGGTTGATGCAGGCGAATGAGGACCTGGCTCGTGACAGTCATGCGGCGTTCAGGGGTTTGGCTCATGATGTCCGTGGTTTGTCGGATGTCATTGAGCGTACGGTTTCGGGTACTGCGAGGGCGTTGCCGCCTCAGGTGGGGAACGATTATGTGCGTGCCATGGGTATGTTCGTGGATTCGGGTGGTACGGGGTATCTGAAGCAGTTCGCGGGGCGGTTGGACGATATTGCTGATGGCCGGGTGAAGACTTCGTACGACATTATGGAAGGCAAGTGGCAGATCAATGCTGAGGTCATCCGGCTTCTGATCGAGCTGAAGACCCTTTTTTGGTTGTCGGCTGTCACGGGTGGTGCTACTGCGGGCAGGGCGGTGGTCGCGCAGCAGCGGAGTCGTGTGGCGGTGCTGCTGATTCTGCATCAATTGCTGAGCAAGACGCATTTGCTGCCGGTGTTGAGTGAGGCGTTCGAGGAGGCTTTCCAGTCGTTCGCTGTCCGTCTGGGGATGATTGCTTTCACGTCGGGTGAGCAGAGCTTCAACGACTTCGACTGGGGGCAGATCGGGCAGGACGCGGTGTTCGGTGGTCTTGCCGGTGGATTCTTCGGCGGCATCGTTGGTGGCAACGAGAAGTTCTTGTCTCTGTTCCGTGATGACGTCAGGCGTGGCGCGTTCGCCAAGAGTGTTGCGGATGATGTGACGGTGAAGGTGGGGGCCGAGCCGGGGACTGGTCATGTGGACCGGGGGAGTGGTGTCGCCCGGCAGCCCAACGCTTCCAGCATTTTCCTTGCCTCGGGTGGCTCGGAGGCGCTTGCGGAGATTCTGGGCAGTGGGCTTTTCACCGGCAACTGGGCGACCTCGTGGGACACGTTCCTGGGTGGGGGCATCAGTGGCAATGTCGGCGAGGGGCTCAATAAGGGTGCGGAGAAGACTGGTCTGGCGGTCAATCTGGCGTTCAACAAGGGCTTCTCTTCCGAGGTCCCTTCATGGCCTGCCGATGCGCAGAACGCCGGGGTGAACACGGCCGGTACCGACGAGGGTGACGGTCGCGGTGGCGGGGTCGCGGTGGGCGGTGGCGGGGAGCCGGCCGCCGGCGGCACGGGTGTTGCGGGCAGTGAGGCGGTCGGCGTTGCTGGTACTGCCGGGAATGCCGGTGTCACGGGCGCTGCCGCTGCTGGTGCTGGGGTGGTGTCGGGGCGGCCTCCCACGGTGTCTGGTGCGGATGCCGGGGTGTCGGATGCGGGTGTTGTACAGGATCAGGGTGCGGTGGGGTCGGCCGGGGTGCCGTCGGCCGGGAGCCTGGGAAGTGCGGAGTCGGGCGGGGCTCGGCCGCGTCCGGCCGGTGAGGCAGACACAGGGTCTGCGGCCGGGGGTGTTACGGAGGTTGCGGCACAGGCGCTGCCTGCCGTGGGTTCGAGTGGCACGGGCGTGTCTGCCGTCGCTGGGCGGCCTGCTGAGGTAGCGGCGGTGGATGAGGGGCACGCCCCGACCGCTGAGGTGACCGCGGGGCTGGAACCCGCGGAGCCGGTACAGGTTGCGGCGGGTGCGGTTTCCGGCGGAGCTGGTTCTGCGGCGATGGGAGCGAGTACTGCTGCTGTTCAGGCTGCCGGCCCTGTGGCCGATCCGGGTCGGGTCGCCAACCAGCCTGTGTCTTCTGCCGGTCGGCCGTCCACGGTGTCTGAGCCGGCCGGCGATGCGGGGCGTGCTCGTATCGATGAGCATAGTGACCAGGCCGGTGTCCGGCCGTCCGGCCAGGTGAACCCTTCGGCCCGGTCCGGGGCTGGTGACGGCTCGGGCGATGTGGTTGCCGCCGACATGGTGCAGCAGGCCGAGACTGATGAGCAGACCATGCCGGAGGCTGTCGATGCCGTGCGGCGGCCGGGCCCTGGTGTGTTGTCCCTGGGTGATGGCCGGGTCGAGAACTCCTCGGCGCAGGCTGGTGGGGCTGGGACGGTGCCTTCGGCCGCTCCGAGTGTGCTGTCGGGGGGTTCGTCCGGTCCGGGCCGGTTGTTGGGCTCGGGTGAGGTGCGTAGCGATCGTTGGCTGCCTTATGGGGTAGCTCCTGGATCTCGTGAGGAGGGGTCCGAGGGAACACGGCGTCGGGACGGCGAACGGCCGGTTGAGCCGTTCGAATTCACTGTTGGGCCGGACGGTAGGCGCAGAGTG
>NZ_JBEOVL010000058.1:0-38840 GCF_040295485.1 Streptomyces sp. NPDC002793 | reverse complement strand
CGATTCCGGCCGGACCACCGCGGCGGCCAGCCCTCGCGCGTGTGTCTCCCAGTCCATGCTGGACTCCCTAGTACTTGGGGTTGCAGGCCGGCGTCTCGGCCGGGCCGCAGTCGGACCCGTCGGAGTTCGGCTTGCAGGCTGTGCCCGGGGCGAAGGGCGCCGGCTGGCACGAGTCCTCGTCCGGCAAGCACCCCTCCTTGTACGAGGGAATGCTCGCTGCGACCTTGGCCCACTGCTCACTGCCCATGACACTGGCCAGGGTTCCACCCTTGACGTCCCCGCCGGGCAAGAATCGAGCGATCACGCACGGGGCGACTGTTCCGTCCGGCAGAACGGCAGCCTTACCGTCCGCGCAACGCCCGCACAGCTCGGACGTCGAGGGCAACAGACGCTTCTCCGTCGCCGCGTTCCCGACGGCGCGCACGTTGTCGATGCCCACCTGGGCGACGCCGATGGCCTGCATCTCGGCCAGGGCTTCCTGCGAGCGCTGACCTTCCCGCATATGGATGATCCCGACCTTCACGGAGATGCCGCGTCGTACGGCCTCCACGATGTTGGCCCTGGTCGATGCGTGGGAGCCCTTGCGGCCGGTGATCCCGTCGTGCTCGGTGGCGTCGTCGGAGTAGTACGAGGTAGCCAAGCTCACCCACGAATCCGAGAACAGGGACCAGTGCTCGTCCCGCACGAGGTAGAGGTTGCTGTAGACCCGTACGCGGAGCCCGACGTCCAGGGCGTGGCTGACGAGCTCGGCGAACGCGGGGTGCATGGTGGGCTCGCCGCCAATGAACTGCACGGTCTCCGTCTCGCCGGCGCCCGCCTCGTCGAGGATGCGCTTCCAGTCGTCGACGGTCATGCTGCCGTGGCCCTGCGTGGGCCCGGACTCGGCGTAGCAGTGGGAGCAGGCCAGTTGGCAGCGGCCCGTGATCTCGAGTTCCAGGAAGGCCGGCAGGCCGGTGAGCGCCTGCGGTTCGGCCGTCTCGTGGGTGATCGTCATTGTCTTGTCTCCTCGGTTGATGTGCATCTCTGAGGACCGGCGCGGGGGTCTTACGAGGCGCCGCGGGGGAGCGGGTCAGGTTGATCCCCCGCGCCGGGGTCTGAAGCTGGTGGGCGGTCGAACCGGATCCGTTCGGCCGCCCACCAGCGGTCTATGTGGGAACCGCGGCCAGTTCCCGCGTCAGCTCGTCCACGGTGAGGACGCGGTAATGCGTCAAGCGGCGAACGAGCTGCGAAGCGAGGAGTGTGGGCGTGTTCGAGTGCCGGAAGGGAAGCGGCTCCTTCGGCTGCGCCACGACCTGGACTTCCCCGTCGATCAGGCCGTAGACCGTGCCGAGGGCCCCGTACAGGGGTGCGCTCGTCGCGAGGAACACGATCGGGTCTTCGTAGAGGTGGCTGCACAGGGACACGGCCGTGCGGACATGTTTCGGGCACACCGGCGGCTGGTTGGTGAGGAGCGGCGGCGCTTTGTCCTCGTAGTCATGGGCGCCGGCCAGAAAAATGGTTCCCAGAGGCGTCTGCGCGGAGGCCGTGCAGATCTGACAGCGCAGCCCTTCCATTGTGATCCGCTGGCGGAATGGATGCATGAGCTTCCACTCGGGTTCGCCTGTGGGGAGATTGCGGGCGTCGTAGTCGTTGAACGAAACCCGGGCCCAGAGAACTTGTCGCCTGTCGCGGTCCTTGGGGTCCTCGTCCGCGTAGAACAGCCGGAATCGGCCCCGGCCGTGGCTCCGATTTGCGGGCACCAGGATCAGATTGTCGGGCGCTGCGACTTCGCCCTTCCTCTGTGTGATGTAGGGGATGACTGTCCGCTGGATGGTCGGGGGCACGGGTGGAGTCGTCTCTCTCGGCATGGTCAGTGAGGGCGGTGGGGCGCGTTGATCTGGCCGTCCGGGAAGAGGGCTCCGGTGTCCTCGAAAATGACGACGCCGTTGCAGAGTTGTGCCCAACCCTGAGCGTCAGCCCTTCTGACGACCATGGCGGCCTCTCCGTCGGTGTCCGTGGCGGGAGGGCACCTGGGGCTGTGGCTGCACATCTGGCGTTCCTCTCCGGTGGTCCTGAGTGCCGTGCTCTGTCGTCCCTACGGGGGGCGGGGACGACAGAGCACGGCAGTCAGGGGGGATGGGGGCAAGCCGCTCGAGTAGGTCCATGGCGGCGAGGGCCATCAGGTTGAGCAGACCGTGGGCTTCACCGACGTCGGCCGGGAAGTCTCTGTCTGCGAGACTTTCGGCGCGTGCGATCTCCTCGGCTGCGGTCTGGGGGTCCCAGGACACTGCCTCGAGGATGAGGAAGTCGAGGCGCAGACGGAGGTCCGCGATCGTGAGGGCGAGCGGCTGCTGAGCCCTGGTGTCAGGTCGCTCCTTCGCGGACCAGGAAGAGAATCCCGCAACGGGGCTACCGGGGCCGAGCACGCTCTCGACGTCGTCGACGGTCTTCTCTACGACCTCAGAGGTCAGCGCCGGCGGAGCCATCCATTGCAGGCTGGCAGCGAGGCGCCGTAAGCCGTCGGTGCTCGTGTCCGCGACCAGTGTCATGACTGCACCGTGGGAGCCGGGATCCGCGCTTGCACGGTCTTCCCGGTGGGAGTGGGAAACCAGGCGAGCACAGCTCCAAGACGCTGCGCCTTGTGCAGTCCGCCGCGCGAGCAGGTGGCCGCGTCGAACCCTGCGAACTGGCTGAGGCTGTCCGCTACCTCAATCAGCAACGCTCCTGGTTGAGTGATGGCGAGTCTGAGTTCCACGACCTGGTCGCTGCCGGCGGAGCCATGCCTTACGGCGTTTCGCACCAGGTGGTGGACGATGGCTGTCGCGCGTTCCACGGGGCCAGGCCACTGGGCTGTCGTCAGCCACAGGTTGGACCGCACCCGGGCGTTCTGAGCTGCAGCGACCTCCGGATTCCGTCGGTCGGTCGGCAGCTTGCCGACCCACTCTCTCACCACAGAGGACGCGTCGGCAGCAGGCTGCAGGGCGGGCATTCGTGGCTCGACGGCCGCTCTGGACGCGATCAGGGGCATGTCCCGTACCTTCCGCAGGTCGACTGATTTGTCACTGCACCGGTGCGTTCGGTGAAGGCGATCAGCGTGCGCCCTGTCCGGGTGTCGCCGCCATGTCCCAGAGGGACTCACCTGATGCTCTTTCAGGTGAGCGAAGTAGCGTGGGAGTAGCTTCGAAGTCTCGTCTTTCAAACGGGCGTTGCGGGAAGAAGCGAGCGCGGTATCCCCTTGATATGAGGGAGCGACACACACGCGCTGTGGCGGTCGAACTCGATGCCGAGGAGATCAAGATGGGCGAGCCGCCCAAGACGGTGCTCAAGGTTCTGGTCGAGCGAAAGCACTGGACCTATCGGGAATTCAAGGACCACTTCGAGGCCGCTGCCCGGCGGCTCGGCGTCAAGGGCAACCTGACTGTCTCTGAGGCACAGTTTCGACGATGGACCTCGGGCAAGATCCAGAGCTCACCCGCCGCCGAAGCATGCCGCGTACTGCAAGACATGTTCGGCATCCCTGCCGATCAGTTGTTCATGGCTCCCTCGCCCGATGCACCCGCACCCGCGTTCAACCTGGAAGCCGAGATCGACATGACTGCACGTGACGCCCAGACCGAGGCAGGCGCAGCCGCCTCCGCCTCCATCTCCGACACCGCCGTGGAACAACTGCGCGACGACGTGCACCGGCTTGCCCGCAGCTACAACGCGCTGCCACCGTTCGAGGTACTGCGTACGGCGCGAGCCCTCCGCGAGGAGATCGAGCAGCACCGGGACCGTACGCAGGTCCCCATTCAGCAGCAGGAACTCCTCATCCTTGCTGGACAGGCTTGCGCCATCCTGTCGACGGCCGCTTTTGACCTTGGGTCGTTCGAAGGTGCCACACGCCTTGCGCGCTCAGCCGCGCTGTACGGGGAGACTGCCCGCTTCGAGCCGCTGCGTGCCTTCGCTGGGGGCACCCTCGCCTACATCGCCTACTTCTCCGGTCGTCCCGCCGACGCAGCCCAGTACGCCCGACGTGCCGCCATGCTCCCCGGACTCGGCGACGTTGCGCACCGCCGCCTCTCCGCCATTGAGGCCCGCGCGTACGGTCATATCGGGGACGTGGCGTCGGCCCAGCGCGCTCTGACTATGTCCGCCGACGCCGGTGACGGCTCGCGCGACGAACTGCATGACGGTGTAGGGGGTGAGTTCGGCTTCAGCGACGAGCGCCTGGCCATGTCGAACGGCTCCACCTGCTTGCTCCTCATGGACGGGCCGCAGGCTGAGGCCGCAGCAGAGCGAGCGCTTGAGCTGGTAAGCGCCAGGCCGCCGGCCGCCCGGTCTCTCGCCGTCGTAGGGGGCGCGGCGGCTGACCTGGCCACGGCCCGGCTGATGCGTGGCGATCTGGACGGGGCAGCTCACGCCCTGGCCAAGGTCTGGGACGTGCCGGTCGACCAGCGGGCGACGGGCCTTCTGTCCCGTGCCCGACAGGTGCGCCGGTCGTTGACGGATCCTCGGTTCCGTGAAGCCCCGCTCGCTACAGAGGTCGGTGAACGCCTGGAACACTTCACCCGTGGTGCGCAGACTCAGGTCGGTCACAGCTCCGTGGCCGCGCTGGAAAGCTGATCAGGAAAGAGCCGCAAGGATCTTCGCTTCCTTGTCAGGGGCGATCCCGTGCTCCGCCCACCGCGGGTGCTGCACGGGACGCCCGTCCGCCTGTAGCCAGGCCCACGTGTCCGCAACCGTGTCCGTGACCGGTCGGCATCGCAGCCCGGCATTCACAGCACGGCCCGGGTCCACAGCCCACGCCCCCTCGTGGGTGCGCCACAGTGGCAGCTCCGTCCACTGCGTCACATGTTGATCCAGCAGGAAGGCGGGCTCGGCCCACACCGGCCGGCCGGCTCCCTGCGTCGTCGTGAGACAAGCTTCGAGGAAGTCGCGAAAACTGATGCCTTCCGGGTGGGTGACGTTGAACGGTCCGCTGGTGGCCGCGGCAGTCTGGTCAAGGGCAAACGAGGCCACGTCCCGAACGTCTACGGGCTGAATTCGGCGAGAGTAAGGGGCGGGGGCAAGGAAGCGGCCTCCCGTGGCCGTTCGGTTCAGCCACCACGGCAGCCGACCAACGTACTCCTCAGGCCCCAGAATGACGCCAGGGCGTAGAAGCACGGACTGGTCACCGAAGGCCTCGGTCACGGCCTTCTCGGCGCCTGCCTTCTGGAACCCGTACGTAGTGGGGGAGCCGTTGGGGCCCGTGTAACCGAAGGTCTCGTCGGCGTCTGGCGGGCACTCCAAGACGGATGACGCCTCTGTGAGTGGCTGGTGTGGCCATCCGTCGTACACGGACACCGTGGAGACGTGCACCCACCGGTTCGAGCTCTCGCGCAGGGCGCGCACGGCATGAAGAACGTCGCGCGGCGGCATCTCCGAGCTCGAGGTGTCCACCACGGCGTCCCACGGACCCGAAGCGGCAAGGTGCGTCAGGTCTTCATGCACGGTTCGGTCCCCGTGAAAGACTTCTACCCCCTGCACGTCCCTCCCGGAGCGGCCGCGGTTGAAGGTGGACACGTCCCAACCTCGTGCCAACGCCTGCTTCACGACCTGCTTGCCCAGGAACCAGGTTCCGCCCAGGACCAGAATTCTCATGGTCAGCATCATGCCGCGCAGAAGCCTCGACTTGAAGGGGCAACCTCCGGGCGAGGGGCTGTACCCCGCGTGGTGAGCGTCAGACTCCTCGCTGACCGCCCGCGGAGGGTTCACGGGGACCTTGCTGAACGGGTCGTGCTTCGCATTCTTGGCGGGGCGTACGTACACCGTCCGTGGGATCGGTGACCCCTTCGCCCAGCGGCCGGCGTCCTCGATGTCCTCCTCGGTGGCGTTGTTCATACCGAGGTCCGTGGCGCCGCCGGCGCGGAGGCTGTGGGAGGAGATGGGACGGCCGTCGGTGGTCAGCCCGGCCTTGTAGAACCACTTCTTCACGCGCTCGTCGACCGTCTGCGGCCGCAGGTAGTCGCCGCGCTTCGTCGCCTTCTTCGCGCGGGTCTCCGACGAGGCAATCTTGCCGCTTCGCGTGACCTCACGGAAGACGGGCCCGGTCGTGCAGGACGATCGTCGCTCCTTGTCCTTGTGAGTCTTGTCCTCCGCCAGCCACACCGAGACCTGCGCGCGGGATCGCGCACATGGGGTCCAGCCTGGCCAACGCGATGCGGGACTGGGTCGCGGCCATCCCGGTGCTGCTGAGCGACGAACTGGACGACCAGGGCAACAGGCTGCCGTTCGACCGCAGGCTGATCTTCCCCTACGCGTTCCGGCACGCCTATGCCCAGCGTCACGCCGACGCCGGCGTCCCCGTTGACGTGCTCAAAGAGCTCATGGATTACAGGTCGATCGTCACCACGATGTCTTACGGCGTGGTGCACGACAGCGGCGGTGGCTCACCGCGCCGCATCGCCGACGTCGGAGGCCCGCGATAAGACGGAGCGTGGGCTGCCGCTCGTCGAGGTGCTGTCCTACAAGTGAGGTGTCGACGAGCGCAAGCCCGGGAAGATCGTCTGGTGCGAGTTTTCCGGGTGGCCGTGAGGGCCGTCGGGCCTTGTGGGCCGTCCGGCCGTCCGGCACGATGTCGGTCATGATGACCTACCGAAAGGCCCATGCCGCGTAGACGGCCCGGCGCGCTGCGCGCCGAAAATCCGGTCCCGCCCGTCTGGGGCCCTTGGACCGATCGAATTCCCGGGCTATCCGAACGCACCTGCGCCGAGATCCAGCGCACGGAACGTGAGCACGACGGCTGCCGGGCCGGGCTGTGGGACGGCCTGTGGGACGGGGCGGTGGAAGCCGCGCTCAGGCACTACCGGGCGTTCCTGCGACAGCCAGGCCGCTACCTGGACCTGTGCTTCGAGATCTCTCCCCACCCGGAGTCCTCACTCGTCAATGTGGCGAATGCCCGGGACATCCTGGAAGAAGCGTTGCACTTGCTGCCCTTGCCCGCCCGCGCCGAACTCGGGCGACTGTTGGCGCCCCTGGACGCCGAGCTCCGACGCCGGACCCTGCCCGACCCGCACGCCTACCGGCGCTTCTGGCGAGGCGGCGGATGGTGGCACCGGCGCCTCTACGACAGTGAACTCCGGTGGTGAGGGACTTCGGCTCGACCGCGTCGCGCCTCAACTTTGATGAGGCGGGGCGGCAATCGACCCAAAGTACCCCCGCCAGAAACGCTGTGCCGGGCCAAGCTGAGGCGAGAAATGGTCGAACTGGGGCACCGGGCGTGTGTGGGAGGAGACGGCCGGGCCGTGACGTGAGGAGAGCCCTACGGGTTGGGGAGAGCGTGACGTCTGCCTTGGCCCGTTCGGCTCTTTCGCATCATATCTGCACTGGCATCCAGAGGCATCGACTTGGTGCGCTCATCGCCGAGTTGGCTGTCCCGTGGAAGGCGCGGCAGGATTCCCTGCTGCGTGACCGCCGAGGTCACGACCGCCTGCGGGCCGAGGGCGGCGGGCCTGGCCATCAACTGGTTTTCGCCGATCGGGTGATCGCTACCCTGGTGGTCCTGCGGTTCCAGCTCCCGCACGCGGTTCTGGCCGTCTTCTACGGCGTCGACCGCTCCACCATCACCCGCGCCGTCCACGAGATCCGCCCGCTCTTGGCGGCGCGCGGTTTCGCGGTCCCCGGCGAGGCCGGACTGCGCTTGCACACGATGGCCGACGTTTTCGCCTACGCCGATGCGCGGGGCGTTGAGCTGCGGCTCGACGGCACCGAGGTGCGGGTACGGCGCCCGAAGGCCGGCAGGCCCGGCCGTCGGGCCTTCGTCTCCGGCAAGATGCGGCAGAACACCAAGAAGGCCACCGTCATCACCGATGCGAAGGGCCGCACCCTGTGGACGGGCGCGATCCGGCCGGGCCGCATGCACGATCAGACGGCGGTGAACACCGAGGGGATCGGCGACCTGTTCGAGCGGTATCCCACGGTCAAGGCGAAAGTCGACGCCGGGTACCGGGGCCTGGCCAAACAGTTTCCCGACCAGGTCCAGGCACCGCCGAAGAAGCCCGGCAAGGATGCCCCGGCCAACGAGGTCACGGCATGGGAACAGGCTCGCAAGCAGCAGTCCTCGGAGCGGATCTGCGTCGAGCACGCCAACGCCGAGCACAAGCAGTGGCGGCCCCTTCAGCGGTACATCGGACGTCGCGAGTACTACGACGAGACCAATCTGGCGATCGCCGGCCTGGTCTCCGACCGCACCGCCATGCTGTGATCACCCAACAGCCGAACCGCCAGGACAGCACATCCCGACCTCAGTCGTGCACCACGCCGTAAGTACGTTGGTTGCAGGGCAACTTGTTGGGGGCGGCGCTCTACCGTCGACGCCAGTGACATGCAAAACGTGCAGGAGATGAGGGAGACCATGCCGACGCTGCTCCGGTACCTGCTTGACCAGCGTGAGCTCCGCGACCTCGCAGCGTTTCTGCCCCACTTCCAGAAGGCTGCGCGTGAGCTGGCCGAGTTCGAAGAAAACCCCGCCATCGCGACTCTGGCCCCGGCGAAGGCAACCTTCGAGGGCTGGTACTACGGCACCCGCAGACCCCAACGGGAATCCCGCAGAGTGTTGGTACGGCTCCTGGGCTACAGCATCGACCAGCTGTGGGCGGAAGTCCCGGCCGGCACGGTGCCGGAGCTCCCCTCACTGTTCGGCACGTCACGCGCAGAAGGTCCGGCCGAACCCGGCCTGGCCATGCACGAGATGAAAAGGACGGGCGTAATGGCAGCACGACGCGCAATGGATTTCGCCCTGGGTGCGGAACGCAACCAGGTAGGCGACGAAGCTCTCGGCTTCCTCCAGGACGAGGTCGCCCGAATCGTGGAGCTGTACCCCCGCATCCCCCTTTCGGAGATCTGGGAGGACCTGGCCAACGCGCAGGAGGACACTTTCCGGATCCTCGAAGGCGGACGAGCCCGCCCGTCCCAGCTCAGGGACCTGCACTTCATGGCCACGGTGCTCACCTTCCTGATGGCGAAAGGCTCCCACGGCATGGGGGAGTTCAAGGTCGCCCTGCAGCAGGCCCGCGTTGCCGCGTTCTGCGCGAAGGAGGCAGAGCACACGGGCCTGATGGCCGTGGTTGACGGGCTCAAGTCCCTCATCTTCTACTGGGCGGGCCGGCCCGACGACGCCCTGCACTACGCACGACAGGAGGCGACCTACGCCCCCAACCAGAAGGGAACGGTCAGCGTCTGGCTCCCCGGACTCGAGGCCCGCGCCGCGGCGCTCCTCGGCGACGAAGCGGCCGTACGCGCAGCCAACCAGAGGGCCGAGTCGCTTCGCGAACTGGTGGTGCCCGATGGCCTGGACGCGCTGGGAGGCCTGCTCACCTACCCGGAGCTAAAGCAGCTCTACTACGTAGTCGAGTCCGAGGTGCTCCTCGGCTACGGCGACACCCAACTCGCAGCGCGCGCGGAGGAAGCAGTACGCGGCTTCAGCGATCGTGAGCAGTCGCACTGGGCCTTCGGCGACCTCGCCGGCTCGCAGTGCAACCTGGCCCTCGTCCGGCTGCACGCCGAGGACCTGGACGGCGCGGCATCGGCTATCCGGCCCGTCCTCGACCTGGCTCCGGGCATGAGGAACAACGGGATCGTCCGGTCCGCCGAGCGGGTAAGGGGCGCCCTCGGCCGCAACTCGATGAGCGCCACACCGCTGGCAGGCGACCTGCGCACCGAGATCGGCATGTATGAGCCCTCTCGCCCTGTTCTGCCTCGGTAGGCCCGGGATACAGTCCCTGCATGTACCCGATCAGCCGTTCCAGCGAGCGCCTGGAACTTCGCGAACTCACCATCGACGACGTAGACGCGGTTCACGCGATCTACGGAGACCACGAGACGACGAAGCACATGTCGTTCGAGCCGCGGACGCGAGCACAGGTAGGCCAGATCGTCGCTCGCTCCGTTGCCTCGGCCAGCGCCTCACCCCGCAGTGAGTACGCCCTCGCAATCGTCGAGAGCCACAGCGACGACCTGATCGGGTTCGGCCGCATAGCCACCGATCCTCACCAGCCCCGCGGCGCCACCTTCGGCTTCGCACTGAACGCCAAGGTCTGGGGATTCGGATACGGCGTTGAGTCGGTGCGCCTCCTCCTCGGACTCGGTTTCGAGGACCTGAATCTCCACCGCATCTGGGGAGCACGATCGCCTCTGAACGAGGCGTCGGCAAGGACCATGGCGAAGGCGGGCCTGGTGGAGGAGGGCATCATCCGGCAGCACATCGAGAGAGCCGGAAAGTGGCGCGACTCGGTGGTGCACGCGATTGTCGAGGACGCCTGGCCCTCTGCGTAGCCACTCAGTGTGAATCGTCAGCCTCCGGTGCTCATGTGGTGGCCGCCCTGTCGTGGACTGGCACCCGCGCAAAGACGTCACGCTTCGCGTCCTTGGCCGGGCGCACGTAGTCCCGGCGTGGAATGGGGGAGCCTTTGACCCATCGGCCGGCGTCCTCAGAGGGCGTTTACCCAGGCTTATTCAGGAATGCGGCTTTCACTCCCACCCCACTTTGATTCTCTTCGCCCGATTAGATGCATTCCTCCCAGGTGGAGCAGGGAGGACTGGTGTCCGTCTCCGTCGCTTCTGCGCATGGAAGTCCGTTTGGTTTGAAAATGACACGGACACGCCCTTGGTCAACGGAAGCAAGGCTTCCGGGCTGGCCCGTGATCGATCTTGGACGTGAGCGAGCGCAAGCCGTACCCCAGCGACCTGTCCGATGCCCGATGGGCCCTGATCGAGCCGACGTTGATGGCCTGGCGACAAGCCCGGTTCGACCGCAGGCCCACCGGAAAGCCGGCCAAGGTCGAACTGCGGGACGTCTTCAACGCAATCCTCTGCATCAACCGCACGGGAATCCCCTGGAAATACCTCCCGCGCGACTTCCCGAACCACGGCACCGTCTACGCCTACTACGCAGCCTGGCGTGACGAGGGGATATTCACCCAGCTCAACTACGACCTCGTCGGCTTGGCCCGCGTGAAGGAAGGACGCAAGCCCGAACCAACGGCTTCCGTGATCGACACCCAGAGCATCAAAACCTCCTCCAACGTGCCCCTGACCAGCCAGGGAACCGATGCCGCCAAGAAGATCGTCGGCAGGAAGCGAGGCATCCTCACCGATACGATCGGGCTCCTGCTCGCCGTGACCGTCACCGCCGCGAGCCTCTCCGAGAAGGCCGTGGGAATCCGGCTCCTCGACCACGCCAGCAGGACCTACCCGACGATCTCAAGGGCGAGACGATCCCCAGCGGGACGCCGCGGGCGTCGCAGGCGGCGGAGCGCTTCGCCCCTGCTTGCCCCGGTCGACCGGCGAGCGGCCGGCCTTCTCCCCGCCGGACGGTGCCTTGGTGATGCAGCCGTCCACCGAGATCTCGCCAAGGTCGAGGCCGATCATCCGGTCGTAGGCGTCCAGGGCGAGAGCGTGCAGCGCTTTGGAAACCCCTTGCCGAGACCACTCTTTGAGGCGTCGGCGGATGGTGCGGTCCGAGCACCCGGGCGTGAAGATCCGCTCGTAGCCGGAACCATGGACCAGCGCGAGCACGACGTGCTCGAAGACGGTTCGGTCCGGGATCCGGCGGCGGTGACAGCCCAGCGGGTGGCCGACGACGAATCCCTCCCGGACGGGGAGGAGCGCGGCGAACTGGTCCCACAGGGGCTCGAGCAGGCAAGCTGGCAGCGCGGGCACAGCCGTCCTTCGTGATGACTGAGCGCACAGATTACGAGCATGAGGTACGCGCAGGGCTGCAGGTCGACTCACCCTGAGCTCAGGCCAGGTTCACCACGGGAGGTTCCCGGATCGGTCGATGAACTGTCCCGTCGGCCCGTCCGGGCCGATCGTCGCGAGAGTCACGATGGACTCTGCGCCGTCGGCGACGCTGTGTCCGATGCCGCCGGTGAAGTCGGTCGCGGTCTGCCCGGGGTCTGCGGCGTTGACCCTTACGTCCTTCAGTTCCTTGGCGTACTGCGTCGTGAGCATCGTGACCGCGGCTTTCGAAGCGCCGTACAGGGGCAGGGCGTACTGCGACTCGATCCGTGCCGGGTCCTGGGTCATGCCGAAGGAGCCCATCCCACTGGACACGTTGACGATGACGGGGTTCGGCGATGTGCGCAGCAGCGGGAGGAAGGCGTGCGTGACGCGGACGATCCCGACGACGTTCACGTCGAGCACGGCGCTCACGTCGGCCGCAGTGTACTCCTCGACGGGGCCGACCTTGCCGAGGACGCCGGCGTTGTTGACCAGGACGTCGATCGTTCCCTCATGCGCGGCGACATCCGCGGCCGCGGCCTGGACTGAGGTGTCGTCGGTCACGTCGATCTGAACGAACCGGGCGCCGAGCGACTCGGCCGCGGCCCGACCGCGCTCACGGTGACGAGCGCCGAGGAGGACGGTGTGCCCCGCCTCGATGAGGCGACGAGCGGTCTCAAAACCGAGGGACTTGTTGGCCCCGGTGATGAATGTGGTGGTCATGCTGGCTCCTCCTGGTTCGAACAGCACGGTCGTGCGCTGTTCACGCACTCCAGGCTGGGCCTCTAGGAGGGCTGGCGGGAGCTACGGGACTTCCTGGTACCGCGCGTACCACCCAGCAGCCCGGTCCACCGGACGCGTCAGAAGGCGAGCCTTCATCCCTGAGGAGACACTCTCTGGATCCCAACGGCCGCAAGGAATTCGAGTTTGCTGCGGGCGTCGGTGCCTGGCTGCGGCGTGTACACCACGAGGCGGAGGTTCGTGTCCTGGGTGTTGAGGATGTCGGAGTTCATGGCGATGTCTCCGACATCCGGGTGCTGGACGAGTTTGTGCGCACTCTGGTGACCGCCCACCGCTCGGCGGCCCCACAACTCGCAGAACCGTGGGCTGAGGTTCAGCCTCGATACCAACGCCGCGAGATCGGGATCGTCGGGGTACCGGCTCGTCGTCGCGCGCAGGTCGGCGACGAGTGACTCCTCGAACGCCACCCGCTCGGCCGCCGTCTGCCGGACCCGGGGCAGCTCACCCAGGAACTGCCAGACCAGGACGTTGCGATCTCCCACACCGCGGACCGTGGGATCGCCGAACGTGGCCGCGAACAGCGGATTCCAGTGCAGCAACTGCCAGGTGGCGTCATAGATCGCCAACGGGTTGCCGGCGAGCTGGTCCACGATCCGGTACAGACTCCCTGGGATCACTCGCGGAACCCGGCTCGGACCCGCTGTGTGGCCGGCCATGCGCAATAGGTGAGCGTGCTCGTCATCGGACAGGTGCAGGGCGCGAGCCAGGGCCGAGCAGACCTGCGCCGAGGGCGTCGCGACCCGTCCCTGCTCCAGCCGGACCACGTACTCGACCGAGATGCCGGCCAGCGTTGCCAGCTCCGCGCGTCGCAGACCGGGGACCCGACGGGGTGAGCCGTGTGCGAAGCCCACCGTCGCGGGGTCCAGCCGGTCCCGCCACGCCCGCAGCGCGGCACCGAGTTGATCCATGCACACCATCCTCCCGCACACCCCGCCCCGCCACGGCCTGGCCTGCATTGCGCAATCTGCGCAATCGCGGTTCTCCCGTGGCGCGCCTGGGATGCGGGCGGGAGCGAGCTCAGTCGCGGGATGGCGGCAGAACGTGCGGACATCCGCATCGGGTACGCGCGGTGCTCGACGCTCACCCAGGAACTCCAGTCCCAGCTCGACGCTCTCGCCAAGCACGGCATTCCGCGGGACAAGGTGTTCTCCGAGAAGATCAGCACCCGCGTACGGGTCCGGCCCCGGTTCGAGGCCGCACTCGCCCTCGCCCGCCAGCTCAAAGCCCACGCCCCACACTGCCGCGTCATCTTCACCGTCTACGAGATAAAGCGCTTGGGCCGCGACGCTGCCGAACTCACCGCGCTCGCCGACCACCTCACCGCCCACGGCCTGGTCCTGGAGATGCTCGCCGGACCCCTGCCCGGGATGTACGACCCGAGCGGGCCCGGCCGCCTGCTGTTCGCGTTCTTCGCAGCGATGGCCGAGACCGAGCGGGAGAACATCTGGGAGTCGACCCTCGAAGGACTCGACGCGGCGGCCCGCAAGGGCAAGCATGGCGGCCGACCACCCGTCATCACCAAGGACATGCTGCACACCGTGCTCCGCCGCCAGACGAACGGCGAGTCGGTCGAACAGATCCAGCCCGACCTGATCATCCCCACCGGCAAGCGCAAGGGCCAGGCTCCCAGCGTCGCGAGCATCTACCGCGCGCTCGCCGAGCACGAGAAGAAGGAGGCGTAGCCCGAGGCCATCGAGACAGCGCACGCCGACTTCGCCGCCCTCCAGCAGCGCGACCACAGCCCTGCGTAGTTACTCAGCGCTACATGACGGATGGCGGCAGCTATACGAGAACACGGCCGGCAACACCTGGCGCGCCAAGACCTCCAGGAACGCCCGCACAATTCGCTGGGTCTGCAACGGCAGAGGCTTGCCAACGTTCTTCTGCCAGTGCCGCAGGTTCCCCGACACAGCCAGAGACCAGAACGTGCGCACCACCCGTTCGTCGAACAAGTCCACCGCCGTACCCGTCGGCTCCCGCGGGATCAGCGTGCGCGTCGGCATCCGCCCGAACATGTCGACGACCATCCGCAGCTGCCGCAGCCGGCCCTCCGACACCGAGCCGGCCATCCCGTCGACCACCGCGGACAGCTGTCTGACAGAAGGGGCGCTGTACTGCTTGGGGGTCACGCTGGCTCCCTGCGCCGTTTCGCCTGCACCTTGAGCCACGGATTCTCCGCCCTCGACTGAGCGCGGTCCAGATACTCCCGCTTCACCACGGACGACCCCGGCTTCCACCGGCCCTGCTTCGTCGGGTCCCCGCCGGCCTCCGCGATGGCCTGTGCCCCGCCGCGGCGTAGCCCGTGGGCGGTGATCTGCTGCCAGTTCTTCGCACCGGCCTTGTGGGCGCGGCCGCGTACCCAGTCGTTGATGGCGTCCCCGGTGACGTAGTCCCCGCGCTCCTTCGCGACGGCCCGGCTCTGCAGGGTGCCGCGGGAGGTCAGGGCCCGGAAGAACGCGCCCTCTCGGACGCCGAGGTGGTGCAGGGCGGTCAGCCAGTCCCGCACAGCCGCCACGGGGTCGAGGAGCGGGTCGTCGTCGGCGGGGATGTCGGTGCGCTCCCCCTTGGCGTCCTGGTCGGTCTTGGACGACCGGATGTGCAGGGTCACGAAGTCGTCGTCGACCGCCACATCGGCAATCGACAGGTCAGCCAGCTCGATGCGCCTGTTGAGGGCGCCGCGGCCGAGGAGCAGCATGCACCGGTCCCGGCGCCCGGCGGTCGTCCGCAGGTCGCACGTGGCGACCATGGCCCGCAACAGCTCATCGGTGACCGGAGGGGCCTTGCGGACCGCAGTGCGCTTCGCCCACTCCTTCTTGTACTCGTTCAGCATGCCCCGGGCCTGCGCCGTGCCGGGCTTCTTGTCCTCGGGCATCCAGGTGCGGACCGCGGACATGGCGGCGTTGATGGCGTTCGGGGACCGGCCGAGCTCGATGAGGTGGGCGACGTACTCGATGTAGGTGGCGGTGGTGCACGGGCGGGCGACACGGCCCTGCTCGGTGCACCAGGCGGTGAACTTGTTGCGCTGGGACAGGTAGTTGGCACTGGTGTTCTTTGGCGCGGAATGCTTTTCCAGGCGCTCGGCGGTCCGCTCGGAGACGCTGAGGTCGCCTTCGGTGTACGTCGGCTGGTCGGCCTCTGTGGGGACCGCTTGGCCGGGGCAGAGGATCGTGTGCCGGTCGACCGCCGGGCGGGCTACAGGGTGAGGCTGAATGACGGCGGGGAGGTGGGCGTCGTCCACCAGCTCGGCGTCGACCACCTCCACGCCACGCTCGATCACGGCTGCCTCAAGGCAGACCGAGCCGGGTTGGCCCAGGTGTTGTTCCAGTTGGGGTGTTCCTGCCACTGCTCTCCGCAGGAGGTGAGGTAGTCCCAGACTCGGGCGGCCTGTTCGGTCTGGCCCTGGCTGAGGGTGGCGAGGAGGTAGGCCGTGGTTCCGGCGAGGGCCAGTTTGTTGGAGTTGCTGAGGCGCCGGATCGAGTCGAAGTGCGCGTCGGGGAGGTCCTCGGCCGCCCTGGCGTGCTGCCACTCCTCCTCGTTGCGGTCCTGGATGAACTGGTGGAGCTCCTGGACGTCGTCAGCGGTCGGCAGGGTGGTGGCCATGGCGGAAATCCCTTTTCAGACAAGCAGCCTCGTACAGAGGGCGATTATAAGAGGGTGATCACCAGATGGTCCCGCCGCGCGGCCGGACACTGGGAGCAAGGAACATTATCTGGAGCGAGACGCGATGGTGCCCCCGGCGAAGACTGCGGAGGCACCAGGCGCAGCGCTACACCGGGGCCTACACCGTGGGCGCGCCGTGTTCCTCGCATACGTCGTTGTACCTCTTGAGTGAGCCCTCCAGCATCAGCTGCAGCTCTCGCGCGGTCGAGGCATGCACGTAGTGCTTCACCCCATGGATCGTGACAACGACGCACTCGAACTCGTCGTCGCCAGTCAACTCGGCGCTGACGTGGCTCTCGGGCCAGCCGGGCAAGGGCTGCACAGGTTCACGCGTCTCGCGGATCAGTCGCTCGCGGGGCGGCTTCCCAGGCTTGACTCGTCCCATGAGGTAGCTCTCCTTGCCTTGTCAACGGTGAGAGGGAGCATATCGGGGCCAGACAGGTGATCCTGACGAACTACTAGGTTGGGACGAACTAGCAGAACGGTAGCAGTTCTGGTAGTTCCGGACCGTTCGAGCCGTTCGATTCTGCTGTGAGGGCGATCCTAAGCCCCGGCCTTCTTTGCGGCGTTCCGCTGTTCCCGCTCCAGTCGGCTCTTCTGGAGCGTCAGCATGCGTGCCGGCCCCTGGTAGACCTCCTCCAGGATCTCGTCCATCAGCGCAACGATCCCTTCGGCGTCCTCGGGCGGCATGGGTTCGTCCGCAAGGTCCCCATGCGCGATCTCGTTGCCACCCTCGCGGATCTCGTGCGCCAGTTGCCTCGTGATCTCCCGGATCAGGTTCTGTTTGTGCATCTCGTCGATCTTGGCCACCAATGGGCCCCTGATGATGCCGTGGTCCTTGGCCGTGGCCTCAACAACAGCTCGGGCGAGGGCTACTGCACCGCGATAGGCGGAGATCGACAAGCACGCGTGAGCTTCGCTGGCGGTCTTGGCAATCTGCTCCGGCACATCCCTGACGTCGGGACGCCGAATGTCCTTGGGCTCCCATTGCAAGTCAGACGCCCTGACTATCTCCGTCTTCGGGTTGGTGAAACTGGACTGACGCCAAACACTCCCAACAGACAAGCGCTCACACGACTCGCTTGAGCATCGGAAGGCCGCCGTGTAGAGGTACCCGCCTTGCCACGAGATGGTCCTCGGGTCCCCGTGCAACGCCATGTGGGTGCGGTCGCCGCACCAGCCGCAAATCGTACTCGCCATGGGTGAAGGGTACGTGGGCCTACGGATGCAGCAGCCGGGACAGTGGCATGGGTTGGGCTCCGGGCTCGTGCGGGCGGGCCGGCGGCGGCGGCATGTCGAGGACGATCACAGAGTCCGCACCCGGTGCACCCGACGGCCCCGGAGAGCCATCCGCCGGCGTGATCGTGGGGGCAGGCTTCCCCGCAGCACCAGTAGCGCCCGAAGGTCCGGGTGGGCCAGGCGGGCCGGCAACCGGCTTCTCCCCCAGCCCCTGCACTGACGGGCCAGGGCGTCCCGCGCCCGGTTCGCCTCATCCAGATCACCGGACAGCACGACGAACACGGTGACCATGGCGCCCAGCACGAGCGCAGCGAACAATGCGGCAACCGCAGCCAGGTAGTCGCCCCGCTTCCGCTGGCGGCGCACCTCCGCCCGAGACGGCCCGCCCGGCGCCATCACTAAGGGCGTGGCGGCGTCCATACTGGAATCTCTCTCTCGTCTTGTGCGGGAGGGGTAGCCCGGGACAGCCGTCGGCCTGCAAGCAAGGCGGCTGTCCCGGGGTCACTACTGCTGAGGCTTCGGCTGAGGACGCTCAGAACCGGCGGTGCCGACACACCCGCAACGCGGTGCAAGGAGCGCGGTCCGGTGCCGAGCCCCTGGATCTCCTGACCCTCCGCAGGCGCGGCACAAGGCGTCGGCGCCCGGATCGAGGTCCCACGAGTGGCGGCAGTGGGTGCACCGAGCGCGATCGAAGACATCGCCGGTGTCAGGGTTGCGAACCTGGTACTCCTCAGCGTGACCGCCGTCCCGAGGACAGCGGAGCGTAGGTGCCGAAGCGGCAATCGGTTCGGTGCCGCGGGCGCGGTCGCGTCGGGAGTCCCAGCGGGAGCAGTGCGTGTGGACCTGGCCGTTGGCGCTGCGCACGGTGATCTGCCAGATCGGCCAGGCCTGGCGGGGGCCGGGGTCGATGTCGAGGACTTCGTAGGCGGTGGCGTCGTCGCCGTGGTCGTAGTGGCCGCCGACGACGCGGGGCCCGATCTGGGTGTTGATCCATTCCTCCCAGGTCATCTCGAAGCCTTCCTCCCGGTCGCCGAGGAGCTCCGCGGGCATCGTGCCGCCGCACTCGTCGCACTCGCTGCGACCACAGGTGTTGACGGTTTCGCAGGCGGCACAGGTCCACGACGGACGCTGGCAGTCGTGGCAGCAGTCGTAGGTGGGCGGGTTGTCGGCTCCGCAGGTGCATCCCCAGGCACGGCCGGTGCGCTTGGCCTCGGAAAGATCGGTCTCGTAAGTCATGCGGTGCTCCTTGCAGGGGGCGGGCAGGTCGGCCCAAGGGTGCGCGGGCTCGCGAGGAGCGGTCGCGGCAGAGGAATGTCAACGCGGTGCTGCCGGCCGCCTTAGAAGGGCGGTTCGAAGCTGTCGTGGTCCTGGTCGGCGTAGCTGGCGGATCGGATGAGCAGGCGGTGGTCGCAGGTGACGGGGGCGCCCGGGGCGGTGTCGAGTTCGTCCAGCACGGCGTTCAGCGTGTCCTCGTCGGGGAGTGTCCGATGGAGGTAGGTGCCGCATGCGCAGGGCGCTACAAGGGTGAGTGTGTGCCGGGCTTCGCCGAGCTGGTCGTGGCGCTGGGTGTAGTGCAGCCACCAGCCGTGGACGTGGTCGGCGGTGCCGAGGTAGGCGACCGCGCATGCCTGGTAGGGCAGGAGGCCTTCGGCCGGCGGGTATCCCGGCCACGCCAGCGGGACGTTGGCGGGGCTGAGGGTTCCGGGAAACGCGGCGGTGAGTACTGCGGACGCGGTGAGTACCGCCTCGATGGCTTCCTCTTTTCCGGGGAGCGTGTGCGTTTCGTCGGAGTGGTAATGCTGAAGGCCGGTGTGCGGGGGGACCGTCATGGGCTGGTCTCCTTGTCGGTCGGGGCCCGGGCTATCCGGTCCTGCGCACCGTCCGGGCCTTGCTTGAGGCTGGGACGGCACGCAAGGCCGCCGGATCGGATCGGTGATCAGAACGCGGGTTCTGTGACGGTGGCCTCGGGTCCCTGTGCCGTAGGGGGCGTGGTCGTCTCCTTGGCCAGGGCTGCCTGCGTGAGCGTCTTCGCCTTCTTCTGGCTGACGAGGTGATCGAGGACCTGGCGGATGGTGGTCACCCCGACTGGGGCGTCGGCTTCGCTGGTGAGCAGCGTGAATACAGGGAGGCCGTGGTCCTGGGTGAACTGGCAGTGCAGAACCGCGCCGGGAGCGAGGTAGAACGTGGCGTCGCCGTTCGCGTAGCCGCGCCAGCGGTCCTTTGAGTTGAGGAAGGCTCCGTGGTCCACGGAGAAGGAGGCGATGGCCGCGTGATGTGCGGCGTCGGCGATGGTGGCAGCGGTGAGTTGGGCCACGCCTTCTTCTGATGTCTCTGCCGCCGGCGGGGCTGGCTTGAACGGGTATGCCGCAGGGGCGGTGGGGGAGTCCCTCAGAAAACCGCGCAGTGGGCCGAGGGTGATGGTGAGGAGACTTTCCGTGCCGGCTGTGACGGTGACGCAGAGCGCGCCGGCGGCGATGATCCTGAGTTCGCCGAACCAGTGGTCGGGTGTGAAGACCCAGGCGGCTTGGGTGGCAGTGACGCCGATGGCGAGGCTGGTCGCGATGCTGCCGGTGTCCAGGAGTGCGCCGGCGAACCGCTTGGTGATCTGGCGCTGCAGAAGGTGAGGCATGGGCATGGGAAAGCCTTTCCTTCGGTGGGTGGTCGGTGCGCAGTGGGCGCTCTTGTACTGAACGGGTTGGTACTCACCGGTTCACTCACCACGGGGCTCCCTGTGGGATCACGGTCTGGCAACTGCTCGTGGTGAGTAGGCGCCTTGGTGCGGTGAGTTGGCTGCTGAGGCGCTGGTCAGGTGGTGAGTGCGGTGCCTGCTGCCGTGATGAAGTGGTCAGCCGTGCGGATCGCGTTCTCGCGTGCTTCGCGAAGTGCGGTTTCGCTCGGGGCGGAGCGCAGGGCGTAGACGGCTGTTACGGCGCTCTGGGCGGCCGGGGCGAGTGCGGGCAGCGGGATCCTCACGCGCACGAATGGGGCTGTGATCGCGGATCGTGTGAGGTGGGAGGCGGACCTCGCTTCGGCCCAGTCCTCTCCCTGGAGCCGGAGGTTCTCACGGACCCACATGGCGCGTCGGTGTCCTGCGAGCGCGGTAGCCAGGTCGGTCGCCGCGGACATGGCGTCGGTGCGGTGCGTGGCAGTTTCGGAAGCGAGGCGATGTGCGCGCTGGGTGAGGTGCTGCAAGATGCCGGTGAGAGTACTAAGGACCGCTTCGACGGCGGTTAACACGTGGCCTCCCGGCGTGGGTGGGCTGGAGGCGTCGACCACACCAACCGTGCTGACATGAAAAACCCCAGCACAATTACATGCGTAGTCGTGGTGCTCTGTCTTCTTCCGACGGACGTGGTGCACTCCAGTCCGCCCCGCTCCAGCCCCGTGTCAGCCGGCCGGAGCGGGGTGGGGAACCAGACGTACTGCCAGCGGGGGTATGAGGTCAGCGGCCGGCGCGGCGCTGGGTGTCGGTGAGGATGGCTCGCTTGTCGGGGTGGGCGTCGACGGCGGCCCGCAGGGCGTGCCACCAGGTGTCCGCGTACTTCTGGCGTTCCTTCAGCTCCCGCGCCCGCTGTTTGAGGCGGGTATGGCGGGCGGTGAGGGTGTCGCACAGGCACTGGGCGTCGGGGTCCTGGATGCGGGCCATGCAGCCGGGTGCGAGGCAGAGGGTGCCGTCGGGGTCCAGGAACCAGAAGCACCCGCGCGGCAGAGTGTCGGGCGTGGTCAGGACGGGATCCTCACGCGTACCGCTCCCGGTCATCGGTTTCCGCCTGTGAGCGTGAGGTCGGAGGCCAAGTGCACCGTGGTGAAGCCCTCGCCTCGCAGCCGGTCGGCGGTGGGAAGCAGCTGATGGAGCTCGCGCACGACGTGCGAGGGCACCGTGCGGTCGCGGCCCGCGTTCTGCGCCTCCACCGTTGCCAGCGCAACATCGAACAGAACGGCTACGACCGGCCGGCGCCAGTAGCGGGCGCGGGCCAGCAGACCGGCCCTGACATGAGGACGGAGGTTGGTGGAGTCGACGATCGTCGTCAGTCCTCGGGCGAGGCGGGCGTCCAGGAGCAGGTCCTGGATCTGGACGGCGACCGGTGTGGCGGACTGGTCGGTTTCGGTGTCGGTGGCGAGCTTGCGGTAGAGGTCCAGGGAGACACGCCAGGTGTCGGGCCACTGGGCGGCGAAGGTGGACTTGCCGCAGCCCGGGGGGCCGATCAGCGTGCACATCGTGCCGGCGGCGAGGGTCAGGCGGTTCATCGGGTCCTTTCAGTGCGGCAGGCGGCCCCGGCCGAGAGGCGGGGCCGCTGCTCATGGTCTGGGGTCAGGCAGCCGTGCGGCGGTATTCGGCGGTCATGTCCGCGAGGCCGCGCAGCAGGTTCGTGGCGTGGGCGACGGGCACCTCCTGGTCCAGCTGGGTGCCTCCGTCCAGCTCGACGTCGAGCGCCTGGTCAAGCAGCCCGGCGGCAACGCCCAGCGCATCGCAGCCCTTGATACCGGCCCGGTCGAGGCGTTCCTCGCCCTCCCGCAGCTGGTCGATGAGGTCGGACCCGGTCTCGGCGAGCGGCTCCCCCGTGAGGTGGGCAAGGTGCGTGGCGTGCTGCGCAACCAGCTCGGCGATCGACGTGGCGGGCGCGGTGGCCACCGCCTGGTCAAGGTAGTCCAGGGCGCGCTGCAGCAAGGGCCGGTGCGCGTCGTAGAGGGTGCGTCCAGCGGCGGTGACCGCCGTGTCGAGGGCGTCGAGGGAACCGAACGGCCACCAGTTCGCGTCGAGGGCGTCGTCGCCGGCGGTCGCGGTCACGGTGGCGGGCAGCTGGTAGAGCGCGCTGGTGGAGGCGACCCAGGCGAAATCCGTATTGCGCCAGTCGTCCACGAGCTGCCGACCGAGGATCTCCGGCACGTGGTCGAAGAGGTCGACCCCGGTCTCCTCACGCAGCTCACGGACAAGGGCCGCCGGAGCGGTCTCGCCGGGATCGACCATTCCGCCGGGAATAGCTTCGACGTGAATGTCGTCGCGGGTGATCAGCAGCACCCGGCGCTGCTGGCCGGTACCCGCGACCACGATCGGGTCGGCGGCCGCGTTCTCACCCCACCGCCCGAGGTTCCGGCCGGTGCGGCCGGTGCGCCCGTGGGGGTTCAGCGGCCGGCCCCGCCCGTCGAGCTGGTAGGGGACGAGCGCGTGGGCCTGGCGCCGGTCCCAGTCCGGGACGTCGGCCGGGGTGGGGGCGGCCTCGGCCCAGTCGGGCACGTGGCGGGCCAGAGCCGCGGGGAGCAGTTCGGGGGGTGTGACGTCGGTCGGCGTGTACTGCGGCCAGCTCACCGACCAGCCGCGCAGTGCGGCGGGAATGGCCCCGGTGGTCTCGGTGGTCGTGTTCATGTGGGTTTCTCCTTCAGTCGTTGTCGGTGTCCTGGGCGGCGGGCCGGTAGCGCTTGGTCTGCCGCAGAATCTGGTTGCGCTTGAGGCCGAGCTCGTCGGCGGTGCCCTGCTGCGCACCGTGGTAGCTCCCCTGCAGGCGGTCGACCTCCTGCCAGACCTGGGCCTCCAGGCGCGCGCTCGGCGCTGGGCGGCTTTGGAGACCAGGACGCGCGCAGCTCGACGCGGTCCTTCTCGTCGGGACGGGGGAGTCCTCGATCTGCTGGAGGGGGAGCTGGGCGATGCCGAGCGAGCCGCGGACACGCTCCAGGCGGGTGCGGGAGCGGCCGGTCACCGCGTGGTGGCCTTGGTGGTGGCGATGAGCGCGGCGACGGTCTCCCAGCCGTGGTGCCAGGCGGAGTCCAGGTGGAAGGCGCCGTTCATGCCGAAGTCAGCGAGCTCGTAGAAGTTACTCTTGCCGGTCTTCGTGGCGATCTTCTCCAGCAAACCCTTGCCCGGAACGCGGCGATCGGCGGCGTAGTGGGTGCCGAACGAGAGGGCGAGCGCGGCCGCGGCGGCGGCCGGGTGGACCCGGATGCCGAGCGCGCGGGCACCGGCCCCGGCCACGATCGCCTGCGTGGCCGTGTACGTCAGGCAATGGTGGAGGCACGCCATACGGCCGTCGACCGTGCCGTGGACCGTCTTCTCCTCGGTGACCGGGTCCTGGTAGGTGACCGGGTGATCGTCGGAGGCCCCCTTCACACGGGCGCAGAAGTCATCCTGAATCCAAAAATCTCCGATCGCGCTGGCCGCGCGGGCCAGTCCCAGAAGGGCGGCGAAGGTGGCGGGGCGATGCGTCATGCTTAAGTTCTCCTGATCTCGATACGGGTGACGGGGAGCGGGACGACCGGCCTCTTTGCCGATGCTGCGGTCGACCCCGTGCGCCTCCGCCCCGGCCTGTATGGCCGAGGCGTAGGCCGTTCAGAACGGCGGTCCGTCCGGCCGGGCCGGAATGGGCAGGAGCCGGATGCGGAGCTCGCGCCGCTCGGACCAGCAGCCACACGCCTCCGTCTCCGGGTACGGCCCGCCGACCCACCAGCCGCCCGCGCCCCGACAGTCGGGGCAGGAGCGAGAGGGCAGGGGATGAGCACGAGCGGTCTCCTCCAGTGATTCGGCAACAAGCACCGCGCCCCGTCAGCGGGTGCCGACGGGGCGCGGACAGGTCGGCCAGTCGGCGTATCGGGCTGTCAGGCGCCGCCGTCCCTGCGGGCCGCGGCAGCAATCTCCTCGGCCAGGCGCTGCGACGCCCGCTGCTGCTCCTCGAGTGCCTTGCGCAGCTGCTCCTGGATCTCCTCGGAAGTGGGCATGGGTCCTCCTGCGTGAGTGCGGCCGGTGTCCGGCCTGTCCTTGTCGGGGTGGAGGGCGGCCGGTCGCGTGGTCGTGAGTCGGTTGCCCCGGCTTTCTACTGGCTGTCCAGTGCCGCCCATACGGCGGCGGCGCGGGCCGAGGCCAGTTCCTCGGCCTCCTTGAGCCGCTGCGCCTTCGCGGCGGTGTCGTCGCTGCGGTGGGTGCCCCCGGCGATGCCGTGGTTGTCGCCTCCGTACACGCCGCCGGTGATGGTGACGGAGCCGTCCGCGGCACGCTGGAAGTCCTGCATGCTCGCGCTGGAGTCGACCTGGTTGCCGTTGCCGAAGCGGAAGATTGCCATGGTGGTGAGTCCTGCTTTCGTGGTGGTCGCGTGTGATGGGCGGAGTTGGTGCCGTGGGCATGCCTGGCTGCCTTCTCCGGGTGAGTGGGCGTTCCCGGTGCACACCCACCATGTTGTAAACAGGTTTCCTCTGTCAATACGTTTCGAAGCGAAAGAGGTTGACAGGTAGCGGTGGGGGCTTGATCCTCAAGGCATGACGAACACACCACCGGCCGCCGCACACGTCGGCGTCACGGAGATCGGAGAGATGCTGGGCGTCAGCCGCCAGCGAGCCAACAAACTCGCCGGCCGACCGGACTTCCCTACCCCTGTCGCCCAGACGAAGGCAGGCCGGGTGTGGGAGCGGGCAGCTGTCGAACAGTGGGAAAAGGGCTGGGACCGCGCGAACGTCGGCGGCCGCCCCCCAACCGCTCAGCAGTAAGCAGGGCCCTCGCCTACCAGTGCGCCGCACGGATCTTCCATGCGGCGCACTGCCGTATCCGACGGGGCCGGCACGTGACGTCAGTGAGCCTTCGCCAACTTGAAGTAGCAGGTCAAAGGGCTGGTGTGACCAGTCCCCGGGGTACTCGTGCTGGTCATGGGCGGGAGTCCGCGAAGAAGATCATCCGTCAGCGGTTAACTTCAAGGTCCGTCAGGACGAGCAGAGCGCGCAGAAGTCGGGTGGCGCGGGTGGGATCGGTGCGGAGCTTGGTGAGGATCCGCCAGTTCTTGAGGTGGGCGAAGCCGTGCTCGACCGGTGCCCGTCCGACGGCGAGGACGCGGTTGGCTTCCTTCTCGCCCGGGGTGAGCTTGTGGGTGCGGCTGGCGGTGTAGCCGGTGACGATCACGGGGTCGAGGATGTCGTTGTCCAGGCCGCGGAAGCCGAGGTCGGCCAACGCTCCGAGGCCGGCGGCGCGCAGGTGGACCAGGATGTGGTCGTGGCGGGCCGCGGTGTTGTCGTGGGTACGGCCGGGCCGAGCGGCGGATATCCAGATCAGTCGGCCCTTGTCGTCGGTCAGGGCGAGGAAGTGCAGGCCGTGGCTGCGGTGCTTGCCGGAGTAGTTCCGCCGGTCGGCCTTGCCGGTGCGGCGCCTGGTGCGGATGAGGGTGCCGTCGAACAGAACCACCTCCCCGCCCTGCTTGGCAATCTTCTTCAGCGCGCGGTCCAGGCGCGGCGCCTGGGCTGCGAGCAGCCTGATCAGCTCGTCGCGCCAGCGGCGGACGGTGGACTCGGACACGTCGTTGCCGCCGGCCATGTCGGCCAGACGCTGGTCGTGGCGCAGTACGGCCAGGACGATCACCGCGATCTTCCCGGGCGGCAGGATCCGCCATCGGGACCGAATCGCCTTCAGGTGGCGCCGTAGCAGATCGGCGAGGTGGTTGACGGTGCTCGTGGACAGCGGCAGACGGCACCGGTAGGCAAGTGGGCAGGTGTCCTCGGCGCGCTTTCTGGTATTCGTCATACAATTTCAACGGGCACTGGGGCAATCCGGTTACGCTCGTTCGGAGTCGCTCCGAGCGGCGGTGCTCCCGGTCACAGGCGGGTGGTGAACCGGCCGTCGGGCAGTTTCCGCAGCCAGCCGCGGTCGACGAGTCTGACCAGCTTGCCGCGGAGCGGTTCCAGCTTGGCCTTCACTCTGATGTCCACCCCCACTACCTCACCGACCTCGCGAGCCATGATGGGTCCTGCGGCCTGTCGCACGGCGGTGATGATGCGCTGGTAGTCCGGTGGGAGCATGCTTTCGTCCGTGCCCGGCTCTCGGTGAGGGATCAGCATCACCGTCCGGCCAGCTACCTGCCCGGGCACCGGCCTGGCAGAGGTGCGTTCCGCGGCGAGCTGCAAGGTCATCCGTTCAAGGACGCGTTCGGCGACGGCGAGTTCGTCCCGCTCGTCCCGCACTCCTGCGAGCTGTTTGGCCAGCTGTTCTTCAAGTTCGTCCAGTTCCGCGCGCCGCGCGGTGATCCGTTCCAGCAACTCGGGATCCAGCATGCACCGGATCGTAGAAGACTGCCGGGCCACTGCGAGCAGGAATCGGTCGTACTGGAAGTGTCAGGCGGTCGGCCCGGGGCTGAGGTGGATCCTACGAGAACATACGTCGGGTTGTGGCACATGAACAGTGTGATCAGCGGGGCGGGAAGGAAGCCAGGGCGAGGTCCCACTGGTCAGCCGCGTGAAGCAGCGCCGCAACGTCCATCCTGACCTCCACGACGTACTGGTAGATGTCGGCCAGGTCGTCACTCTGTTGCCACGGGGGCGCTGCCTCCAAGGACAGATGAATTCGGATTACCGCGTGCCCGCTCTCGCTCCGATCGGCGAGGCTGAAGGCCACGAGCGGCTCGATGAACCAGGTGTCCGGCGAAAGCTCACCTTCGGCATCAGGTTCGGTCACGGCCACCGTCCCCGCGGCCACCGTGCGCAGCCACGCGGCTATCTGGCGAGCCTCATCCGTGAGCAAACACGGATCGGCGAAAGACCAGTTCCCCTCGGGAGTTGTCACCGTGCCATCAATGATCAGCCAGTTGTCGTCATACGAGTCGCCTCGGACATCGGCGAACTGGTAGCGCACTGGGCGAAGGTCGACGCTGATTGCAGGATCGTTCAGGAGCACCGAGTCAGGATGTCATGCGCCGACCAGCAAGACGGGCCGTGGCTTGCAACCCATGCGCACAGGTCAGAGCCCCGATGGGACTCCGTCAGATGATCTTTGCCCCAGACTCCCGCCCACTACCAGCACGAGTACCCCGGAGACCGGTCACACCAGCCCTTTGACCTGCTACTTCAAGTTGGCGAAGGCTCAGTGGCCTGCCGTGTGCGCGGTGACGGTGCTATGCCCGGCATCGGCGAACAGCAGGGTGAGCTCGTGCCGGTGATGCGGTGTCCTGCACCGTCTGTTGCAGCTTCCGACTTCGACGGCGACACCAGGCTCAGGGAGACGACGGCCCGGCGCCCTCTTCGCTGGTGTTTTCCGGCCGGGGGCCCAGGGCCACCTTCGAGGTCTTTCCTTCCTTGATCCGGTGGATCTTCCCGGCCTTCTCCAGCTTGTTCAGCACGTTCGCGAAGGTCGATTCCGCGACCCCGCAGGCGGCCTGCAGCTGGCCCCGCTCCACGTAGTCGACGTCCTCGGGGCCGATCTCGTCGCCTTGGTCGAGCATGTCGACGTACATGGGGTCGGACTCGTCGCGGAGGGCGGCCACGACCTTCTCCTCCGAGGTGAGCTCCTTGGCCTTCGGGAGGTCGACACCGGGGAACGACATGCCGGCCTCGCCGGTGCCGCCTTCGCCGTCCTTCTCCTCGAAGCCGGGGATGGGCGTCATGGCCAGCTCCTCCATGCGCGCCTGGTCACCCCACCAGGGCACGTCGACCGGAGCCATGACGTTCTCCGGCCGGATGTGCTCGGTGGCATCTTCCAGGGTGCCGATGCGCATCATGCCCGCGCGCCCACCCGGCGCCGCGACGTAGCCCAGGCCGAAGGTGCGGCGCGGGTCCGACTCCGCCATGGTCGGGTCGTACACCAGCGCGTCGTCCTCCTCCACCCACACCGGCGGGATCAGCGAGGGGTCCAGACCCTCGAAGCCGGGGGGAAGGTCACCGAGGTTCACCTGGTCGCTGTCGGTGCGCAGGATGATCCAGGTCCCGCCCGCGATGAGGTTGGCGCGGATGGCCTGCTCGCCGCCCAACTGGTCCAGGTTGACGGTCTGGTTGATCAGGACCCAGGGCATGCCCATGGAGCGGGTCAGGGAGGCACCATCCTTGACGATCTTGATGGCCTCCTTGCGGCTCTCCGCACCCGGGGCCAGCATCTGGGCGGCCTCGTCCAGGATCGTGGCGCAGTACGGCCGCATCGCGGACGGCTCGAAGTTCTTCAGGTCCAGGCGGGCGGCCTCGTCGATCCGGTGCTGGAGCACCCACCAGGACAGCCGCATGGCGCCCAGGGCGCCGTACTTCGTCAGGCCGCTGTAGGCGGCCATCTTCGGAATCGCGGGGTTGGAGGCGCCCTTGGGGTCGCCGTAGATCTGGGCCATCCTGTTGGCGTGGTAGGCCAGGCTGATCATCTGGCCCGTGCCGCCCTTGCCGGAACCGGTGGTACCCGCGATCACGACGTGCAGGGCGCCCAGCTTCGGGTCGAACAGCTGAAGTTTCGCGGGGAACCCGCTCACGATCTTCCCGATGTTGACCCAGCCGCCCGGGGTGGCCTTCAGGGAGTCCAGACCCGGGAAGTCGTGGCCGGCCTCCAGCGGGTTGTGATCCATGATGCGGATGATCGCGCGCCGCGGGTCGCGGCGTCCCGGCTCGTAGGAGACGAGGTCGATGGAGCGGCGCAGCGCTCCGGCCAGCTCCCCGAGGTTGACGACGCGGGGGAGTGCATCGAGGTCGTCGTCGGCCACGACGCGCGCCACCTGGCCGCCGGTGTTCACGTCCTCGCCGACCTCCTCCAGGTGGGTCTTCGGGAGGACCCGCGCCTGGACGCGCTTCCAGGCGCCCTGGAGGGTGGAGGGGTCCAGCTCCGGGCGCTGGGTGTACCAGACGGTGATGAACGCCTCCCCGGAGTGCGCCCCGTACTTCAGGGTGATGTCGTCGACCGAGCGGCCGAAGAGACTGGAGACGGCCTCCTTCGACACGTTCACCGAGTCTCCCAGGGCGGCGGTGACCCGTCCCTCCCACCGGTCCGCGTAGATCACGACGTCGGAAAGGACCTGGTTGCGGTGGCGACCGTTCTTCGGGTCGCTGATCACACGCCCCCAGGCCGCGATCATCTTGTCGGCCAGAGACACCGGGCCCGGGGTGCCGGTGTTGGCGGGGGCGGCCTGCGCGGTCGGCTGCGCCTGCTCCACCTCGAGCTTCTGCCTGCCGAAGACGCGGCGCAGACGCCAGCCGGTGAAGACGACCGCGGCCCACCAGCCCAACGACAGGATCCCCGGAACGGTGGTCGGCTCGAAGACGCCGGCCATCAGCGCTTCAGATGCCTCGGCTCCGCCCAGCTGGCCCAGCGCCAGGCCCATCCCGGTGGTGATCGTGGAGATCCCCATGGTGTCGCGGTGCGCCCGCGCGATGTCGATCCCGGGGAGCTGGTTCGCCCAGCGACCAAGGCGGTTCATGTAGTTGGCACCGGCGAACGTCGCACCGGCGATGAAGCCGGCCCCGGCGTAGGCCGCCGCGTTCGGGTCCAGGTAAGGGGCCAGAATGCCCACCCCAACGGGGAGGACGATCTGGAGCGCCGCGGCGGCGCGCTCCGCCGGCTCCGCGTTCGGCACGGCCTTGGTGATGGTGGACATCGGGGGGCTACTCCTGTCTGGGTTGGGGGATCCGCAAAGGCGCGGCCGGCCCGCAGGGATGCGATCCCCGGGGCCGGCCGCGCCGATGGTGGGTGGTGCTGGGTGGTGCTGGGTGGTGCTATTCCTGCTCGAACCAGTCGCGCGAGACCTTCTCCAGGTCCGTCACGTCGGAGCGGTCGAAAGCCTCCTGGAACCCGGCGTGCGTGGTGCGGGCCTGGTCACCTGCCGCCTTCGCTGCCTTCGCGGTGTCGGCCGTCTTCGACGCGTACGTGATCGCGCCCTCCGACACGCCGCGGATGATTTTCGACAGCTCCTGGCACTCCGCCAGGGAGTCACGGTCCACGCTCTTGGCTCCCAGCGCGTCCGCGTCGGAAGCGGTGTCGTCGGCCAGCTCCTTGATGTTCTCCGCGGCCTTCTTGACGCCCTCCGCGTTGCGGGCCAGGGCCTTCTCCTTGTCCTGGACCTTCCGGACGAGGGCCTTGTACGTCAGCTCCGCCATGATCTTCTGTCCCTCCTGGTGCTACGCGGCAGGCGCGTAGGAGCCCTTGTCGTTGTAGAAGCGCAGCTCGGCCGGCTTCGTCTCGTCACTGTCGACCACGGCCTTGTACAGCGGCGCGTACCGGGCCCCGATGTTGGTCATGACGACCTTGCACATCTCCGCCGCCCGCTGCGCGCGCTTCTGGAGTTCGGAGGCCTCCGTCGCCTGGGCCTTCGCCGCATCAGCCAGCCGCGTGAGCTTCGCGGCCAGCTTCTCGCCGCCTTCGACGGCCTTGGCCTGGTCGGCCAGCTCCTGGCAGTCCTTCGCCTCGTCCTCCGCCGCGGCCTCGAGCGACTTGCACGCGTCGGCCACCTTGACCAGGTGGTTCTCCTTGGCCTCCAGCTTGCGTTCGTACTGCTTGAAGTTGCGGAGCTCCTTGCGGCTGACCGACCCCCGGGCACCGTCCGTGCCCAGGGTCAGCGTGTTCGCGTCGATCTCCTTGACCAGGAGGGGCTTCACGTCCGTGCTCACTCCGTCGTCTCCTCTCTCCGGCGGGGCGATGACGATCGTCTGGCCGCTGGGCCCGGTGACCGCCGTTCCCTGCTGCTTCGGGTCGTCCTTCTTCGGGTCCTGCTGCTTCGCCTTGTGGTCGGCGTGCGCCTTGTCCAGCCGGGCGTGCTCCTTGCCGTTCTCCTCCTTCTTCTCCCGGTAGCCGTCCTTGGTGCCCTGCGCGTACGCCTTCACGTGATCGACCGCGTTGCGGACCGCGGAGCCGTCGCCGTGACCGGCCTCCCGCGAACGCTGGAGCGGGGTCCGGTTGTCGGTCCCGTTCGAGCTGTTCCCGGAGCCGCCGTTCTTGCCGGACCCGCCGCTCTTGCCGGAGGAGCCGCTCGCACCGGATCCGCCGCCGCTCCCGGAGGAGCCGCTCTTCCCGGACCCGCTGCCCCCGGAGAAGCCGCCGTTCTTCCCGGACCCACCGCTGCTCCCGGAGGAGCCGCCCGAGCCCTGGCCGCCGCCGCCCTTCGTCAGGTCGGCCTTCGAGCCCTTGTCCTTGTCCTTGTCGGTCTTGTCCTTCGAGGTGCCGGAATTACCACCGGAAGAACCGCCCGATGTCGATCCGCCGCCGTTTCCGGAGGCACCGGCCTTTCCGTTTTTGCCAGTATTTCCACCGGACCCCGCACTCCCCGAGGAGCCGTCCTTTCCCTTGCCTGCGGAGCCTTTCGGCCCCTTGAGGCTAGTGTCCTTCGGCGAACCTCCGCCACCGTTGGAGCTGGTGCCGCGCCCGCTGCCGGATCCGCCACTCCCATTCGAGCCGGACGAGCCGCGCCCGCCGCCTCCGGTAGTGCCGCCGCTTCCGCCGCGTCCGGTACCGGTGGAGCCGTTCCCGGTGGAATTCCGGCCCGAATTTCCGCCGCTGTTTCCGCCGGAATTACGGCCCCCTCCACCGGACCCTCCGGAGCCGTTTCGGGTGGGAAGTCCAGGCGACTTCATGACCGTGGTGGTCCTGGCCTCTTTCACCTGGTGCGCACCGGCCCTGGCTTTCTCCAGGTCCAGCCGCTTGTTCGCGGTCCCGCCGCCTTTTCCCCAGCGGGTCGCGCCCGCCCGGATCAGCGTTTTTAACACCCCTTCCTTGTGCTTGGCACCGGCGGCGTCGGATCCGGCCCCGGTCAAATCCTCCGGGGCCTTGAACTGCTCGCTGGTGACGCCCGGGGTGGAGCGGTCCACCACTCCGTCGGGGTCCGCCTTCGCGGCCGGGTCGTCACCCTCCGGCCTGGCCCCGGCGGTCGCGGTGACCGGCCGGGCAGGCTCCACCGCAGCCATCAGGGCGGCCATGATGCCGGTGTCTCCGGTGGGCGCCGGCGCGGTGCTGGCGGCCGGCACAGCGGGCGGATCGGGGGGCCCCGCGGGGACCGGGGGCGCCGTATCGGTCGCCATGATTCCCTCACTTTCCGTGATCGCGATGGTTCCTTACTCCTTCCCTCACTCAGCGGAGAGCAGCCGATCAGGCTGACCATGGGAGTCCGATTGCGGCGCTCTCCGCGAGTAGGGAGGGAGT
Source organism: Streptomyces sp. NPDC002793 (assembly GCF_040295485.1). Lineage (NCBI taxonomy): Bacteria > Bacillati > Actinomycetota > Actinomycetes > Kitasatosporales > Streptomycetaceae > Streptomyces > Streptomyces sp. NPDC002793. The sequence continues at coordinate 6,586 of NZ_JBEOVL010000058.1, read as the reverse complement.
AATTAATCACCGTGCGTGACTATGCGTCAGCCTTCTTGCCCTTGCGTGCGAACAGCACGACGGCCAGGCCGCCACCGGCGACGAGCCCCAGCAGGGCGGGGGAGTTGATCCCGCCGCCGCCCGTGTTGCTGGCGTCCTGGACGTTGCCCGCGGCCTGCATGCCGGACCCGTCGGCGGTCTCGTACTGCTGCTTGCAGTCCGCCACGACCTCGCCCCTGGAAGGCGATCCGAACCCCTTGCCGATCAGGCCGGAAGAGTCCTTCACGCACTTGTCGACGGCCGCCTGGACCTTCTCCGCAGAGACGGTGGCGGCCTTCTTGTCGGTGCGTGCCTGCTCGTTCCGGATCCTGATTTCCTCCAGTTCCAGCTTCTTCATCTGGATCTGAAGGGCGGCGGCCTCCTTCTCGTCCTTCGCGACGGCCGCCGAATGGACCTGGAACCAGATGGTTCCGCCGCCGACGATCGCCACTCCGGCCACCGCGATAGCAACCTTTCCACGGCGGGTAAGACCGGCCTTCTTGTGCACGACCGGGGTTCCGTACGGCCCTTCATCGGCGTACGGGGAAGCGTCCGGAGCGCTGTTCCCGAAGGTCATTCCGGCCTGAATTCCTTCGAATACCCTCTCTTCGTCCGGTGTCATTTCAGTCTCCGTTCTTACGCGCCATGTCAGAGGCCGCCGAAATGGTGGCCTCCACACCCCAAAAGGTGTTGTTGGAAAGGTCGTTCCACTCCCAGAACCGCATGTTCACGCCCTGGCGGGCCAGTTGGGACTGGAGGTAATTCACGGCCTTGCCCCGGTCGATCTTGGTGACGTGCCCGGTGGATTCCAGAAAGGTCTGGGCACCCCTGATGCACATACGTCCGGTGGGGGAGAAATCGAAGCTCTGGCACCAGCCGTAGCGGGTGAGGACTTCGATCACCTGGGCCAGGTGGAACGAGGGCTTCAAGGGGCGCGGCTCCTGCCAAAGCCCCAGGTCAGCCATCGCGGACCGGATCCCCTTGGGGATCATTCGCTGGCTCCAGGTTGGGGGGTCGGGCGCCCAGATCTCCAGGGCCGGCGGGATCACCGTGGGGGGTGCCAGCGCGGGCGCCGGCGGGGTCGTCGTACGGGTGAAGCTCCCGGACTTCGGGGCTGGCCCGGTCGTCGTGGGTGCCATGCTGTGCTCCTTTCTTGCGTGAGCAGAAGACCGAGGTCCCCCGCTGATCACGCTTCAGCAGGGGGCCTTCGTGCGCCTGAACCACGTCGCGGATCTCCAGCCCCTCGGGGCGGCGCCCGAGTTAGGTGCAGGGGAGACGGATGCGGTCTGGCGCGGGGCGGGTTGTGCCTGGCCCGCTGTGTCCGCGCTCGGGGCGCGGTGCGGGCGAGCGGCCTGCCGGCCGTGGCCGCCCCCGGTCCGCGCTCAGGGGTGCGAGCGCGGACCGGGGACGACCATGTGCGGCAGGACAGTTGTACGGGCGGTCCGGTCCGGTCCGGTCAGCGGACCGTGTGCTGCTTGAGGGCGACCGCGATCTGCCCGGCGCGGTCCGTGGCGATGGTGCCGCCCTCGGTCCGAACCGCCTTGGCGATGTTGGTCCGGTTCAGCGGCTCGTTCGCGGTCCGGAGCCTGTCCAGCGCGGTCCGCTCCTGGTCCGTGAGCGTGATGACCGTGAGGTCCGGACCGCCGTCCTCGCCACGGTCCGGACCGGAATCGCCTTCCGGGTCCTCCTGGTCGGCCGGTCCGGTGCGGTCCGACTCCTGCGGTCCGGGCACGGCGTCGGCGGTCCGGACCGTCACTCCCCGGCTGGCCGCCGGGCCCTGGGCGGCGGGCACGGCCCGAGGTCCACGGGCCGGACCGCGCCCAGTCGGCAGGTCAGCGCCCTGCAGCCGGTCCGGACCGGACTCCAGAGCGAGTACCGGTCCGCCGGTCCGGTCCGTGGCCCCAGCGGTCCGGACCGGGCCCTGGACCGCGTTCCGCTCGCCCGGACCGGACCGGACCGGATACCCGCCGTGCTGGACCGGGCGGACCGGAACCAGGCTGTCCAGCGGTCCGGACCGGTCCATACGAGTCAGGGTGAGGACCGTGGGAATGGCTGCCGGTCCGTGGTCGTCGGCCGCGAGGCGGGGAACGACGACCCGGTGCCGGGCCAGACCGGTCCGGACCGCCTTGCGGTCCGCGAGCTCCGCGCCCGCTGCGGTCCAGGCCCGGTCCAGCGTGGTCAGGTGCGGGTCCGTAATCGCCAGGGACCACGCGGTGAAGGAGTGGACCGGGTAGCGCAGCCAGCGGACCGCCCCGATCGACGGACGGGCCTTGGCGACCCTGCCGTCCTCACGGAGCTTGCGCCGGTGGATCAGCGAGGCGTAGAGCTCCCACAGCACCATGCCGACGATCGACATGGCGGCGAACGCGACGGCCTTCGGGGTGAAGTGCCAGTAGGTGATCTGCTCCGTCCAGATCTCCTCCTTCGCGTCCCAGACCCGGCTTCCCTCCTTCGGCATCCCCGACGCGTGCCAGAAGTTCATGACCGCCGCCCCGAGGGCGAAGATCCATGTGCTGACGCGGTAGAGGGTTCCGGCGTCGCCGCCCTGGCGGGCCTGGTGGTACATCCAGCCCACGAACGCCGTGGACAGTTCCCAGGCAGCGGCGAACAGGATCGTGAACGGGACGACCCAACCGAGGATGTCCTCGGCGAAGCCGGCCTGGCCCGTCCACGCGACGGCCATCGGTGCGGTGATCGGACCGATCACCATCAACCTCTCCGCGTTGACCTTCACGAACTTCTTGACCCGGTCGGCCACGGTCGGCTTGCCAGCGCGGTCCGCGGCCCGCAACTCCCGGGCCTTCCCCTGCCGGGTCTCCTTCGCCTCCCTTCGCTCATCGCGGGCCTGGCGCTTGAGGCGCTTGCGCTCGATTCGCTGCTCGGTGCGGTCGGTGGCGCGCTTCATCCGGGCGGCGGCTTCGGCCACCATGTCGTCGGCGGCCTTCAGCGTGACGTCCGCGTCCGTTTCCCGCAGCCGGGCCTGCGCCAGCGCCCGCTCGGCTGCCTCGAGGTCCGCGTCCCGCTTGGTGCGGGCCGCGGCCAAGAGGCGGTCGGCCTCCTCACGGGCGGTGCGGGTCAGTCGGTCCGCGTCCTCGGCCGCCGTCGCCCGCAGCCGGCCGATGTCCTCCTTGGCGAGCGTGCGCGCACGCGCCGCATCCGCACGAGAGGCCTCCCGCTCGCGGGTGGCGTCCTCACGCAGCTCGGCTGCCGCCTTCTCCGCCCCGGCCTTCACCTGCGCGGCCTGGGCGTCCGCGCTCTCGCGCAGCCGCTCAGCCTCACCCCGAGCCTGCTGAAGGAGCCGGTCGGCGTCGGCGATGGCCCGGGTACGGGTGTCCACCACAGTGCGCTCCGCAGCCGCGAGCAGCTCGGTGCGCGCCTGCTCCACGTCGGCGAGGGCCTTCGCGGCACTCTGCGCGGCCTCGGTGCGGACCTGCTCCGCCTGCGCGGCCGCCGTGGTGGCGACCTCCTGCGCCTGGCGGCGGGCGTCGGCGAGCAGCTGCTCGGCAACCGCGTTGGCGTCGGCAAGGACCTTCTCGGCCTCACCGGCCGCCGTCACCGTGACGGTGTCGGCCTCCGCGCGCGCGTCGGCGAGCAGCTGCTGCGCCGTCGCTTCGGCGGCGTCGCAGACCTGGTCGGCGTCGGCGGCCGCGGTGGTGGCGGCCTCCGTGCGGACCCGGTCGGCGTCCGTCGCCGCGGCGGCCAGGAGGCGGGACTGCTCCGCGTTGGCGGCCTCGTTGATCGAGGCCGCCTCGGAGCGGGCGCCGTCCAGCAGCTCGGTGGCGAGCACCTGGCCGTCGGCGAGGATCCGCGCAACGTCGTCGGCAGCCAGGTCCCGGAGGTCTGCGGCGCGGTCGGCGGCGTCGGCCACGACCGGGTCGGCCTCCGGGTACACCAGCGGAACGGTGGCCTCGGGGGCGACGGCCTGGGCAGGAACGGAGGCCGACGTCGCTGGGGCCTTGGCGCGCCCGGCGCGGGGCTTCGTACTCACTGCGGGCTCGCGCCTGCGGCGGGTGGCGGACTTGGTGGCCACGGGGGTGTCCTCTCTCTTCCGGGCGCCTCGTGCAAGAGGTCACCGTGGATCTACGGCGGTGGGTAAGGTCGTAACCAGGCACTCCGGGACCCCGGCAGCTCTAATGCCGGGGACCCGGAAGGCCGTTGTGCTGGGCCGGTCAGCGCCGGACGGGCAACGCGCCGCTGTGCTGCGCGAGGTGCTGGCGCAGCCAGGCGACGGCGGCCGGAGTCATCGCCCCGGTGTCCGTCTCGCTCAGCGGCGCGGTGTCGATGTCGCGCATCGCGTCCGTCGCCGGGAGCGGCCGCATGTAGTCGGGGTCGATCCCACCGCGGGCGCGGTTGCCGCTCGCGTTGAGCTCCATCAGGTCGTACAGGAGCTTGCCGTTGTGGACATTCGTCCAGGACCGCTCCACCCGGCCGACGAACGTGTGGCCGGGCAGACCGAGCCAGAACCTTTCGATGTCGCGGAACAGGACCAGGTCGCCCTTGAGGTAGCGGGTCTGCGGTCGTACGGCGGGCTGCGTCTGCGGCTGCGGCTGCTGTGCCATGGGGTCTCCTCGTATCGCGTGTACCGGCGTGGGGCCGGCGGTCCGGTCTGTCCGGCTCCCCGTCACCGCCCGACCCAGCCGCCAGGTAGTTGGCGGTCGGTGCGGGCGGATCAGGCAGCCGTCAGGCCGCGACCGTGGCGAGGGGCCGGTGCGGGGCGATGATCTGCCCGTCGGGCAGCAGCTCCCCGGTGTCCTCAAACAGCAGGAGGCCGTTGCACAGCAGGCTCCAGCCCTGCTCCGGGTGAGCGGCCACGACCTGCGCGGCCTCGCGGTCCGAGCTGGCGGCCGTCGGGCACTTCGGGGTGTGCGTGCACAGCGAGTCCGGCATCCGGGAAGCACCGGTGGGGGTCGTCGCGGTGTCGAGCTGGTGGCTGCTTTCCATGGGGCTCTCCTGCGGGTATGCGGGCCCGGGGCTCTCCCGGGCTGGAGGCGTACGGAAACCGGCCGCCCGTTGTGCGGGCGGCCGGGCGGTGGCAGTACTGCAGGACGGACGGAAGTTACCGCCGGCCCTGTCCCGCAGTCAGGTAGAGCGATGGCGGTTCAGATAGGCGTCCTGAAGGCGGGCGAACCGCTCGAAGAGCGGGGCGCCCGTCTTGCAGGGGGTGGTGTGCTGGCAGGTGGTGCAGCCCGCACGGTGCGCGTCCCAGGTGTTGGCGGCGGCCATGTAGCGGGTGTGCAGGTCATCGGCCATCGGACGTGGCGCCTCTCAGCGGTACGGGGTACGTGTCGGCGACCGGGTGCCCAGGCCGCATACGGTGACCGCCCACGCCGCGAGGTGCTGAGCGGCGCGGGCGGTCACTATGTGCCGAGTCAGGGCTGGTGCCCTTCAGGTAGGGCGGAGTGTGGGCGAGCCGGTGCCGGAGAGGGCTCCGTACGGCCGTCACGCTCATGCGGGGTTGGCCTCATGGGCAGTGCCATCTGAGCGCCCACTGCGAGACAGGCGGGGCAGGTCCAGCCGGTGTAGCCGAACCAGCCCTGGCAGCGGTCGCACTGCAACTGGTTGCTCTCGACCGAGGCCGAAGCGGTGGCGCCGGGCGGGCAGTCGAACCCGCCGCAGTTCCACCGGTTGCAGAGCCCGCACGCGTCGTTCGCCGACCGGAAGGTGAGCGGCCGGTTCATACGCAGAACCGGCTGGCGGTCGTAGCCCGGCGCCATCTCCGCGAGGGTGCGGCGCGCCTGGCGGCGGCCGGCGGACTTGGCGCGGGTGTCGCCGGCGGCGACCAGGCGGCCGACGAGCTGATGGAACTGGTCGGTCTCGTCGCGCTCGTAGCCCTTGCAGTCATCCTCGCGCCGGATGTCCTCGATCGTCCCGGCTCGGGGGGTGAGGGTGGTGGTGCTCATCCCGCCACCCCCCAGCCGTTGCGGGTGCGGCGGACGGTGCGGATCTGGCGGATCTGTGTGGCGAGGGTGCGGAGCCGGTGGTTCTGTGTAGAAGTCCGCAGCGCGATCGCGCGTCGGCCGCCGTTGCGGCTGGAGTCTGGGTTCAAGCTGGCCTCGGCGTGGAGCTGGGCCATCAGCGTGTCGAGCTGGCGACCCTCGGTGTCCCGGTCCGCGTCGACCGCGAGGGCCAGGCGCTCGGCCTGGGCGGTACGCACGGCCGCGAGCTCGGGACCGGTCAGGCCGGCGCGCACCAGGTCGTCGGCGTCCGCTTCGCCGTCGCCGTTGCGCAGGGCGAGCTCCTCGCACGCGGCCCGCATCGGGCAGCCGGTGCAGAGGCGGATCGCCTCGAGGCAGCGGGCGTGCCAGTCGGTGTCAGGCTCGTCATCGGCGCGGAACCAGAGGTCGAGGTCCATGCCGGTGCAGCGGGCACCGGCATCGACCGCGGCCTGGAGTACGGCCCGGCGTGTGTGCCGGGCCTGAGTGGATGTCATCCTGTGCATGCGTAGTTCCCCTTCGATGGAGGGTGAGCTGCGAAGACGAACCCCCGGGCATGCCCGCCCGGGGGTTCGTCGTGTTCAGGGCCGGTGGCCCTGGGCTGCTGTACGAGCAGCCGAGGCCCGGCCGACCCG